>NZ_AXAB01000105.1:0-1014 GCF_000472645.1 Bradyrhizobium sp. WSM2254 | reverse complement strand
TTATGCCGTCAAAGCAGATTGTCCCGACAAGACATTTCTATGCCCCACGGGTGAACCGATGTCTATAAATTTTTGTTGGAATTCGCGCTTTGAGCGATTTTAAATTATTAATTATCTCTTGTGACGACATCGCGTTAATCAACGCAACTAAAACCGTCGTTTGGGTGCCATCAATCTCAAGATGCCCTCACTGCGTGAACGTGGCGACGATGTGTTACTGCTGGCTCAAGATTTTCTGACTTGCTATGCAAAGGAGGAAAACCGATCATTTGAAAGTTTTTCCCCTGAAGCTGAGAAAATACTAAAGCAGTATCATTGGCCTGGTAATGTGCGACAATTGCAACATGTTATTCGCCATATTGTTATCATGCACACTGGCAAGATAGTCACGCCTGAGATGATATATACTGATCTTCTTCACAGTGAGCTTGAGTCCTCACTCCCTCAGCATACCACTGACATAAGCACTCCTCCGCACCAACTTGCCCCACTCTGGCAAATAGAAAAAGAGGCGATTGAGCGTACCCTTGCCCATTGTGATGGAAATGTTAAAAAAGCGGCTGAAATATTGGAGGTGAATAAAAGCACGATTCACCGTCAATTGCAGCGTTGGAATGTCAAGACAAAAAAGGTGATGGATTTTTCATCCGATCGAGACGATCCAAAAAATTAATAGTCCCATAGAGAAGCCAAGTTTTTTTTGACAAACTTGGTTTCTAAACTTGAGTAGTTGGGTAGGTGATTTGTTGGGCTCTCTCTCGATAATCCTTTCCCAGTTGAAAAAAGCAACATAAGTTGCAATTTGCGACTAAAGTCGCAATAAACAGCTATCAAGGCAGCGTTAGTCCTACCCCAAGATTTCAGTAAATACTATATATATTTCAATCTTTTAGTAACAAATGGCTGACCATGGCATGAGTGCAAAAGGGAGAAACAAGGTCCTATCTGGGAGATGAATGGAACGACAAAGTGTCTTCCGTTAAGGTAGACGCTGGCACATTAACGGTATACCAC
>NZ_AXAB01000104.1:0-1163 GCF_000472645.1 Bradyrhizobium sp. WSM2254 | reverse complement strand
GGAAGATCGACGCTGCTCTTGATCTGTCCTGGCTTCGCAGTGAACTAGCACCTCATTATTCGTTCATGGGTCGCCCGTCGATCGACCCGGAACTGATGATCCGGATGCTGGTCGTGGGATATGTCTTTGCGATCCGCTCGGAGCGATTGATCTGTCGTGAAGTGCAGGTGAACCTTGCCTATCGCTGGTTCTGCAAGCTCGGGATCGAGGACGCTATCCCGGATCATTCGGCGTTTTCGCGTGCCCGCAACGAGCGCTTCCGCGATGGAGACGTATTTCGCCACATGTTCGAGCGGGTCGTCGAGGGGTGCATTGCGGCCGGTCTGGTTGGCGGTGAAGGCTTTGCCGTCGATGCGAGCCTAATTGCGGCCGATGCCAATAAGCAACGCTCGATCGCAGGTCAGGATTGGCGCAAGGATCGCGATCCGGCGAGGTCCAGCCGCGCGGTGAAGGAGTATCTGGCGACCCTCGACGATACGGCGTGGGGCGCCGCCAGCGACGTTGTGCCGAAGTTCGTCTCGCCATCCGATCCTGCGGCGCAGTGGACCGGCGCTCACAAGGGACCGGCATTCTTCGCTTACTCCGACAACTATCTCATCGACGTGAAGTTCGGCGTCATCGTTGATGTCGAGGCGTCCCGCGCCATTCGCCAGGCCGAAGTCGGCGCGGCAAAGACCATGATCGAGCGAACGGAGGAGCGCTTCGGTCTCAAGCCGGAGCGGCTTATCGGGGATACCGCTTACGGGGCAGCTCCGATGCTGAACTGGCTGGTCGAGGAGAAAGGCATCGCGCCACATATCCCTGTGTTCGATAAATCGAAGCGGGATGATGGCACCTTCTCGCGCGGCGACTTCCGATATGACCCGACCGGCGACGTCTACCACTGCCCGGGCGGAAAGCGGCTTGGGACGAGCGGCACCGTGCACGAGGGCAAGACACTTCTGTATCGCGCAAGCAAGCTCGACTGCGATGTTTGCCCACTCAAACCGCAATGCTGCCCAAAGGAACCATCGCGCAGGATCCCGCGCGACATCCATGAGCACGCCCGAGACGTTGCCCGGTCGTTTGCTGGCACCGAGGGCTTCGAGCGGTCGCGACATGAGCGCAAGAAGATCGAGATGCGGTTCGCACACTTGAAGCGCATCCTGAAGCTCGGTCGGCTT
>NZ_AXAB01000103.1:0-1210 GCF_000472645.1 Bradyrhizobium sp. WSM2254 | reverse complement strand
ATAGAGGTGGATAAAAGCCAGATACTGCCCCTGCGTGGGCGTGAAGGGTTTTGTCGAAGGACTCAAGCCGGCCATCCGATTCAGTTGTTCGTGCGTGCCTCGAACGAGGAGGCACGCCATGAATGTACGCTATCGGGTCGAACTCAGCCAAATCGAGCGCACCGAACTAAGGGCGCTGCTCAGCGGCGGCAAGCATGCGTCCCGCAAGCTCAAGCGAGCGCAGATTTTGCTGGCCGCCGATGCCGGGACCAGCGACGAGGAGGTCGCAAGGAGCGTTGGCGTGAGCTGCTCGACCGTATATCGGACCAAGCGACGCTTCGTGGAAGGCAATCTGGAGCGGGCGCTGAGCGAAGAGCCGCGTCCCGGAGCGGAGCGCAAACTCACCGGCAAGGAAGAAGCCTTGCTGGTGGCGACCGCCTGTGCCAGTCCCCCGAAGGGCCGTGCCCGCTGGACGCTCAAGCTGCTGGCAGGCGCGATGGTCAAACTCACCGAACACAAGAGCCTGTCGCACGAGACGGTTCGGCGGCGCCTGGCGGAAAACGACCTCAAGCCCTGGCGCAAAGACATGTGGTGCATTCCGCAGGTCGATGGCGAATACGTCGCCCGCATGGAGGATGTGCTCGACCTTTACGCCGAGGCGTCTGATCCCGCGCGACCGGTGGTATGCTTCGATGAAAGCCCCGTGCAACTTATCGGCGAAACGCGTCAGCCCATTCCGGCCAAGCCCGGTAGGCTCGAACGTTACGATTATGAGTATCGTCGCAATGGCACCGTCAATCTCTTCGTCCTGCTCGACGTGCATCGTCCCTGGCGCAAGGTCAAAGTCACTGAGCGGCGCGCGGCAAAAGACTACGCCGAATGCATGCGCGAGCTCGTCGACATCCATTATCCCGACGCTGAGATCATCCGGGTCGTCCAGGACAATTTATCGACCCACTCCGCCGGCGCCCTCTATCAGGCGTTCCCGCCCGCCGAAGCCAGGCGGATTTTGCGACGGCTTGAGTTCCACTACACGCCAAAGCACGCAAGTTGGCTCAACATGGTCGAGATCGAAATCGGCGTCCTGCGAGGCCAGTGCCTGGATCGCAGGATCGACGATCCCAAGCGACTGCGCCGCGAAATCACCGCTTGGGAACGACAACGAAATACCGCCCGCTCTCGCATCAAATGGATGTTCACGACAGACAAGGCTCGCGCCAAAATGGCAGGC
>NZ_AXAB01000102.1:0-1272 GCF_000472645.1 Bradyrhizobium sp. WSM2254 | reverse complement strand
CCATCATGGATCGACCTCGCCGAGATTCGCGTCAACACAACGGAATCACGGTTCGCGGCCTGCCTCAACCGACTTTTGCAACAAAATCGGCCAATTGCAGAAGTCCAGATCACTCATAGCTTCGGCGAACGCTGTACCAGACCTGTGCCGCGCTCCTACGCGCGCCCGCTGCCGATCAGCATCTCGACGCTCATGCGCAGCTTACCGTTCAGCTCGAAACGCGAGAGGCGCGACTGCACCTCCTCGCGCACGGCTTGTCGGTCAGCGGTGGCGAGCCGCAAAAAGGCTTGGGGTATAGAACCGACACCGGCTTCTATCGGCTGCCAATAGTCCTCGAAACTCTCGAAGCTGTCTTCCCGCGTTGTGCGCTCCACGCGGACGTCGCGGAAGCCCGCGCCGACGAGCATGGTTTCCAGCCGGTTCGGGTCGTGCAGCGCGAACGAGAGAAACAGGACATCGCGCAGTTCCGGCAGGAAGCGGCTGAGGACCTCGGCAAGATTACCCCACATGGGTGCCCGATCCGGAGTGGAGATCACGCATATCGCCACGCTACCGCCCTTGCGCAGAACGCGCCGGAATTCCCCGACGCCCCGCGCTGGATCGGGAAAGAACTGCAAGCCGAGCTGGCAAACGACGGCGTCGAAGCTGGTGTCGCTGAACGGTAATGCTTGGCCATCGGCCGCGACCGGCAGAAACGGCGACCCATGCAACCCTGCGCGTGCGCTCGTAAGCATCTCAGGCGAGATGTCCGCGCCAACCACGACGCCCTCGGTGCCGACGAGCGAAAGCGCCATCCGCGCGGCTTCGCCTGTTCCAGTGGAGACGTCGAGGACGCGGCACTTTGGTCCCACACCGGCGGCAGCGAGCACCGCCGGAATAAAGAGCCTCGACCACCGGCCGGTCCACCGCTCGTATGCCGAAGCATCGACCGTCTTACCCGGTGCAGCATGGAAACCGGCCCCGAACGTCGTGCTCATGTCGCCATCCATCAGCTCAGAAGAAGCCTGCACTTCGGCCAGAACCAATTCCAACTGAACCATAGCACATCACGCCCGGCAGGACGTCGCTACGTTGCAGGATTTTGACACGGCCTATGATCGCTGTGGGTCCCTGACGGCCCCGAAACGCGATTTCTGGTCTGCCCCGAACAACGGACATCGTCAGACCGCCCCGGCATGTCTCAAACGGGCCACGAGCGGAAGCACTCCACTGAGTGAGACTTTCGCTTCCAGGTGTAGTCTTCAGCTTCGGGCCGAGGTTGCAGGCAATCAG
>NZ_AXAB01000101.1:0-1457 GCF_000472645.1 Bradyrhizobium sp. WSM2254 | reverse complement strand
GTGGCGCAAACCAATTCTGCCAAAGTAGTGCTAGGCCGTGTACCTATAAACTCGGTGGCGTTATGTGACTGATGACACGTCCCCTTTGCTCCTATAGCGACCAAGTTCTTGGGGGCAGCGCAATATGTCGTGAGAGCAGCGAAGCCAAGCTCGATTGGGTTTTACGTCGGAACGGCGATTTCGCAAACTAGCCCTTCCGCGCGCCAGTCAAAATGCACCTTGCCGCCAAGTGGGGTGATCGTTCCTTCGATGAGGCGGCTACCAAAGCCCTTGCGTTCGGGCGCATTTACCCTCGGACCGCCCAATTCGGTCCAGCGGAGCATTAGCTGTCCATCCTCGGCTCGCGACCAATCCAATCCAATCCAGCCTTTCGCGTTAGATAGCGCTCCATACTTGGCAGCGTTGGTCGCTAATTCATGCAAAACCACAGCAATCGCCTGTGCAGCGGTGGGTTCTAATACAATTTGCAGACCCTCCATCACAATCCGCTTGTCTTGGCCTTCTTGGAGATAAGGGGCGAGCTCTTGCTTGGCGATCGCCGAGACCTCGGCTCCTATCCACCGCGTTTCAACAAACAGCGAGTGAACATTTGCCATCGCTTGGATGCGCCCGCTGATCACTTCCTTGAGGCGCTCGGAGGTGTCGGACTGAGAAAGATTGATGATTGCCTGTACGTTCGCGAGGATGTTCTTGCTTCGGTGCTCCGCCTCGCGAGCCAGAATGCGAATCTGCTCCTGAGCTCGCTTGTGCTCGGTAATATCTCTAGCAATCTTAGATGCGCCAATGATATTGCCGTGGGCATCTTTGACAGGAGAAACGGTCAGCGAAACGACGATTGAGCTACCATCCCTACGTCGGCGAACAGTCTCAAAATGGTCGAGGCGCTCACCTCGTCGGATGCGGGTTAAAATCTCGCGTTCTTCGCTTTGTCGGTCCTCCGGGATCACAAGTGTAATAGGCTGGCCGATCGCCTCGGCGGCCGAATAGCCGAAGATGCGCTCAGCCCCCTTATTCCAACTTGTAATAATGCCGTCCAGATTCTTGCTAACGATCACGTCGTCGCTAGATTCAACTATGGAGGCCAGCAGATTGGCCAACCGCTCGGCACGGTCTAGGGCCGGCTCGCTGACGAGAGCTTCGCGTTGAAGTCCCGGCTCTCCTTCAATCGCCAATAGGACCCCCAAACCCAGATGTTGCACTGCCGTTGGTGCCCAATCATAGCACCGAAAGCAAAGGCAAGAAGGTGTCCATTGGGACGGTTTCAGCGGAAATTGTCGGTCCCCTTCTACTCGGTAAGTGTCCAACCGGGGCCTGCCCGGAAGCGTTGCGTCTGGACAGGGCTGGCTGCGCGTTATGAGTCCGCGCCCTAGCACTACTTTGGCAGATTATTGATTTTGCCGCGTTTTATAGGATTCCCGAATCAATTTTTCAATGATTCATGGGTGGTCGGCTCTTGG
>NZ_AXAB01000100.1:0-1553 GCF_000472645.1 Bradyrhizobium sp. WSM2254 | reverse complement strand
GGCGAGCATCTCGCCGACAGTTTTACGGTCGAGGTCGACGACCACCATGGCGGCCTCGCCACCCAGGTCGTATCGATCGACATCACCGGCACCAACGACGCCCCGGTCGCGGTGGCCGACACCAACAGCGGCCTGGAAGACAGCACCATCACCGGCACCGTCGCGAGCAATGACAGCGACGTCGATGTCGGCGCGGTCCTGACCTATGCGCAGACCAGCGCGGTGGCCGGCCTGACGCTGAACCCCGACGGCAGCTACAGTTTTGATGCCGCGAACGCCGCCTACCAGCATCTGGCGCAGGGCGTGACCACCGACGTGGTGGCGAACTACACCGTCACCGACGAGCACGGTGCAACCTCGGGTGCAACGCTGACCATCACCCTGACCGGCACCAACGACACGCCGGTCGCGGTGGCCGACACCAACAGCGGCCTGGAAGACAGCACCATCACCGGCACGGTCGCGGGCAACGACAGCGACGTCGATGACGGGGCGGTCCTGACCTATGCGCAGACCGGCGCGGTGGCCGGCCTGACGCTGAACCCGGACGGCAGCTACAGCTTCGATGCCAACCATGCCGCCTACCAGCATCTGGCGCAGGGCGCCACCACCGATGTGGTGGCGAACTACACCGTCACCGACGAGCACGGCGCGACCTCGAGCTCGACGCTGACCATCACGCTGACCGGCACCAACGACGCCCCGGTCGCGGTGGCTGACACCAACAGCGGCCTGGAAGACGGCACCATCACCGGCACCGTCGCGAGCAACGACAGCGACATCGATGACGGGGCGATCCTGACCTATGCGCAGACCGGCGTGGTCACCGGGCTGACGATCAACCCGGACGGCAGCTACAGCTTCGATGCCGGCAATGCCGCCTACCAGCATCTGGCCCAGGGCGCCACGGCCGATGTGGTGGCGAACTACACCGTCACCGACGAGCAAGGCGCGACCTCGAGCTCGACGCTGACCATCACGCTGACCGGCACCAACGACACCCCGGTCGCGGTGGCCGATACCAACGCGGGCAGCGAGGACAGCACTATCGCCGGCACGGTCGCGAGCAACGACAGCGACATCGATGATGGGGCGGTCCTGACCTATGCGCAGACCGGCGCGGTCGCCGGCCTGACGCTGAACCCGGACGGCAGCTACAGTTTTGATGCCGCCAACGCCGCCTACCAGCATCTGGCGCAGGGCGCCACGGCCGATGTGGTGGCGAACTACACCGTCACCGACGAGCACGGCGCAACCTCGAGCTCGACGCTGACCATCACCCTGACCGGCACCAACGACGCGCCGGACGTCCATCTCGTCGCAACGGGAACGCCCGACACCGCGACCGCGACCCTGACCGAGACCAATGCCGGCCTCACCACCAGCGGGACGCTGACGGTGACCGATGCGGACCTGTCGGACACGGTCAGCTCGTCGGTGACGACCGTGGTGGCTTCCGGCACCACGACGGGGCTTGGGCTGACCAACGCCCAGCTGCTGGCGATGCTCGGCGTGGCGCCGGCATCTGGCCTGGCGGCGGATCCGACTGATAC
>NZ_AXAB01000099.1:0-2023 GCF_000472645.1 Bradyrhizobium sp. WSM2254 | reverse complement strand
CGGTCTCGGCCTGTCGGGCCTTTCGTAGCAGCTCCTCACGAGCCGCCCCAGGTGGAAGCAGTGCGGCTTTATCACGTAGGCGAGTCGCTTCTTCGNCAAGACGGACCTCTAGGGTGTTTGTCTGTTTGAACCGACGCCTCATCGCCCAACCTTGAACATGGGTACCCACTGAAAGCAGGCCTGGTCGGGGCACAAGCAAACGTCAGCTCCGGGGCCAGAAGCTGACATCTTAAACCAGACAAACAAAACCCGCCTCCCGTTTGGAAGGCGGGTTCGAAGCCGGAGAAGCGCCGACTACTTCAGGCGACCTTCCTCACCGGGGGCACCTTCCATGTGCCATTGAGGATCGAGGGGGATTTCTCTTTCGGCCAATACATCCGAAGCATCAAAATGAACTTGCCCGACGGAGCCGGTAGCCAATTGCTTTCCTTGTCCGGTCCAGGCGAGGCATTTTGAATATAGAGGTCCACCGAACCATCGGGGTTAGCGTTCAGATTTTGTCTTGCGCTTAGCGAATATCGGTTGAGCGGGTTCTCAACAAAAAAGTAGTCGGCATTGTACATTGTCAGAGACCAAAAACCGTCGATAGGCGGTAACTGGCCCTTAGGAAAGTGCATGACGTATTTATTCTTGCCCTCATAATCCTTGCCTTCAGCGTCCTTTTGCGAAGTCGGATAGACGGCGTCCTGTATTCGGTTCGCGCCAAGGCCAATAGCGGTCACAAACGCACGATTGAGGTAGTCCGTCCCATAAATGCCAGTCACGTCATCGTATCCAAAACCGTTGATGTGTTTGACGGGCTTGCCAATCTTAAACTGCAGCATGATCCGATCAAATGCGACTTGTGGCACCCTCTTTTCAAAAGCCGGATCAAACTTGTTCGCGTCAAAGTCTTGCCCTGCAACAAGTCCGATCTTGGCAAACTTAGCGAGTTCGGGCGCATCTGCTTGGGCGGGTGGATTGTCTTTCATGAGCTTCGCGAGCAATGTGAAGTATTCCTTCGCGGTCATGCGGTTGACCTGCTCGCGGACGGCGGTTTTCATGTCGATTGATGGATCGACCGCGCCCGCCGGCGGCGTATAGGGCTTGCCGTAGAAACTCAACGGCACGAGCTTGCACTCATCCTGTAGTTTGTGCACCGCGGAGTAGTCTTCCGGCGTGCCGGTGCAATAGATACGCCCGAGCAGCCAAACCATGTTGGTGGGCGACTTATATTCTTTGACGCCGGGCGGCAACGTTCCCTTCCATTTCGGCCCGGTAATCGCATAAGTCTGCGCGGCTGTTCCCGTGGTCCGCTTGCCCGGCACTTGAAAGACTGTCGTCCAACCATCCAGCATCGGGAAGAGCGCATAGCGGTCTTTCATATCAGGAATGCTCAGCACCCACGGCTCTTTGCCGACGTCAAAAAACGAGGTGGTGTAGAGCGTATCGGCATTCGGGGCGGTTACGTCTCTAAATGATGCATTCGGGTATTCGCGCAGTCTGATGATCTGCCCCATCGGTCCGTGTGTGCCTTCGACGCTGGCCACGTTGGTAATAATCCGACGCGTCATCTCCATGGTCACGAGCGGATAACCGAAAACGTAAGCGTCGGTAGCGAGCCAGAACTCGTCCGTCGCCTCCATCGCATTGGTAATAGGGCCATCCCAATTGGCGCGAAGTGCGCTTGAGGAAGATGCAAGCAAGCTCAAACCGCTCAGTGTGACGAAGCGCCGGGTAAACTTCACCGCAATTCTCCAATGTTTGATTAAAGATGCATGTCCGTTCCCAATCCAGAACACAACTCGCCTTTAAATAGTGTCGTCATTCGATTTGGAATGCAACGAACAACCCGTCGTTGACTTTGATCAACCCTCGCAATCCGGGCCGTGCTTGCGGCGCCCCTCTTTCAGGCGCGAATTTCGGCTAATGGGATGGTCCGGCCGTGGTCCGGCCCTGCCAGCACGAGAAGCTGGCAAGGGGCGCTCAAGACAAGGAGCACGCCATGTCTCAGAAACTCAACGCAGCGATCGCCGTGATCGGC
>NZ_AXAB01000098.1:0-2101 GCF_000472645.1 Bradyrhizobium sp. WSM2254 | reverse complement strand
CTCGTAGGCGTCCGTCAATATCGTTATTTCCTCCGGGCCTAACGGAGAGTTCTGTAGCAGGCGGTAGATGGCCATTTTGGGTTTAGCTCCGGACCCATTATGGCGCCCGAAAATCAAATTAAGACACACCTAAATTCAGCTTGGGCAATCGAGGCTAAATACATGTATGCCGCAGTGCAGAAAGAACGTTTATGAATAGGGCCGCCTCGCAGCAATGGGTCGGTCATCGGGGACCAATGCAATGTCCGCTCCCGGTCAAAAGCAGCGGTGGACACGCCAAGTTGGATCGGCGTCGGTTTGCCCCTGACAGCCGACATGACACGCGCTCAATCGACCTTCGGCTAACGGCCACAAGCGGCGGTCGAGGCAAGCACGACCCCACGTCCGGTCCACCCCGCGACGGCCGACATTACAATAGCCTCAGCCTTGTTCGGCCTAGAGTAAATAGCAGACGCCGCCCGCTCACCGAGAATGCCTTATTCTCGAGCGATCCTGTAAACATCGCCGGGTTCGAGGTTGAGTTCCTCGAACATCCTCTGCTGCTTTTCAGTGAGAACCGCTGGCACAACTTCCGCAGTCCAGCCTTCGGGAACGGCAGCGAGGACCAGCGTCAATGCCTGATTGGGCTTGGCTAAGGCGAGCCACATCTGCTTCGTTGGCTGCGGAGCGTCGTCCGAGGTCACCTCAACGATAGTGAATGAAGTGCCGAACGACTCTGCCATCAATGGCTAATCCGCGGAATTGCTGATAGTTGCAATAACTAGCTGGGTCGCGGAAGGCGGACGGGGCCAGCAATCAATCTATAGGTGGGCACCCAAGCGGTGTTCCACGATTCCATAGTCGCGCCGCAAACCGAGCACTCGAAGCTGGCGATCTGCCGACCTGGGGCCATCGCCTCGGTTCGGCTATAGACCGCTCCACACTGGCAGGATCGGTAGTGAGAATCGAGCATCCCCGTTTATGCGCTCAAAAGGCGAAACAGGCCACTGCGAAAATCGTACTAGGCCGCTGAGGATGGAAGCAGGATAGTGCCGGTGAAGCCGGGAGGTACAGCCCACAACTGGAACGTCTGATAGCTAAGCCTGGCACCGCTGTGCGGGCGCGGTCTTGCCCCCAGCTCTGCATATAGTTACTCTCCACGCGAAGCTCAATTCGATACTGGCAGAGACTTCAATGCTAACGACGACACGCGAGTACGTTGATTTTTGGGTCGAGAACAGCGTTCACGCTGCGGAGCAATACGGGACGCCGGGCGCTTCACAAAGCGTGGACGTATTGGTTGACCGCCTCGTTGAGGGGGCCAAGAATCAAAACATCCCGCGAGAGGCCCTCGAGAAAGAGGTCGGTGATCTAAAGCCGTACATCGAGGGAAAACTCGCGACTGCCAACCGGATTGAGCAGGATCGCCGCAAGTGACTTCGACTTGCGCAGAGCCGACGAAGTCGCGTCTGTCTTAGCTCCGATCACGAAGGGCACTGCGAGAACGGCCATGGCAATGCGAGAGGAAATAAAGCGAGTGATACATGCTGCGACACCCGGTATGCCGCAGCAGCTCCACTCTTGCTGGTGTTAGGCGAACTCCTTAGCAACGCACTCGACAGAATCGATGAACTCGAGAAGAAGGCCAACGGTCAACCGGCAGACAAGCGCTGATCGCGCAGGCGGCCACTCTTCCTGCTTTGAAATGTGACCCTCGCCCTTCAGCATGCCGCTTCCGCTTGTTCAACACGCCTCTCCTTATGGCTTCAGTCAATTCATCCATCGCTGACAGAATTGGGTTGTTCGTCCTAGAAGCTGAATAATTTCCAGTCGACATGCTTCTGCCGCTATTGCTGCGCCCGGTCTCAGGTCCATTGCTCACGCTTTTTCCGGCGGCCCAGAATGGCGTCAGGTTAGCCACAGGCGAGGTCCGCAATGGGTCAATCGCGTCGGGTGCGCCCGGACGAGCCGCTTCCGCTCTGCCCCACAAATCGGACCACGGGTGAGCCGGTCTGGACTTCGCCTACGGGCCGATTTTGTTGCAAAAGTCGGTTGAGGCAGGCCGCGAACCGTGATTCCGTTGTGTTGACGCGAATCTCGGCGAGGTCGATCCATGATGGGC
>NZ_AXAB01000097.1:0-2387 GCF_000472645.1 Bradyrhizobium sp. WSM2254 | reverse complement strand
AAATGGATGTTCACGACAGACAAGGCTCGCGCCAAAATGGCAGGCGCCTATCCCGCCACTTCCAAAGAGTCATAATCACTGTGACGAAGTACTAGAAGAGCTCGTTCAACCTTTCATGAGCCCTGTCAGGTCCCTTGGGATCGAGCAGCTGGAGCGCTACGCGATCTACGGCAGGCCTGAGACGGTGAATTTTCTACCGCTTCGGTCATTTGATAAGCTCGTCGTAGGGCTTGCCGCCGATCCGAACCGGCTCATTCCGGAGCGCGAGAGTTCTCAAGCTCGATTGATCCTTTGCCGCAGGGATTTTTCTGCCGCACATGTACCCCCCTCACCGCGCTGGAAAGATGCGTTCCTCTCCTACAAATAGCAGGAATGCTGCTCCAGGGAGCGCCGTCACGCTCGAGCTTCTTTCGCAGGCGTTCGCCGGACGGGCTGCGACCGGCTATTTGCCATTGATTAAGATCAAAACATCAGATGAGAATCCTCTATCCTTCAGCAAGACTTAACGGAGGTTAGAGGTCTCATGCGCAACCTTCTGTTTATCGGCGTGCTTGCACTTCCCATCCTTGTCGGCTTTGGATCGCCTTCGACCGCCGCTCAGCGGGGGCGGTCGTACGTCCCCCCGGCTCGGCAGGACATTTATTGCCTGCAGGGGCGTACCTGGGGATATCCGGGCAATTGCCAGTTCTCGACCTATGACCAGTGCATGGCCACCGCATCCGGCACCTACGCTTATTGCGGTATGAATCCGATCTACGCGTTCCAGCGACAGGGAGGACAATTGCGCTGATGTGTGATCGTCAAGCATGATCGAGACATTCCTCTAAGTATTGCTCATATAGATGGACGTTCCGTGCAAGGTTGAGAGACGTTGGACTTCCGCCTGATCGGACGTCCCCCGTGCGACTGCCATCGCGATGCTATCTCCTCAGATGCATCAAAACGCGAAGCAACAACGATTGGAACGCAGTGGCCCGTGGACGTCAGGCGCAGTCGCTCTTTAATTCAGACAGACATCTGCTTGTTGCGTTTTTGTCAGCTTCTTCTTCCATAGTGAATTAATGGCTATTCTACTTTGGGTAGTTTTGCACGTGGCGCTCCTAACGCGAAATCGACGCTATCGTTGCCTCCTGGAGAATGAGGGAGATCTCCAAATGCTAGATGCCCCCACCACTGCGCTCCTGCGGGTGGTCCTCGACGATGTCTGCAAAAATCTTTCCCGGTACGATACCGGTGCTCGCACCCATGTCGCCTCGACAATTCTGGAAGCTGCGACCACAGGTGAAATAAGTCCTGACCGCCTAAAACAGATCGGTCGCGATGCTCTTCCAAAGCCCCGGTGATGTGGCTTCGCGCGAAGTTGTCACTGAGATGTGACGAACTATTTCGCACCGATTTCGGCGGCACGCTCGCGTCAGCATCCGAGATCGGGAGGAGAATCCGTCGCCGCCGAAGGAGCGGATTTAGGCGCACCATCAAAGGTCGGGTTTCGAGCGCCTTGGAACGTGGCGCGATGGTGATCGCGATGGTGATGGGAAGGGCTGTCAAGACAACGCTTGATGCCGCTTCCAACGGCAGTCGGCGCGCACCTTCCGTTGAATACATGGCGAGGGCGAGGGCGATCACTTGGGAAAAAGCTTCGGCGGGAGCATAGTCCGGCAAGCCAAGAAATCCTCGCCCGATGCCGTTTTTGTTGAGTTCTATGCCGACGAGATGCTGTTCTCTCGATTGCGCCAGGGTCACTTCAAGACGTTGGGACGCCGAGGCGACGCCATCACGGAGCCAGCAGTCGGGAACATTGCTGTTAAGCTCGAAGCGGATTTCGCCGGTCGCGCCTACGAACCGGAGATGGCGCAGAGCGGGCATCACTTCGTCCTGAAGCTTTTTACAAAAGCCGCGCTTGGCGCGATAGTCCGCAATCTCCGCTTCGGTTCGCGGTTCCTTAAAATACGCCTGTAGCGCCGGCTCAAAAGCCGCGATGCTCACCCTTGGCCCGCAGGTAGGCTTTGTGCCATTGCGCAGGCGGCGCGTGCCCTCAGGAATAGAGGCGACTACTAGACTTAGTAGGTTTGTTCTTCCCGACTCTTAGCTAACTGAAGAGAGCCGTTTGGCAGATACGCCTAGTGCAACATAAGCCAGAACCACGACAGTCCAGGCTGTCCTGCAACCTTAAACCGTCGCAATCGGCCGCTGACAGAAAGGTGCAGCCGGACCGGGAGAAAACTCTATGCTGTTCGATTTAACCGCACTGCGCCACATCCCTCTTGCGCTGGCCCTACTTGCGTGCACCGTGATGGGGAGCGCCCGCGCCGACGATCCGCCGCCGCGTCCCGACGCCCCGACGCCGGTCGGCCAGAAGGGCGGGCCCGGCGCGCGCAGCGCCAGCG
>NZ_AXAB01000096.1:0-2428 GCF_000472645.1 Bradyrhizobium sp. WSM2254 | reverse complement strand
CCATCCACGTCTTGGCCACCGAGCGAGGACGAAGACGTGGATGCCCGGGTCAAGCCCGGGCATGACGGCAGCGCGACACGTGGCGCGCCGCGGCCTACTTCTTGTCTCGAAAATACGGCTCCACCGGCCCATGCACCTTGATGGTCAGCGGGTTGCCGTAGCGGTCCTTGGCGTTGCCGGCGGTGACGCGGACCCAGCCTTCGCTGATGCAGTACTCCTCGACATTGGTCTTCTCGATGCCCTTGAAGCGGATGCCGACGTCGCGCGCCAGGATGTCCGCGTTGTAATAGGGGCTGTTCGGATCGACCGACAGGCGGTCCGGAAATTCGTCGCTCATGATTGTCTCGCTCATAACAGGGTCTCGATTTGCTGCCGCAATCCTTCGGGCCGTGCGGTCGGCGCGTAGCGCGCGATCACCCGGCCGGCACGGTCCACCAGGAATTTGGTGAAATTCCATTTGATGGAGGCGCCCAACAGGCCGGATTGCTGGCGTTTCAGGTACTCATACAAGGGATGCGCATGGGCGCCGTTGACGTCGATCTTCTCGAACAGGGGAAAGGTGACGTCGTAATGGGTCGAGCAGAATTCCTGGATCTCGCTCGCCGGCCCCGGCTCCTGCGCGCCGAACTGGTTGCAGGGAAAGCCCAGCACCGAGAAGCCGCGCGGCGAGAGATCGCGATAGAGATCCTCCAGGCCGCGATATTGCGGCGTGAAGCCGCATTTGCTCGCGGTGTTGACGATCAGGAGCACCTGCCCCTCGAAGCGACGCAGGGCGACTTCCTCGCCGAGAAGCGAGTTGGCCTTGAAGTCGTAGATCGCGGACATCGCTAACCCACGGGATCGATCGGCGACGGCGGCACGCCGCCCGCCTCGATCGCTTCGCCGGCGAGCAGACACAGATCCTCGCGGTAGCGGCCGGACACGATATGCACGCCGACCGGCGCCTTGCCGACGAGGCCGGTGGAGACGACGAGGCCCGGCAGGCCCATGAAGGGAATCGCGATCTGCGGCAATTGCGCCTCCCACACCCGCTTGAAGGACTCCTCGTCCTTGCGGTCGAGATGATCCGGGAACGGCAATTCGCCGGAGACCGGCGTCAGCAGCACCGCATAGGTCTCGAAGAACAGCATCCAGTCGCGGGTCAGCGTGGCGCGGCGGGTCAGGGCCTTCGCGTAGTTGGCCTGGTCCATTGGCGTCACCCTGCTGCGGTTGCCGCGCAGGCAGGCCAGCGCGCCGGGATCGCCCTCGCGCTCGGCCGCCTCTAGCTGCGCTCCATAGCCGTCGCCGAGCCAAAGCTTGATCTGCCACTCGACCGCTTCGCGCATCGGCGGGGGGTTCTCGATCACATCGACGGTCCACCCGGCACGCTCGAGGCGCTTGCCGGCATCGGTCACCGCCGCCTTCACCTCCGGCGTGGTCGCAAGGCCGTCCGGGTTGAGGCAGAGCGCGGCGCGCTTCGGCCGCGCGGGGCCTTCCAGCGGCGCCGGCACATACCAGGGGTCGCGGATGTCGCGCGCCGCCATTGCCGCAAGCGAAATCCTGATGTCGTTGACGGTGCGCGCCAGGGGGCCCGACACAGCCATGATCTGCGGGCCGATCGGACGCTCCGGCAGCGCCGGATTGAAGGCGGGGATGCGGCCGAGGGTCGGGCGCAAGCCGTGCACGCCGCAGGCATAGGCGGGATAGCGGATCGAGCCGGCGATGTCGGTGCCATGGGCGATGTGGCCGATGCCGGCCGCGACCGCCGAGCCGGCGCCACCGGACGAGCCGCCCGGCGTCAGCGCGGCATCGCGGGGGTTCTTGGTGTCGCCATGGACCAGGTTGGTGGTGAACCAGCGATAGGAGAAGGCCGGGCAATTGGTGCGGCCGAGCAGGATCGCACCGGCTTTGCGGAAATTGGCGACGACCGGGTTGTCCTCCCGCGCGATCAGGTCGCGCTGGAGTTTTAGGCCGTTGGTGGTGGCAAAGCCCTCCTGGTCGACATTGGCCTTGATGGTGACGGGAACGCCAGCCAGCACGCCGGGGTCCTCGCCCCGGCCAATTGCGGCATCGACGGCGTCGGCCTGCTTGAGCACGTCCTCCGGCCGGTGGTCGATCACGGCGTTAAGCTTTGGATTGACAGCGTCCAGGCGGTCGAGGCCGGCCTTGGCCGCCTCCCTGGCGGACACCTTTTTGGCCTTGACGAGGGTGGCGAGGTCGGCGGCCGACAGGCGCCAGAGATCTTGCATGACTTGCTCCGTATGACCGGCGTCTTTTAGCGCCGGGAACGCGGCAAAGCCATGCGGATTTCGCGGGGGCGAAGGGCGGGTTTGGTGTCGGATGGCGCCTCATTTTCCGTCATTGCTGTCGATGTTCAATAATTCGCTGATTGGATCGGGGTGGCCTTGGTAGCGGCGAAGGCCTTGGGAGTTTGTCCTGCCAAGGCCTG
>NZ_AXAB01000014.1:0-258690 GCF_000472645.1 Bradyrhizobium sp. WSM2254 | reverse complement strand
CGCAGACCAATGGCAAAGTCGAACGCTTCTGGCGCACCCTCGATGAGGACGTCATCGAAGGCGCGACCTTCGACCATCTCGACCACTTCGCCAAAGAACTGTTCGAGTACCTCGTCTACTACAACAACCACAGACCCCATCAGGCCTTGGCAGGACAAACTCCCAAGGCCTTCGCCGCTACCAAGGCCACCCCGATCCAATCAGCGAATTATTGAACATCGACAGCAATGACGGTGGGGGAGCCAGTCAGGTCTTCGCCAATTCGAGAAAGTGCCGCCCGGCGCGGTCTTCGGTCTCGACGATCCAGGCATCCGAATCGAAACGGATTTCCCTGGTCAGCCGTTCCTCGACGGCGGGCTCCGGCAGCGGCTGCGGCGCAACCGGCACGAAGAAGCGGTCGACCGGCCGGCCGTCGTCATAGACGGTCTGCGGCGCCGGCACGTAGAGCATCGCATTGCCGTCGAGCAGCGACACCTTGACGAACACCGCGCCCGCCTCCTCGGCGCCGCGACGGCGCACCGCGCCGAACACGCCCTCGGTCTGGCACCGGCGCAAATAGGCCGCGACCCATATGTTGGATTTCAAACGCATGAGTCGGACGATAGGCCAGTGCCGGGATCAGCACCAGCCTCAGCAAGCGTGACGATTACTCGACGGGATGGCCGATCGCGGCCGCGAGCTCGCGCAGCAGGCGATCGGACACCTGGCCGGTGACCTGCATCTTGTGCTCGCGCTCGAACTTCTGGATCGCGGACTGGGTCTCGCTGCTCATCGCGCCCGTGACCTTCAAATTGCCGTAGCCGTATTCGGACAGCGCGCGCTGCACGCCGGCGATACGCCGCACCGCCGGGCTCTGCTGCGCCGGGATCGGCGCCGGCGGGCGCGCGACGGCAGCGGAGGGCGATGTCGTGGCCTTGACCAGGTTGGTCATGGGATCGCCTGAGCGCGGCGTCGATGCGGTGGCCTCGACGGGCTTCTCGGGCGCCTTCTCGGCCGCTCTCTCGGCAGGCTTGGGATCGACGCGGAACTCGGTCGCCTTCGGCTCGAGCGGCGACGTATCTGCACCGACGGGGCGCGCGCGCGGCAAGGGATTGGCCTGCGGAACGGACGACGGCATCGGAAGATTGATCACGGTGCCGAACATCGGCGCCGGATGCCGGCCGGTCTGGAGGAACAGCGCATTGGCAACGATCGCGCTGATGGCGGCAACGGCGACGAGGCCGGCCAGCGTGTCCTTGGGACTGTGCAGCAGCACGCGCATCACGAGGTTGCGCTCGGTCTCGATGTCGACAGCCGCGGCCTTGGCGCCACGGCGGCGCGGAGCAGCTTCGCCCTTTGCAGACTTCTTAGGCACTTTTCTTCACCGGAGCAGGTTGGTCCTGAAGTTGGTCGTGATGTTGGTCGTGAAGTTCCTGGCGCGGGACCGGCGTCAAGGTTGCGATCTTGCTCTCGGCCGCCTTGCCATCGAAGGGCTTGGCTTGCGGCGGCGTGTAGACCAGCGGCAGCTTGACGGTGACGGCGGTGCCCTCCCCTAACCTGCTTTGTACCGTCAAATCGCCGAGATGCAACGCCACAAGACTTTTCACGATCGAAAGTCCGAGTCCGGTGCCCTCGTGACGGCGCTGATAGGTCTTGCCGGCCTGGAAGAACGGCGCGCCGATACGCTTGAGGTCGTCGGGCGCGATGCCGACGCCGGTGTCGCTGATGCGCAGCGTGAGCTGCGAGCCCGACACCGCGGCGGAAACAGAGACCTGGCCGCCGCGCTCGGTGAACTTGATGGCGTTGGCGACGAGGTTGAGCACGATCTGCTTGAAGGCGCGCGGATCGCCGGTCATGACGGGCAGGTCCTGCGGCGCGTCGGTGACGAGGTCGATGCCATTCTCCCGCGCCTTCAGCGCCAGCAGATTGCAGCAATGCATGAGCGAGGCGCGCGGCGCGAACGGCTCCGACGCAATCTCGAAATTGCCCGATTCCATCTTGGACATGTCGAGGATGCCGTTGACGACCGACAGCAAATGCTGGCCGGAATCATTGATCAGCTGGGCATATTCCCTGCGCTGGGCCGCACCCAGCATCAGGGTCTGCTCCTGCGCGATCATGTCGGAGAAGCCGATGATGGCGTTGAGCGGCGTACGCAGCTCGTGACTCATGGTGGCGAGGAAGCGCGTCTTGGCGGCGTCGGCCGCCTCCGCGGCGCTGCGGGCCTGATCGAGCGCCTGCTCGGAGAGCTTGCGATCGGTGACGTCGCGCATCACGGCGACGACTTCCGTCTCGCGTGCGGCATCGCGGTCAATATGCTGGCGGCCGAGATCCTGGTCGAGCGGCCGGCAGCGCATCTCGACCCAGATGAAGTCGACCTGAAAATTGGTTTGGCCGTGGTCCGAGCCGGTCGGCTCCCGCCGCAGCCGGAACTCGACGCTGCGCACGTCGCCGCGCGCGGCATCCGACAAAGCGGTGAGATAGGCCGGGCGATCGGCGACATGGACGCGATCGAACAGGCCGTGGCCGTGCAGCTGCGCAACGGGCATTCCGAGCAGGGCCTCGGCGGCCGGCGAGATGAACTGCACCGCGCCGTTGCGCCGATGCCGCGAGATGACGTCGCTCATGTTGCGCGCAAGCAGGCGATAACGCTCCTCCTCGCGCGACAGCAGCACAACGGCGGTGCGCGCCAGCGACTCCGCGCCGAAAGCGAGGCCCGTAGCATAGAGGGTGGCCGAGGCGACGCCGAACGCCATCAGCAGGCTACGCTGCGCGGCACTCGGCTCATCCAGCGGCAGCCAGCCGAGCTGGCCGACGAGGATCAGGATCCCCGCGCAGGACAGCGCGAGCAGCGAGGCGAAGGCCGCAACGCGGCGCGAGGCCGACAGCGCAGCCTCGAGCGGAACGACGATCAGCCACACCGCAGCGAATGATCCGATGCCGCCGGTCGTGATGGCAACCGCCATGATCAGGCCAGCGAGTGCCAGCGATGACAGCACATGCGCGCCTTCGTAGCGGCCGGTGCGCGACAGGAACCAGGACAACATGATCGGCGCGATCAGCCAGGCAAAGGCGGCGACCTCGACCGCGCTCGGCGCGCCACGCATGGCGAGATAAACAGGGAATGCGGCAAACGCGGCCAGGCTGCCGAGCAGACGCGGCGCCATGAAGGCACGATGGCGCGCTCGCGTCAGCGCGTCGTAACGCGCGGAGGGATGCAGCAGCGCATCGAGACAATCGCGGATGATACTCAAAACTGTCACGGGTCTCGCGCTTCGGCTCATTCGTCGGAGAGACGCGCCGGAACGCCTCCTTGTCGTTGAGCCACCGTGTCAGAGCGACCTTAAACGAGTGCTAAGGCGGCGTGGCCCGGTGCCGGACACCGTGTCATCGCGGAGCTTTTTAGACGATTTGGCGACGTCTTCGGCGAGGATGGTGAACACAGGGTTTCCCCCCGGCCCGCATGGTTTCGAATTGGTGGATACGGAAGACCGCAAGGCCACGGGGGCTCGGCATCAATGAAAAATTTACGAGGCCGCCATTTTCGAAGTTTTTTGCGTAAATTTTCCGCGAATTAAGCTCAAGGCAATCACTTGCGATTTATCGAGAGTTGCTAGGTCCGACGCGCTCTGCGGAAATCGCCGCGGCGGGATCTAACATACAGGTCGATAAGATGCGCTTTCTGCTCCGCATCACATTCTGGCTCGGGCTGGTGCTGGTGCTCCTGCCGCGGGACAAGACGCCCGAATCGGAGAAGCTGCCGCAGATCGGCGCCGCCGACGCGGTGCAGGCTGCGACCGCGGCCGTCTCCGACATGACCCAGTTCTGCAAGCGCCAGCCCACAGCCTGCGAGGTCGGCGGACAGGCCGCAACCATCATCGGCCAGCGCGCCCAGGACGGCGCGAAGAAGATCTATCAGATCATCAACGACAAGAAAGAGCACATCACCAACGAGAAGAACGACAAGAGCGACAAGAAGGCGCCCGACCACACCGGCTCGATCGCGCTGGCCGGCGAAGGCGACACTGCTGCGAGCGAGACGCCGCGTGACACCCTGACCCAGGACGACCTCGCGCTGGAATGGCGCGGACCGGGGCCGGCGAATTAGCCCCCAAACCCTATCGATTTCGCGGCTTCGCGTCCCTATATTGGCCTGAACAGGAACTGTGGGCCAGCATGACGACGATCGACGAAATCAGGGACAATTTCGAGATTCTGGACGAGTGGGACGACCGCTACCGGTACGTCATCGAGCTCGGCCGCACCCTGGAACCGATGCCCGAGGCCGAGCATTCCGCCGCCAACAAGGTGAATGGCTGCGTCAGCCAGGTCTGGCTCCAGAAGCTGGTCGCGCGCGATGGCGGCGCGCCGATCCTCAGATATCGCGGCGACAGCGACGCTCATATCGTGCGCGGCCTGGTCGCGATCGTGCTCGCGCTCTATTCGGGCCGCACGCCGCAGGAAATCCTCGCGACCGACGCGATCGCGGTGTTCGACGAGTTCGGCTTTCGCGATCACCTGACGCCGCAGCGCTCCAACGGCCTGCGCTCGATGGTCGAACGCATCAAGACCGACGCGAAAGAGGCGCTGGCGGAAGCCACCTGAAGATCCTCATGGTGAGGAGCGCGAAGCGCGTCTCGAACCATGCAGGCCCCCGCTCTCGCCCACGGCCATCCTTCGAGACTCCCGCTTTGCGGGCTCCTCAGGATGGGGGTGGAGTAAGCTGTAGGCTAATGCAGCTCTACTTCCGCTTCCGCTGCTGCTGTCCCAAACCCATCTGCTTTGCCAATTGCGAGCGCGCCACCGCGTAGTTCGGCGCGACCATGGGATAGTCGGCCGGCAGGCCCCATTTCTCGCGATATTGCTCCGGCGTCATGTTGTACTGGGTGCGCAGATGGCGCTTCAGCGACTTGAAGCGCTTGCCGTCTTCCAGACAGACCAGATAGTCCGGCGCGATCGACTTCTTCAGCGACACCGCCGGCTTGGCCGGCTCGAGCTGCGCCGTCTCGACACGGCCTGACGAGACCCGCACCAGCGCGCCGTGCACCTGGCTGATCAGGTTCGGGATCTCGGCGGCCGGCGTCGGATTGTTCCCGAGATAGGCCGAGACGATGCTGGCCGTCAGCTCAATGAAATTCTTAGCCCCGGCATCCGACATGGGCCCGACCTTTCTCCGCCTGGCGTCTCACGGGATTGACGACGCCGAAGTATTCCGTGTCAACAATACGTTCGGCCAAAATGCGACGACTGACAAAGTGACAAGAACGGTGGCGGCTTTACTTGGCCGCGGAAGTCCTCAGGACCGCTGGTCGAGATGCGCGCGCAACTCGTCGATCGAGGCAAAGCGCATCATGCCTTCCGGCATCTGCGCCTCGATCGAGCCGTCGGAATAGAGCGAATAGGCCATGCCGTCGACGATGCCGGATTTGAGCACGGTCACGGGCGCCTGCTCAACCGCCGGCGGCGGCTCCGGCTCGGGTGCAGGCGGCGGCGGGGCAGCCTCGACGAAGGTCGAGGGCGAGCGCGGCGGCGGGCGGCGCGAGGCGGCCGGCGGCTCCGGCGGGCGCATACGGTCCGGCCTCGGCCAGGCGTCATCGAAGCTTGCAGGCGGCGCGTCCGGGGCGGCAGGCGCCGCGGGCTCGGCAAGCGGCGGCGGTGAGCCCTCGGTGGCCTTGGCCTCCGCGCGCTCGCGCTCCTTTCGCGAGGTTGAGGCGAACAGCAGGTTGCGCCGGCGTGGCGTTTCCGGAGCCGCGGGCGGCGCCGCAGGTTCCGGCTCGGGCGAGGGCTCGACGCGCGGACGCGCGGGTGCTTCGCCCAGCCATGGCGGCGGCGCGGCCGATGATGGCGGGGCCGGCGGCTCGGCGCGCATCGCCGAAGCAGGCTCGGGCGCCGGCGCACCGGGCAGCGCGAGACCCGGCAGCACGGGCCTGACCCGCACCTCGGACGCTGCGGCTGATCCGGCCAGCCGGCGGGCGATGCCCTTCAGTTCCAGCAGCACCACATGGAGGCCCGCCAGTAACAATCCGGAGCAGACGCCGATCGTGCCCGAGATTATGAGGGTACTACCGAGGCTGAACTCCCTGACGGTGAAGCCAAACAGGATCCCAAGGAGGCCCGCCAGGACGGCGACAATCCCCGCGATCAACAATGCCAACGTCATCGAACTCACCCCCGGCCGTGCATCCGCACGCGACACTCGCGCCACGATACCGTCATCCTGTGTTCGTCGCCAACGGCGAATTGTGATCAGCGTTCCTAAAGAGAAGGAAATCAGGGACTTATTCACATTCCCTTCAGCTACGGATCGCTACTCCTAGAGTGCTCTTGAGTTTCTGGATTTGCTGCGTCGCATCAGGAATTTAGCCATAATGCCCAATTACTTGGTAATGGAACTGCGCTATACGGAGTCCGGGGAGCAGGCCCGCGCGCGCCAGCAGGGCCAAGAGGGGATTCCGGGTCACCAATAGCCATGACATCCATCACGACTTCGGCGATCGACACGCCTCTGCGGCGCTCGGTCGAACGGACTTGCGACGATCTCGCCATGCTGGTGCTGGCCGCGGTCGCCGTCATTGCAGGCTTGACCTTCCGCGACTACGGGCTCGGCTGGGACGACTACACCCACGCTGAATATGCCGACCTGCTGCTGCGCATGTTCGGTTCCGGCTTCAAGGACACCGCGGCGCTCTCCTTCGCCAACCTCTATATGTATGGCGGCGGCTTCGACATGGTCGCGGCCCTCCTGCACAAGGTCATTCCGCTCGAGCTGTTCGAGACGCGACGCCTGCTCGGCGCCGTCGTTGGCGTGATCGGGCTTGCGGTGACGTGGCGGCTCGGCCGCCGCATCGGCGGGCCCCTGGCCGGTCTTGCCTCACTCCTGCTGCTCGCGCTCTGCCCGATCTTCTACGGCCACATGTTCATGAACCCGAAGGATGCGCCCTTCGCGGTGGCCATGATCATCCTGATGCTGGGCCTGGTCCGGCTCGCCGAGGAATATCCGCAGCCTTCGCCGCGCACGATCCTGATCGTCGGCATCGGCGCCGGCTTGTCGATCGGCTGCCGCATCCTCGGCGGGCTTGCGCTGGTCTACGCCATGATCGGCTTCATCCCGCTGTTCCTGGAGGAACTGCGCACCGAAGGCGTTCGCGAGGCGGCCCGCCGCTTCGCACATGTCGTCTACGTGCTGCTGCCCGGCCTCGTGTTCGGCTATCTCGTGATGGGCCTGATCTGGCCGTGGTCGATCATGGAACCCGGCAATCCCTTCGAGGCGCTGACCTACTTCTCGCACTTCTTCGAGAAGCCCTGGAAGGAGATGTTCGACGGCGCGATCGTGTCCGTGCCCGACATGCCCTGGTCCTATCTGCCGACGCTGTTCGCGCTTCAGTTGCCCGAGGTGATGCTGGTGCTGATGACCGGCGCCGTGGTCAGCACCTTCGCACTGCTGCCGCGCGGCGGGGTTCCGGCCCGCCGCAAGACCATCCTCCTGATGCTGACGCTCGCCGCGACCCTGCCGCTCGCGATCGCGATGGTGAAGCGGCCCGCGCTCTACAACGGCATCCGCCATTTCGTCTTCGTGATCCCGCCGATGGCGGTGCTCGGCGGCGTCGCCTTCGCCTGGACCATGGAGCGCCTGCGCGCCAATCACCGCACCTGGCAACCGGTCGTGCTCGCCACCTTCTGCTTCGGCCTTGCGCTCTCGCTCGCCGAGATGATCCGGCTGCATCCCTATCAATACACCCACTTCAACCACATCGCCGGCACCGTGCGCGCCGCCGACGACCGCTTCATGCTGGACTATTGGGGCCTCGCGCTGAAGCAGGCCTCGGACGAGCTGCGCGAGCAGCTGGTCGAGCGCCAGGAAGTGCCGCCGCGCAACCGCAAATGGAAGGTCGCGGTGTGCGGTCCGCAGCGTCCGGCGCAGGTCGCGCTCGGGCCCGACTTCACCATCGGCTGGGATTCCAATGCGGCCGATTTCGCGATGACGCTCGGCGAGTTCTACTGCAAGGGCCTGACCGCGCCTGTCATGGTCGAGATCAAGCGCGACGACGTGGTGTTCGCCCGCGTCTACGACATCCGCGGCAGCAGCATTTCCAGCCTGCTCTCGATCCCGGCACCGTAATATTCTTCTCCTGCCTTGTAGCCCGGATGGAGCCACCGGGTCGGCGCGAAGCGCCGCCCGATGACAGGCTCCGCGAAATCCGGGGTCCTTGGTGAGCCCCCCGCATTACGCTACGCTCCATGCGGGCTACGCTTGGCTGCTGCGATTTGACCGCCTTGCTGCCAGCCTCACCCGCGACTACGCTCCCTTCCCGCAACAACGAGGTTCGGAGAGATTTGCCATGTCACCAGCGGAAGCGCGCCTGAGAGAAGCGCCGTCGAACATGACGGAGGCCGAGTGGCAGCAACGGGTCAATCTCGCCGCCTGCTATCGTCTCGTCTCGCTGTACGGCTGGGACGACCTGGTCGACACCCACATCTCCGCGCGCGTGCCCGGCCCCGAGCATCACTTCCTCATCAATCCCTACGGGCTGATGTTCGACGAGATCACGGCGTCGAGCCTCGTCAAGGTCGACCTGCACGGCAACCAGCTGTCCGAGAGCGAGTACAGCATCAACCCCGCCGGCTTCACCATCCATTCGGCGATCCACGAGGTGCGCGAGGACGCGATCTGCGTGCTGCATCTCCACACCCTCGACGGCACCGCGGTGTCGAGCAGCGCCGAAGGGCTGCTGCCGCTGAACCAGACCGCCCAGCTCGTCACCCACGACCTCGCCTATCACGACTATGAAGGCATCGCGCTCGATCACGACGAGCGGCCGCGGCTCCAGAAGGACCTCGGCGACCACAACCACATGCTCCTGCGCAACCACGGCACGCTGACGGTCGGCCGCTCGATCGCCTCCGCCTTCGAGCGCATGTATCACCTCGAGCGCGCCTGCTCGATGCAGGTGCGCACGCGCGCATTGGGCACGCCGGTCTATCCGGTCGAGGAGATTGCGATCGAGAAGAACACCGAGCTGCTGGCGAACCGCGACCGCGCCGAGCTGCGCGCGACGAACCTCGTGTGGCCGCCGCTGCTGCGCAAGCTGGACCGCGAGCTGCCGGGCTATCGGTCTTGAGATTTTCGGGATTTCGTGTAGGATAGTTCTCAACTACCTCTGCACGTCTTGGAATGAAACGCCGCCCAATTCCGGGCGGCGTTTTTATTTGCGCTCGTCATGCGCGGGCTTGACCCGCGCATCCATCGCAAAATGATCTTGCCTGATGGATTGCCGGGTCAAGCCCGGCAATGACGACGTTGATGCAATCTCCTACTTCACCTCCGCCAGCGCCGCGAGGATCCGCGCCCAGGAGCGGATGCCCTTCTGGAAGCTGCGGAGGTCGTACTTCTCGTTCGGCGAGTGGATGTTGTCGTCATCCAAACCAAAGCCGACCAGCAGCGAGTCGAGCCCCAGCGTGCGCTTGAAGTCGGCGACGATCGGGATCGAGGCGCCCGAGCCCATCAGCACGGTCTCCTTGCCCCATTCCTCGGTCAGCGCCTTGCTGGCGGCGGCGAGCGGCTTCATGTTCCAGTCGAGCGCGACCGCGGGCGCGGCGGAATGGTCGCCGAACTCGACCTTGCAGTCGCCCGGAAGCCGTGCCGTCACGTAGTCGCGGAAGGCCTTGCGGATCTTTGCGGGGTCCTGTCCCTCGACCAAACGGAACGAGATTTTTGCCGAGGCATGCGACGGGATCACCGTCTTGGAGCCTTCGCCGATGTAGCCGCCCCAGATGCCGTTGACGTCGCAGGTCGGACGCGAGGAGGCCTGCTCGATCAACAGCCGCCCCTTCTCGCCGGCCGGGATCGACAGGCCGATCGGCTTGAGGAACATCTCCGGCGTGAGATTGAGCTTCTTCCACTGCTCCAGGATATCGGGCGGCAGATCCTTCACCCCGTCATAGAAGCCCGGAATGGTGATGCGGTTGTCGTCGTCGAACAGCCCGCCGAGGATTTTCGTGAGCACGCGGATCGGGTTCATCGCGCTGCCGCCGAACACGCCGGAATGCAAATCGCGATTGGCGGCGGTGATCTTCAGCTCCTCATAGAGCAGGCCGCGCAGCGACGTCGTGATCGCCGGGGTATTGCGGTCCCACATGCCAGTGTCGCAGACCAGCACGTAATCGGCCTTGAACTCGTCCTTGTTGGCCTCGATGAAGGGCACGAAATTCTTCGAGCCGACCTCCTCCTCGCCTTCGATCAGGAAGGTGACGTCGATCGGCAGCGAGCCCGTCACCTTTTTCCAGGCGCGGCAGGCCTCGACGAAGGTCATCACCTGGCCCTTGTCGTCCTCCGCGCCGCGCGCGACGATGATCTTGCGGCCATCGGCATGATCGGTGACCACAGGCTCGAACGGCGGGCGATGCCAAAGGTCGAGCGGATCGACCGGCTGCACGTCGTAATGGCCGTAGAAGATCACATGCGGCCGTCCGCCCGCTCCGGTCTTGCCGACGATGGCGGGATGGCCGGCGGTCGGCCTCACTTCGGTGGCGACGCCGAGGCTTGCGATGTCCTTGGCGAGATGCTCGGCCGCGGCCTTGCAGTCGTTGGCAAAGGCCGGATCCGCCGAGATCGACTTGATCCGCAACAGCGAGAACAGGCGCTCGAGGCTGTTGTCAAAATCCTTGTCGATGTGGTCGAGCACGGATTGAAGCTGCGCATTGGCCATGGTCGGATTCCTGACTTTTGAGTCTCGAGATGGCTTCTCAAGAGGTCTTCTCAAGAGGCCTTGGGTTTCAAGAGATCTTGGGTTTTAGCCCTGCCGGGGCGCCGGAGCTAGCCGCAACCGGCGGATGCCGGATGTGCCATGCGAGGCTGCCCGCGAGGATGGCGGTGGCGAGGAGATTATTGCCCCAGGCCTGGAAGGCCGTGGGAAACCACGGCAGCGACAGCAGCATGAGCAAGCCGGCAGCGCCGAGGGCAAGCCAGGTTCCCAGCCGCACATTCGTCCGTTCGTCGAAGGCGGCACGATGCATCAGCACCGTCATCGGGAAGAACAGCCACATGAAGTAGTACTGCCGCGCCAGGGGCGATGCCACCGTCATCAGGCAGAACAGGATGCCGAGCTCCTCGGCATCCGAGCGCACCGTTCGCCGCGATTGCCCTGGCATCACCGCGACGAAGCCGAGCCCGAGCAACACGGACACAGCGAGCACCATCCAGTTCGCCGTCCTGTAATCGACGTCGATGATATTCATCGTGCGCGCCGGCTTGCCGGGATCCTCCTGATTGTAGTTGATCGGGCGGACCAGGCGGTGTGTGACGGCAATGATGGATTGGTTGACCCACGACCAGTTCTGCTCGTCGCGCTGGCCAAAGCCCTTTTCCGAGCTCGCCCCGACCATGCCCTGATACCAGGTCGCAAGCTCGGCCGCGTTGCGCTCGAAGCCGCGAATGGGCGCCGGCACGGCGTAGAGAAGGACGCCGGTGAAGGCGACGGTTGCGACGACGGCGGCCCACTTCCGCCGCCAGACCAGATAGGGCAGCACCGCGATCGGAAACACCTTGATGGCGATCGCGAGCGCGAACATGAAGCCTGCGAGCCAGGCACGCTGATGTTGCAGGCTCCAGAACCCGTAGAGCATCATCGCCAACAGCACGAGGTTGGGTTGGCCAAGATCGAACATGTCGAACACGAAGCTCACGGTGACGAAAACCGGCAGTGCCTCCAGCCACGGACCGGCCCTGCGACCGGAGCCGGTCATGACATCGGAGAACGTCCCGGTGCACCACCACGCCAGCGCATTCAGGACCGACAGCACGATGTAGAGCGGGATCTTGCCGAACCAGCTCGGAATCGCGAGCAGGATCGCCGGCAGCGGCGGATAGATGAACTCGAAATACCCACCGGCGTCGGCGGGATAGAGCGCTCCCCCGTTCAGAACCTGCTGCCCGGCCCAGTACCACAGCCCATAGTCCTTGGTCTTGCCCTTGCCGAACAGCTCGGGACCGAGGACGTCCGCGGCCAGGATGAAGCAGCAAAGCAGGAAGAGCAGGTCTAGCGGCGCACGCAGCGACGGGCGTCTCGGCGTATCAGGTTTGGCTAACAAGTCGGTTGAGCTCACAATAGGGTCCAGTCGGCGGCGACATTGCGCATAGCAGACCGGCGGACGGTTGGTCAGCCCTTCACCTGAAATTGTACCCATGGCGAAGCGGCCGCGCCGGCGCTCGGATTGCCTCCAAATCTAGCTCGTCTGCCTACCGACGCAGCAAGCCGCCGAGCGCGCCGCGGACCAAGGTGCGGCCGATCGAGCCGCCGAGCTGGCCGCCGACCGACTTGCCGAGATTGGCGGCCATCCCCCCGATCACCTGATTGGTCACCGATCGCGTCACGTCGCGCGCGATGACCTGGCCGGCCGACAGGCGGCCGCGCTTGACATTGGTGCCGAAGATGGTGCCGACAATCGAGCCGATCTGGCCGAGGATGCCGCCGCCGCTTCCGCCGGCCGGAGCGTCCGCGGTCGCCGCGGTGCCGGCGATGCGCTTCTGGATGATCTCGTAGGCTGACTCTTCATCAACGGCGGTATCGTATTTGCCCTTCACCGGGCTCGCATCCATGATCGCCTTGCGTTCTTCCGGAGTGATCGCCCCGATCCGGGCCGACGGCGGCCGGATCATCACACGCTCGACCATCGCCGGCGTGCCGTTGCCTTCGAGGAAGGACACCAGCGCCTCGCCCTTGCCGAGCTCCATGATCGCCTTGGCGGTGTCGAGCTTCGGGTTGGGCCGGAAGGTCTGGGCAGCGGCAGCGACCGCCTTCTGGTCGCGCGGGGTGAAGGCGCGCAGTGCGTGCTGCACCCGGTTGCCGAGCTGCCCGAGCACGCGGTCGGGCACATCGATCGGGTTCTGCGTCACGAAATAGACGCCAACGCCCTTCGAGCGGATCAGGCGGACCACCTGCTCGATCTTGTCCATCAGCGCCTTGGGCGCGTCGTTGAACAACAGATGCGCCTCGTCGAAGAAAAACACCAGCTTCGGCTTCGGCAGGTCGCCGGCCTCGGGCAGCTCCTCGAACAGCTCCGACAGCATCCACAACAGGAATGTCGCGTAAAGCCGCGGGCTCTGGAGCAGCTTGTCGGCGACCAGGATGTTGACCATGCCGCGGCCGTCGCGGTCGGTCTTCATGAAATCCTTCAGCGTCAGCGCCGGCTCGCCGAAGAACTTGGTGGCGCCCTGGTTCTCCAGCACCAGCAGCTGGCGCTGGATGGTGCCGACGGTGGCCTTGGTGACGTTGCCAAACCCCTGGGCGGCCTTGCGGATGTCGGCAAGCGGATCCGCGGCGGCGTCCGGCGCCTTCTTGCTGCTGTCGGGCACGATGGCATCGAGCAGCGCACGCAGATCCTTCATGTCGATCAGGACAAGGCCGTTGTCGTCGGCGACGCGGAAGGCGACGTTGAGCACGCCCTCCTGCACGTCGTTGAGGTCGAGCATGCGCGCGAGCAGAAGCGGCCCCATCTCGGTGACGGTCGCCCGCACCGGGTGGCCCTGCTCACCGAACACATCCCAGAACACCGTCGAGAACTGGTCGGGCTGGAACGTCAGCCCCATCGCGGTGGCGCGCTTGACGATGAAGTCCGCGGGCACGCCGACCTCGGAGATGCCGGAGAGGTCGCCCTTGATGTCGGCCGCGAAGACCGGAACTCCCGCGCGCGCAAATCCCTCTGCCATGACTTGCAGCGACACCGTCTTGCCGGTTCCAGTTGCACCGGTGACGAGGCCGTGGCGATTGGCGAGCGCCAGCGTCAGCCATGCCTGCTCGTCTCCCTTGCCGACGAAAATCTTGTCGTCGGTGTCGCCGACCTTGCTGTCCTGTGCGGTCATTATTTTCTCTGATCCGTCTGCCGTGTTTCGCGTATTGAAACTCAAATGCCAGTTCCGCAGTTTACCGCATGTCGCACGCCGATTGAAACCGTTCAAACACGATCCGATCTTGCGACATGGTCGGAAACCAAGTGGACGACGTCAGCCGAAAGTAGGAACGGCGCGTTCGCACCGCGGTAATTTACTGCTGTTTTCATCTCCGCTCTTGCATCGCTGCAACACTTTGCGCGCGTTCGAAGCCGAATCGCATGTTCGCCTTGTATTTCACATCACACCGGCTCAAGATCATTTTTCGAAAGCAATACTCCGGCATGCAAACCGGTTGAGGGGCGGGTCTTATGGACGAGCTGATCGGGCGGCTGGCGACAAACGCCAGCATAGATAGTGCTGTCGCTGAAAAGACCGTCGGCATTATCCTGGGCTTCCTCCGCAGCGAGGGCCCTTCCGAGAACGTCGAAGCCCTGATCAATCATATTCCCGGCGCGGAAGCGGCGATCGACGCGTCCAGCAGCGGCGGCGGACTGTCGCGGCTGATGGGCGGCGGCCTGATGGCCGTCGGCACGCGCTTGATGGGCCTGGGACTTGGCATGTCCGAGATTCAGAACATTGCCCGTGAACTTTTTCGCTTCGGCCGAGACAAAATCGGAGCGGATCAGATGGGCAAGATCATCGCAGGGACGCCAGGCCTCAACCAATTTGCCTGAGCTACGCTTTTTCATATCGAGTATCATGACATATCCGATTTCCGAGATTGAGGGCCTGCCTGCCTTTGCCGCCAACAAGTTGAAGGCGCAGGGAATCCGCACCACCGACGCGCTGCTCGAGGCGGCCTCGACCGTGAAGGGACGCAAGGCGCTGTCCGCCAAGACCGGCATCAGCGAGCAGCAGCTCCTGGAATGGGCCAACGTCTCCGACTACATGCGCATTCCCGGGATGGGTCGGGCCAAGGTCGGCCTGGTGCGCGCCGCCGGCGTCACCACCGTGCGCGAGCTCGCCTATCGGAATCCGGCAAGGCTCGCCCAGAGCATGCGCGAAGCCAACGAGAAGAAGAAGCTCGTCCGCATCCTGCCCTCGGAAAAATCGGTCGGCGACATCATCGCCAAGGCCAAGAAGCTGCCGCCGAAGATCACGTATTAGCCTGCTCACCGCATACGAGCGCTGACGCCACACCTTCGCCCGGACGACACCGGGGATAAGAGTGGACGGCTGTCTCAACATCGTCATTGCGAGCACAGCGAAGCAATCCAGACTGCCGCCGCGGAAAGTTTCTGGATTGCTTCGCTGCGCTCGCAATGACGGAGTGCGGGCAAGAGCATCGTTCCCTCACGGGCCCCGGAACGGATCGGAGCGACCGGATCGCCCCCCAATCCCGTCTTGACTCCCCCTCCCCGACCGCGCAAATCCACGCGCATGAATGCCTTGCCCTCCTCTTCCGTCCCGCCGGCCGACTCGGCCGGGCGTGACGTGCTGCGGACGCTGCTGGAACGGCCTCTCCCGGCGGTGATGGGCGTGCTCAACGTCACCCCGGATTCCTTCTCCGACGGCGGCGAATTCATCGCGCCCGACCAGGCGCTCGAGCGGGCGCGGGCGATGATCGCCGACGGCGTCGACATCATCGACATCGGCGCGGAGTCCACCCGGCCCTACAAGGGCGCCAAGGCAGTCACGGCCGAGGACGAACTCGCCCGGCTGAGGCCGGTGCTATCAGGCGTGGTTGCGCTCGGCGTGCCGGTCTCGATCGACAGCATGAAGGCGGAGGTCGTGGCCTTCGCGCTCGACCAGGGCGCGGCGATCGCCAACGACGTCTGGGGCCTGCAGCGCGATGCCGGCATGGCGCCGCTGGTGGCGGCGAGAGGCGTCCCCGTCATCGTCATGCATAACCGCGACAGCGTGGATTCCGCCATCGACATCATCGCCGACATGAAGGCGTTCTTCCTGCGCTCGCTGGACATCGCCGCCAAGGCCGGCATCGCACGTGACAAGATCGTGCTCGATCCCGGCATCGGCTTCGGCAAGACCGCCGAGCAGAGCATGATTGCGCTGGCGCGGCTGCGCGAATTCGACATGTTCGGCCTGCCGGTCCTGGTCGGCGCCTCGCGCAAGCGCTTCATCGCTTCGGTGTCGCCGTCCGAGCCGAAGGAAAGACTCGCCGGCTCGATCGCCGCGCATCTCATCGCCGCCCAGCGCGGCGCCAGGATCATCCGGACCCATGACGTCGCCGAGACCTTGCAGGCCCTGCGGGTCGCGAACGCAATCGAGAGCAAGCAATGACCGATACGATCTTCGTGACCGGCCTGTCGATCCATGCTCGCCACGGCGTGATGGATCACGAAACCGAAGTCGGCCAGCGTTTCGTGATTGATCTCGAGCTCTATACGGACCTGTCGGAGCCCTCGCGCACCGACCGGCTCGCCGACACGGTGTCCTACGCCGAGGTCGTGGCGACTACGACGGCGGCGTTCAAGAACACCAATTACAAGCTGCTGGAACGCGCAGCCGGCGCGGTCGCCGACGCCATCCTGTCGCACTTCCCGCGTATCCGCGCCGTGAAGATCACCGTGCACAAGCCGCATGCGCCGATCGCCGCGATCTTCGACGACGTCGGCATCATGCTGACGCGCTCGCGGCACCCCTGACATGGCAAGCGTGCTGATCGCACTCGGCGGCAATGTCGGCGATGTCCGCGCGACGTTCCGGAAGGCGATCGCCCACATCTGCGGCATGGCGCAGGCCGCGCTGGTCGCGCGCTCCTCGGACTATGCAACCCCGCCCTGGGGCGATGAGGACCAGGATCCCTTCATCAATGCCTGCATCGAGATCGAGACCAGCCTCGATCCGCACGCGCTGCTGTTCGTGATGCAGAAGGTCGAGCAGAAATTCGGCCGTGCGCGGACCAAGGAGCGGCCCTGGGGGCCGCGCACGCTCGATCTCGACATGATCGCCTATGACGATGTCAGCCTGCAGAAGCCCGACCTGACCTTGCCGCATCCGCGCCTGTTCGAGCGCGCCTTCGTGCTGGTGCCGCTGGCCGAGATCGCGCCCGACCGCGTGATCTCAGGCATTCGCGTGCGTGACGGGCTTTCCAGCGTCTCGACGCAAGGCATTGAGCGGCTTCCGGATACCGGTTAACCAAAAACAACCGTTTGCAGGGACGGTCCGCCGTGGCAATTTCGCCTGCGAATAACAAGACCTTCGGGAGCCCCTCGCCGCATGACCTCCGTGACTGACGACCTGCCGCTGGCGGCGGATTTTCCCAAGGCCACGGTCGAAGACTGGCGCAAGCTGGTCGACGGCGTGCTCAAGGGCGCGCCGTTCGAGAAGCTGGTCGGCAAGACCTATGACGGCCTCAAGATCGATCCGCTCTATCCGCGCGCCAGGGGCGTTGCGCCCGTGGTCGGACGGGCTGCGGCCGCGCCGTGGCAGATCGTGCAGCGGATCGACCATCCCGACGCGGCGGCCGCGAACGCGCAGGCCTTGCAGGATCTGGAGAATGGCGCGACGGGGCTCGCGCTGGTGTTCGCCGGCGGCAACGGTGCTCACGGCTTTGGCCTGGAACCTTCGGCGGATGCGGTCGCAATGGTCTTGAAGGACATTCATCTCGATGCCGGCATCGGCATCGAGCTTCAGATCGGTCCGCAATCGCGGATGGCCGCGATCCATGTCGCGGAATATGTGAAGAGCAACGGCATCGATCCCACCGCCTGCGACATCCGCTTCGGACTTGATCCACTCGCCGCCTGCGCGGTGTGGGGCCACAGCCCTTACACCTGGGAGGAGATCGTTCCTGCCGTCACCGGCGGCATCAAGGGCCTCGCCGCACTCGGCTTCAAGGGGCCATTCGCCTCAGCCGACGGACGCGTGATCCACGATGCCGGCGGCTCCGAGGTGCAGGAGCTCGCCTTCGTGCTCGCCTGCGGCCTCGCCTATCTTCGCGCGATCGAAGGCGCCGGCGTTGCACTGGAGCAGGCGCAGGGCATGGTCTATGCGCGGCTCGCCGCGGACACCGACCAGTTCCTGACCATGGCGAAATTCCGCGCGCTGCGGCTGCTGTGGGCGCGCGTCGAGACGGCGTGCGGGCTGACGCCGAAGCCGTTGTTCATCGCCGCCGACACCGCCTGGCGCATGCTGACGCAGCGCGATCCCTATGTGAACATGCTGCGCGCGACCATGGCGACGTTCGCGGCGGGGCTTGCCGGCGCCAACGCGATCACCGTGCTGCCGCACACGCTGGCGCTCGGGCTGCCCGATCCATTCGCGCGGCGCGTGGCGCGCAACACACAACTGCTGCTGCTGGAGGAGAGCAACCTCGCCAAGGTCAGCGATCCCGCCGCGGGCGCCGGCGGCATCGAGACGCTGACGGCGCAGCTGTGCGAGGCCGCCTGGGCGCTGTTCCAGGAAAGCGAGAAAGCCGGCGGCGCCTTTGCTGCGCTTCAGCAGGGGCTGTTCCAGAGCAAGGTGGCAGCTGCGCGCAAAGCGCGTGACGCCAACATCGCAAAACGCCGCGACGTGCTGACCGGCGCGAGCGAGTTTCCGAACCTGCATGAGAGCGAGACGGCGGTGCTGACGGCGACGCCGGTCGCGCTCGCACCCTATGGCGAACAGAAATACAAGTTCGACGCGCTGCCGCCGATCCGGCTGGCGGAACCGTTCGAGGCGCTGCGCGACAAATCCGATGCGGCGTTGAAGGCGCGCGGGGCGCGGCCAAAAGTGTTCCTGGCCAATCTCGGCACGCCCGCCGATTTCACGGCGCGCGCGACCTTCGCCAAGAGCTTCTTCGAGGCCGGCGGCATCCAGGCGGCCGACAGCGAGGGTCTTGTCGATCCGGCCAAGCTTGCGGCCGCATTCAAGGCCTCCGGCGCCGAGCTTGCCTGCCTTTGTTCCAGCGACAAGGTCTATGCGGAACACGCCGAAGCCGCCGCCCGGGCCCTGCAAACGGCCGGCGCGCGACATATGTATCTCGCAGGCCGCCCGACTGATGCCGAGGCGGCGCTGCGTGCAGCCGGCGTCACCGGCTTCGTCTTTGCCGGCGGCGATGCGCTTGCAACGCTGCAGGACGCCTATCGAGGGATGGAGCAGCCATGACGGAAGCAGGCAAACCCGTTCTCACCGGCGGCTGCCAATGCGGTGCGGTGCGCTTTGCGGTCTCGGCCGCGCCGGCGAAGATCAGCATCTGTCATTGCCGGATGTGCCAGAAGGCGAGCGGTGCGCCGTTCGCCTCCTATGCCGATATCGAGAAGGTTGATTTTGCCTGGACCAAGGGCACGCCCTCTGCGTTCCGCTCCTCGTCCATCGCGATGCGCGATTTCTGCGCCGCCTGCGGCACGCCGCTGAGCTTCCGCCGCATCGACGGCCCGCGCATCGAGATCATGACCGGGACGTTCGATCGTCCGGATCACGTGGTGCCGACCCGGCAATATGGAACAGAGTCGCGCCTCGGCTGGGTGGTCGGGATCGCCAATCTGCCGAGCCAGACCACGCAGCAGAATTACGGACCGGAGAAGATGGCGACCATCGTCAGCCATCAGCATCCGGACCATGATTGAGCGTCTATGATATGGTCGAAACCATGAGCCGCATTCCGAACTTCGCAGACGTCGCCTTCGAGCGCATCGCCGCCGCCGTGCCGGCCGGCAGCGCCGAGCCGTGGCTGACGCCCGAAGGCATTCTGGTGAAGCCCGCCTATGGCGAGGCCGATCTCGCCGGGCTCGATTTCCTCGAGACCTATCCGGGCATCGCGCCGTACCTGCGCGGCCCCTATCCGACCATGTATGTCAACCAGCCCTGGACCGTCAGGCAATATGCCGGCTTCTCCACGGCCGAGGATTCCAACGCGTTCTACCGCCGCAACCTGGCGGCCGGACAGAAGGGCCTCTCGGTCGCCTTCGACCTCGCCACCCATCGCGGCTATGACAGCGATCATCCGCGCGTCGGCGGCGACGTCGGCATGGCCGGCGTTGCCATCGATTCCATCTACGACATGCGCACGCTGTTTGCGGGCATCCCGCTCGACCAGATGAGCGTGTCCATGACCATGAACGGCGCGGTGCTGCCGATCCTCGCGCTGTTCGTCGCCGCCGCGGGCGAACAGGGCGTGCCGCCGGAAAAACTCTCGGGGACGATTCAGAACGACATTCTGAAAGAGTTCATGGTGCGCAACACCTACATCTATCCGCCTGCGCCCTCGATGCGGATCATCTCCGACATCTTCGCCTATACTTCGCAGAAGATGCCGAAATACAATTCGATCTCGATCTCCGGCTATCACATGCAGGAGGCCGGCGCGACGCAGGACCTCGAGCTCGCCTATACGCTGGCCGACGGCGTCGAATATTTGCGCGCCGGGCTTGCCGCAGGCCTCGACGTCGACCGCTTCGCGCCGCGGCTGTCGTTCTTCTGGGCGATCGGCATGAACTTCTTCATGGAAGTCGCCAAGATGCGCGCCGCGCGCCTGCTCTGGGCGAAGCTGCTCAAGCCCTTCAATCCGAAGGACCCGCGCTCGCTGTCGCTGCGCACGCATTGCCAGACCTCGGGCTGGTCGCTGACCGCGCAGGACGTCTTCAACAACGTGATGCGCACGACGGTGGAGGCGATGGCGGCGACGCAAGGCCACACCCAGTCGCTGCACACCAACGCGCTCGACGAGGCGCTGGCGCTGCCGACCGACTTCTCGGCGCGCATCGCGCGAAACACCCAGCTCTTCCTCCAGCAGGAGAGCGGCACCACCCGCATCATCGATCCCTGGGGCGGCTCGTACTATGTCGAGCGGCTGACGCGCGACCTCGCGGCGAAGGCGTGGAGCCACATCCAGGAGGTCGAGGAGCTCGGCGGCATGGCCAAGGCCATCGAGGCCGGCGTGCCCAAGCTGCGCATCGAGGAAGCCTCCGCCAAGACGCAGGCCCGCATCGACGCCGGCAAGCAGGCGGTGATCGGGGTCAACAAGTACAAGCCGACGGACGAAGCTCCGATCGATATCCTCAAGGTCGACAACACCAACGTCCGCCGGCTCCAGATCGACAAGCTTACGCGGCTGAAATCCGAGCGCAACCAGAAGGACGTCGATGCCGCGCTCGCCGCGCTGACGCGTTCGGCCGGCGAAGGCAACGGCAACCTGCTCGCGCTCGCGATCGACGCGGCGCGGGCGAAGGCGACCGTCGGCGAAATTTCGGACGCGATGGAGAAGGTGTTCGGCCGGCACCGCGCCGAGATCAAGTCCATCACCGGCGTCTACAAGCGGGAGGCGTCCAGCATGGGTAACCGGGTCGAGAAGGTTCAGGCGCTGATCGACGCCTTCGAGGAGGCGGAAGGCCGCCGTCCGCGCATTCTGGTCGCCAAGATCGGCCAGGACGGCCACGACCGTGGCCAGAAGGTGATCGCCTCGGCGTTCGCCGATATCGGCTTCGACGTCGACATCGGGCCGTTGTTTGCCACCGCCGACGAGGCCGCGCGGCAGGCCGTCGAGAACGACGTCCACATCCTCGGCGTTTCTTCGCTTGCCGCGGCCCATCTCACCGCCGTGCCTGAGCTCAAGGCCGCGCTGAAGAAGCAGGGCCGCGACGACATCATGATCATCGTCGGCGGCGTGGTGCCGCCGCAGGATTACGATGCGCTCTACGCGGCCGGTGCGGAGGCGATCTTCCCGCCCGGCACGGTGATCGCCGATGCCGCGGAGGAGCTGATCCGCAAGCTGAACGCCCGGCTCGGGCATAGCGAGGCGGCGGAGTAGATGCTACGCTGGCCGTGTCACCGGCCGGGTTGTCTCCATGACACGTGATGAGATCATCGCTGCGATACGCAAGAACGCTGATGCCATCAAAGCCAAGGGCGTCTCGAAGCTCGCCATCGTCGGCTCGCGGGCCGGCGCCGATTATCGCCCGGACAGCGACATCGATGTCCTGGTCGAGGTCGAACCGGAGGCCTCTTTCTCGCTGCTCAACCTGATCGACGTCGAGCAGATCATCGAGGACGCGACCGGCTTGCAGGCGCAGGCGACTGTCCGGCGCTCCGCCTCCCCCCACTCTGCGCAGCAGATCGCAGACGACATCCTCGAAATATTCTGACGCTCACGTAAGGAGCACTCCCCTTGAAGTTCATGATCGGTTTGAGCGTCGCCGTGGCGCTTAGCGCAACGTGCGTGATCTCCGCCCTCGCCGCGGATCCAAAGCCCGACGCCGTCGTCAAGACCAAGAGCATCGAGGCGCGCGTCTTCCTCGACGACAGGATCAAGGCGGATGCGGCGCTCGCGGCGGATTGCCTGGCCGAAGGCAGGAAGTGGCTCGACAAGAACGCGGCCGAGGCCGCCGCCGCGCGCAAGGAAGATCCGCAGTTCTTCAAGGATGGCGGCTGGGACTTCGCGCGCAAATACGAGATCCGCTCGGTCGTTGCCGACCGTTATGTCAGCGTCCTGCGCAACGACTACATGGACACCCACGGCGCCCATCCCAACTCGGACGTGAACACGATCCTCTGGGACAAGACCGAGCGCAAGCGCATCTCGATCCGCCCGTTCTTCACCGAGACCGCCGATGGCGGCCCGACCATGAAGGCGATGGTGAAAGCCGTGATCGCCTCGCTCAAGGCCGAGAAGAAGAAGCGCGACACCAGCGAGACCGCAACCGACGAGTGGTTCAAGAGCGTGGAGCCGAACCTGCTCAAGATCGGCGCCGTGACGCTCGCCCCATCGACCGAAGCAGGCCGGAGTTCCGGTCTCACCTTCCATTATCCGCCCTATGCGGTCGGTCCTTACGCAGAGGGCGAGTATGTCGCATTCGTGCCGTGGGAGGCACTGAAGCCTTACCTCACCGCGGAAGGCACGCGCATCTTCGGCGGCGCGCGGCCGAAGGGCGATGCGGAAGAGCCGCAATGATCATCGTTTGAGCCGCGGCACATTGCTCACAGCGCTTTGGTAGCGCTACCTTGCAGCGGCGCTGCAAAGCCGACTAGAATGCCGTCATTGACAAGAGCGTCCGGTGTTACGGGCGCCGCTGGGAGGCATTCATGTCCAAGATTACGCGCCGCGCTTTTGCGGCTTCATCCGCCGCGGTTGCGGCATCCGCCGCATTCGGCCTCGCGCCCGCCCGCGCCCAAGCCTATCCGGCGCGCCCGGTCACCGTGATCGTGCCCTGGGGCGCCGGTGGCGGCACCGATGCGACTGCGCGCATTGTCGCAGCGCTTCTGGAAAAGGACCTCGGCCAGCCCTTCAACGTGGTGAACCGCACCGGCGGCTCCGGCGTGGTCGGCCATACCGCGATCGCGACTGCGCAGCCCGACGGCTACACCATCGGCATGCTCACGGTCGAGATCTCGATGATGCACTGGCAGGGCCTGACCGAGCTGACGCCGAAGAGCTACACCCCGCTGGCGCTGATGAACGAGGACCCGCCCGGCATCCAGGTCTCTTCCTCCTCGCCCTACAAGACGGTCAAGGACCTCGCCGAAGCGATCAAGGCCGCGCCGCCCGGCAAGTTCAAGGCCTCGGGCACCGGCCAGGGCGGCATCTGGCATCTGGCGCTGGTCGGCTGGATGCAGGCGATGGGCCTGCCCGCCAACCAGGTCGCCTGGGTGCCGTCGAACGGCGCCGCGCCGGCGATGCAGGATCTCGCCGCCGGTGGCCTCGACCTCACCACCTGTTCGGTGCCGGAAGCGCGCGCCATCATCGAGGCCGGCAAGGCCAGGAGCCTCGCCATCATGGCGCCGGCGCGCAACCCGATCTTCCCGGACGTGCCAACACTGAAGGAGGCGATGGGCATCGAATACGCGACCGGCGCCTGGCGCGGCATCGGCGCGCCGAAGAACCTGCCCCCGGAGCTCGCAGCGAAGCTCACCGCGGCGCTGAAGAAGGTCTACGACTCCGCCGAGTTCAAGGACTTCATGAGCAATCGCGGCTTCGGCACGGTGTGGGGCGATGCCGGCCAGTTCGCAGGCTTCATGGACAAGGGCGACGCCCAGATGGGCGAAGCGATGAAGGCCGCGGGCCTGAGCAAGGCGTGACGTTTCACCTCTCCCCGCTTGCGGGGAGAGGTCGGATCGCATCGCAGATGCGATCCGGGTGAGGGGGAGTCTCCGCGAATGCAGCTTTCACCGTCCCCACGGAGAGCCCCCCTCACCCCACCCTCTCCCCGCACGCGGGGAGAGGGAACGCACCTCCCGGAATTCTGACAGGACCACTCCCATGCGTCTTCCCGACTCCGTCACGGGATCGTTTCTCGTCGTGCTCGGCGCGGCCGCCGCCTATGGTGGCTACATCCTGCCGCCGGTGCCGGGGCAGCCGGTCGGCCCCAACGTGTTTCCGCTCGTGATCGGCACGGGGCTTGCGCTGTGCGGGCTCGCGATCGTGTTCGGCATCGGGCATTCCTTCGAGGAGGAGGAAGAGCTGATCCCGCTGGAGGACGGCCAGGCAGCAAGCCCGCCGCCGCAGGGCAAGCTCTACGGCCTGCGTGCACTGCTGCCACCGGCGCTTCTGCTGTTCTACGTCGTCGCCGCCGACCGGCTCGGCTTCATCATCACCGCGGCGATCATGGTCTACGTCACCTCGACCGCGCTCGGGGCGAAGTGGAAGCTGGCGCTGCCGCTCGCCGCGCTCTCGCCCTTCGCCATCCACCTCATCTTCGGCAAGCTGCTGCGCGTGCCGCTTCCTGCCGGCCTGTTGCCGACGCCCTGGTGATCCATGCTGAAAACCCTGCTTGAAGCGTTCGCGCTGATCTCCACCTGGGAGGTAATCATCGCGATGTTCGCAGCCTCCGTGTACGGCCTCGTCATCGGCTCGCTGCCGGGCCTATCGGCGACGATGGCGACCGCCCTGCTCGTCCCCGTCACCTTCTACCTGTCGCCGATCGCCGCGATCGCGACCATCGTCGCGGCGTCCTCGATGGCGATCTTCTCCGGCGACATCCCCGGCGCACTGCTGCGCATTCCCGGCACGCCCGCTTCCGCAGCCTATGCGGACGAGGCCTATGCCATGACGCGCAAGGGCCAGGCCGAGCTGGCGCTCGGGGCCGGCGTCTGGTTCTCCGCGGTCGGCGGCATCGCCGGCGTGCTGTCGCTGATGATCCTGGCGCCGCCGCTCGCCGAGGTCGCGCTGTCGTTCTCGACCTTCGAATATTTCTGGCTGGCGCTGCTCGGCCTGATGTGCGCCACCCTGGTCGCACGCTCCTCGCCGGTGAAGGCGATCGCCGGCATGTTCCTCGGCCTGCTCGTCTCCTGCATCGGCATCGAGAATCCCGGCGGCGTGCCGCGCTTCACCTTCGGCATCACCGACCTGTTCGGCGGCATCGAGCCGATCCCGGCGCTGGTCGGCGTGTTCGCGGTGGCGCAGGTGATGCGCGCGATGCTGACGCCCGAGCCGCCGCCGCTGCCGCGTCGAAAATTCGGAAGCATCATGGCCGGCCAGTGGAAGCTGACCAAGAAATATCATTGGCAGATGACGCGCGGAAACATCGTCGGCATCATCATCGGCGTGCTGCCCGGCGCCGGCGCCGACATGGCCGCCTGGGTCAGCTACGCGATGTCCAAGCGCTTCTCCAAGGAGCCGGAGAAATTCGGCACCGGCCATGTCGAGGGCCTCGTCGAGGCCGGCGCCAGCAACAATGCCAGCATCGCCTCGGGCTGGGTGCCCTCGCTGCTGTTCGGCATCCCCGGCGACACCATCGCCGCGATCGCGATCGGCGTGCTCTACATGAAGGGGCTCAATCCCGGCCCGACGCTGTTCACCGAGAAGGCGTCGAGCATGTACGCGATCTACCTGATGTTCATCATCGCGAACATCCTGATGATCCCGCTCGGCATCGCCATGATCCGGATCGCCGCCTACATCCTTTTGGCACCGCGCTCCGCCATCATGCCGATCATCATGCTTTGCTGCGCGGTCGGCTCGTTCGCGATCGGCAACAACATGTTCGGCGTCGTCACCGTCGCCGCCTTTGGCGTGATCGGCTATGTCATGGAAGCCAACGGCTATCCCGTCGCCGCGATGGTGCTCGGCATCGTCATGGGCACCATGGTCGAGCAAGCCTTCGTCACCTCGCTGATCAAGTCCGACGGCAGCATCCTGCCGTTCTTCGAACGTCCCGTCGCCGCCATCCTCGCGGCCATGGCGATCGGCGCATTGCTGTGGCCGGTGATGGTGTGGGTCTGGCGCAAGGTGAAACCGGTGCAGGCGGTGGCAGCAACACCCCGGTGATAGCGGGCGGGCGGCCCTCGCCTGCCCCGCCGGGGCGTTGTAAAGCAGGGCATGGTTGAGAAGAAGGCTTCACTGGACATCAAATCCCTCGCCCGCGACCTCCGCGCCGGCAGTCGCGCGGCCCTCGCCCGGGCCATCACGCTGGTGGAGAGCCGGCGCGGCGACCACCAGGCGCTGGCGCGGGAGCTCGTGCAGATGCTCCTGCCCGACACCGGCAAGGCGTTTCGCGTCGGCATCACCGGCTCGCCCGGGGTCGGCAAGTCCACCACCATCGATGCGCTCGGCACCTATCTGATCGAACAGGGCCACAAGGTCGCGGTGCTCGCGGTCGATCCGTCCTCGGCGCGCAGCGGCGGCTCGATCCTCGGCGACAAGACGCGGATGGCGCGGCTGTCGGCCTCGGACGACGCCTTCATCCGCCCCTCGCCATCCTCGGGCACGCTCGGCGGGGTTGCCGCCAAGACGCGCGAGGCGATGCTGCTGTGCGAGGCGGCCGGCTTCGGCGTCGTGCTGGTCGAGACCGTCGGCATCGGCCAGTCCGAGACCGCGGTCTGCGACATGACCGACTTCTTTCTCGCCCTGATGCTGCCGGGCGGCGGCGACGAGTTGCAGGGCATCAAGAAGGGCCTGGTCGAGCTCGCCGACATGATCGCGATCAACAAGGCCGACGGCGACAACCTCAAGCGCGCCAACATCACCGCCGCCGACTATCGCAGCGCGCTGCATATCCTCAGCCCCCGCTCCGAACATTGGCACCCGCCGGTCGAGACCTATTCGGCGCTGACCGGCGACGGCATCGCAAAGATCTGGCAAAAGGTCCTCGATCACCGCAAGGCGATGAACGCGTCCGGCGATTTCGCCGCGCGCCGGCGCGAGCAGCAGGTGAAGTGGATGTGGTCGATGCTGGAGCAGCGCATGCTGGCGCGGCTGCGCACCGAGGCATCGGTGCGGACCAAGGTTCGGAAGATCGAGGCCGAAGTCGCCGACGGCCACCTCACGCCGGCGCTCGCCGCCGAGCAGATTCTGGGGTTGCTGCAATGAGCCAAAAGCTCCGCATTCTCCTGACCGGCTTCGGTCCCTTCCCCGGCGCGCCCTATAATCCGACCCAGCCGCTGGTGGCGCGGCTGGCCCGGCTGCGCCGCCCGGCACTCGACGATGTCGAACTTGCGACCCACATTTTCCCCGTGACCTATGCCGCGGTCGACCGGCAATTGCCTGACGTGCTCGCTGCGCAAAAGCCCGACGCGCTGCTGATGTTCGGCCTTGCGTCGCGGACCTCGTATCTGCGCATAGAGACACGCGCGCGCAACGCGGTCACCATGCTCTGGCCCGATGCCGCCAACACGCGCTCGAGCAAGCGCGGCATCGCCGGCCATGCGGATGCGATGCTGTTCGGCCCACACACCGCACGGCTGCTGCGCGCGGCGCGCCTCACCGGCATCGATGCACGCGCCTCCCGCGATGCCGGCGCCTATCTCTGCAACTATCTGAGCTGGCGCGCGATCGAGAACGTGAAGGCCGGTGGACCGCAGCTCGCGGCGTTCATCCATATTCCGCTGCTTGCCCGCAGCGGCGCCGTGCGCCGCAAGGGTGCGCCGCGGATCACGCTGGAGGAACTGGTGGATGCCGGGGAAGCGATGCTGATGGAGATGGTGCGATTGGCCCGGAAGGCACGCACTTCGTAGGGGTAAACATTTAACCCTACCGCGAACAATCCTCACGACCCGGGCCGCGCTGCGCTACCTAACCGCTGCGGACACGCCCCGCGTCCGCCGGAGGACGCATCCATGGACCTCAACCGCCGTCATCTCATTGGAGCCTCGACCGCCGGCATCGCCGGCGCGCTGGCCATGCCGGCCGACGCTGCGCGCGCGGCGCCGCTGACATCGCTGCTCGGCCGCGATGCCACACAATATGGTGTGCGGCCCGGCAGCAGCGAGGACCAGACCCGCGCACTCCAGCGCGCCATCGACGAGGCCGCGCGGGCGCAGATGCCGCTGGCGCTGCCGCCCGGCGTCTATCGCAGCGGATTGCTGCGGCTGCCGAACGGTGCACAACTGATCGGCGTACGCGGCGCGACGAAATTTGTCTTCACCGGCGGCGCCTCGGCGATCCAGAGCGACGGCTCCGATGCGATCGGCCTTTCCGGCATCACCTTCGACGGCGCCGGCATCCCGCTGCCGACGCGGCGCGGACTGATCCACGTTCTCGGCGGCCGCGACGTCCGCTTCACCGATTGCGAGGTCACCGGCTCCGGCGGCAGCGGCGTCTGGCTCGAGCAGGTCTCCGGCGATATCTCTGGCAACATCTTCACCAACATCGCGGTGACGGCCGTCGTCTCGTTCGACGCCAGAGGCCTCAGCGTCGCCCGCAACACCATCATCGGCACCAACGACAACGGCATCGAGATCCTGCGTAGCGCGATCGGCGATGACGGCACGCTGGTTGCGGATAACCGCATCGAGGACATCAAGGCCGGTCCCGGCGGCTCCGGCCAGTACGGCAACGCCATCAACGCCTTCCGCGCCGGCAATGTGATCGTGCGCGGCAACCGCATCAAGAATTGCGACTACTCCGCGGTACGCGGCAATTCCGCCTCCAACATCCACATATCCGGCAACAGCGTCAGCGACGTGCGCGAGGTCGCGCTCTATTCCGAGTTCGCGTTCGAGGCGGCCGTGATCGCCAACAATACGGTGGACGGCGCCGCCGTCGGCGTCTCCGTCTGCAATTTCAACGAGGGCGGCCGCATTGCGGTGGTCCAGGGCAACATCATCCGCAACCTGATCCCGAAGCGGCCGATCGGCACCGCGCCCGACGACGATGCCGGCGTCGGCATCTACATCGAGGCGGATACCTCGGTGACCGGCAACGTGATCGAGAATGCGCCGTCCTACGGCATCGTCGCCGGCTGGGGCAAATACCTGCGCGACGTCGCGATCACCGGCAACGTGATCCGCAAGGCGCTGGCCGGAATCGGCGTCTCCGTGGTGCCGGGCGCCGGCACCGCGCTCGTCAACAACAACATGATCTCGGAGACGCCGCGCGGCGCCGTGGTCGGCCTCGATCACGCGCGCGCGGTGACGGCGGATCTGTCGGCGGACGGCGCACAGCGCTTTGCGCAGGTGGTGATCGGGGGGAATGCGGTGCGGCGGTAGGCGCGCGGTTGGCAAATGGGGCCGTTCATCCTGCACCGCATGCCTCGCGCCTCAGGATGACGGGTTTGAAAAGGCGCGGCCGCCTTCTCACCCTTCCCCTTAGAACGCGTTCCGCAGCAGCGGGTATTTCGCTTCGATGCCGTCGAGGCTGAGGGTGAATTCGACGACGCGCTCGGGGGCGGCGACGATTTCGTCCGCCGGGGGCGAGAATTGCTGCAGCAGCGTTGCCACCGCGGCAGGCGCCTTCACTGCAGGCGCGGCAACCGATGCTATTGCAGCGGGCTCGGCGAACGGCGACCTCACAGGAGGCGCGGTGCGCGGCGCCAACGCAGCAGGCGCTGCGGACGGCGGCCTCACGACAGGTACCGTCAGCAGCGCCCTCGCCGCGGGAGCCTTGAGCGGGGGGACGGCGGCGGGTGCAGTGAACGATGCCATCGCAGCGGGCGCCGCGAGCGGTGCGCTGGGAGCGAGCGGCGCGAGCGGAGCTTCGGTCACCTCGGCGAGAACATTCGGCGTCGGGGCGAGCTTGACCGGCACGGCGGTCTCGGGGGCGATGTGGACGGCCTTTGGCTGCAACATCTTGGGCTGCACGGTCTGCGCCTGCTGCTCACGCGGAAACACGCGGGGCATCGTCGCCGGCGACCAGCCGAATGCGGAGGTGACGCTTGCGGCCGCCGCGGCGACGTCCCCGCCGGTGGCGATGGCGCGCCAGGTCTGGACGGCGCGCTTGGCTTCCTGGATGTTTTCGAGAAATGCGATCTCGGAATGATAGCGGCGCCAGCGTCCGGTCTCGAACATTTCGGAGAGATGCTCGAGCCGCTGTTCGGCGAGAGCGCACCAGCGTGCCGCGATCTCACGGCTACCGGCCGCGCCGCGAACAAACTCGCGAACAGACTCTTGGCGATGTGTCATGATCCAGCCCGTCAGGAGAAAAATACGGACGCGGGGACGCAACGCACACGAATCAATTTAGACGCGACATGAATATTTTGTGGAAAAGTTTTGACTTGTCCAGCAACGACACTTCGTTCGTCGCGAAATACCGTAGTCGCGCGGAGATTTGCTGTGTTTTCGAGTCAAGCTTCGCACAAGCATAGCGGGCGTGCGGGATGCCGGCCGACCGATGGCGATGAACGCAAACGCGACCATTCAACCGGAAGCTGATCTCAAACACGGCTTCAAGGAATCGGAGGCCCGAAAAGAAAAGACCCGTCCGGGGGGACAACCGGACGGGTCGAGCCATATGGGCGCTTGGGGTGGATGGGCGCTCGCGCCTGATATGACTGATGGGGAGGGATGACCGCTCCCACTTAATTTGGTCGTGGCAGCCGGCCGAACGTTCAATGCGGCGTTCGATTATTTAACCTTCGGCCCGCGCGCAAGGTTGCCGCAGCGCCTATCGCCGCACCGGCCTATCCGCCTGAGAAATCGTGGATTTATCATCCGTGCTCGACAGCGAGGGCTGCTCGATCGCCCGAATGCCGGGCTCGTCGCGACGTGGCTGCCCATCTTCACGTTTTGTTGTACCTGACGCAGCCGCCACCGGCGTCGAGCTATTGGCGGGAACGGCCATGACCGCGGCAAACGCATCGGCCTCGCCGTCGCCGAACAGATCATCACGCCCGGGTGAGCCGAGATCGCGCGCGGTCTTCGCAAGCGTCATGCGCAGCACTTCCGGCTTGAGCGCGTAGTTGCGCTCGAGCAGCAGCGCCGCGACGCCGGAGACATAGGCCGCCGAGAACGAGGTTCCCGACGTCATCTGGTATTTGCCCTCGGGCGCCGGCAGGAAGATGTCGACGCCGGGCGCCGCCAGCGCGATGTAGTTGCCGCGGTTGGAGGCGGTGAACAGCTTGTCCTGCTGGTCGGTCGCGCTGACCGCAATCACGTTGGGATTGGCGGCGGGATAGAGCGGCGGCGATTTCGCACCCGCATTGCCGGCGGCCGCGATCAGCACGAGGCCGCGCGCGGCGGTCGCCGCGATGGCCCGCTCGATCACGGCATCCTTCGGACCGGCAAAGCTCATATTGACGATCTGCGCGCCATGCTCGGCGGCGTAGTTCAGCGAGCGCAGGATGATATAGGACGAACTCTCGGCACCGCCCGTGGTGCCGCCGAAGGCGCGGATCGCGATGATGCGCGCCTCGGGCGCGCTGCCCATCAGCCGGGCATGCGCCACGATCGCCCCGGCGATGCCGGTGCCGTGAATATGCGGGCCCTCGGCGCTGCCGAGCGCGTCGAAATTGTCGGCGATGGAATTGGCGAGCTCGGGATGCTTGGCGTCGATGCCGGAGTCGATCACCGCAACCGTCACGTTGGCGCCGTGCGCCAGCGTGTGCGCCTGCGGAAGGCGGAGCTTTGCCACCACGTATTGCGCGGGATCGCCCTCGGTCGGCACGGAGGATTTCTGGTCCTGGAGCACATAGCGGAAGTTGGGCTGGACCGAGCGCACGCTGCCGTCGGCGGCGAACTCGCGCCGCACCGTCTCGGCGGGACGGCCGTCGGTGATGCGGAACAGGCCGAAGGTCGCCCCGATCAGCGGGAAGTTCTCGGACGCGATGCGCGCGAGGCCGTGGCGACGCGCGAGCTGGTCGGCTTCGGCCACCGACAGCGCGCCGTCGATCTCGGCGACGAATTCGCCTGCGAAGATGCGCTGGTTCAGCGCAACGGGCGTGTTGTTGCCGCGCCCCTTGCCCGCGCTCTTCTTGCCGGACTTGCCGGCGCCGTCACCGCCTGCATTTGGCTGCGCCAGGCATTCGCCGTCGGCGTCGCGGTAGGGTGCCGTGCAGGACGGATAGAGGTTCGGCGAGTAGCGCGCATAAGGCAGCACCGGCGCCGCCGGCCCCATCCGGGGCGAAGGAATACGCGCCGTCGTCATCGTGCGCGGGCCGCGATCGATGCTCACCGCCCGCGCAGCGACGCTGGGAGAGATGGTCGGCGTGCGCGAGGGGACGCTGATCGTGGGCGTGCGCATGATCGCCTGCGCCTGCGCGACCTCGACGCCGAGACAGGCGGCGAGCAGCAGCGCGGCTCCTACGGACGAAGCATAGGCCCCGGCTCGCAACTTACTCTCGGACTTGCGCGTCATCGGTTCAGTGGCGCCTTACGGCGCCGCGACGGCGAGGTTGACGACCTTCTCGCGCTGCATCCTGCCGAGCAGCGAGGCGAGCTCGTCCTGGCTCATTGCCTTGTCGAACTGGAGGCGGAACATGCCGCCCTTGGCATCCCCGATGATCGAGGCCTGGTAGCTGTCGAGCAGCGCCGTGATCTCGGCGACCCGCGCCTCGGGCGTGAAGCGCACCAGCGCGCGTGCCGGTGCAACCGCAGTCCCAAGCTCGCGCGTGATCGGCGCGCTGGTCGAAAGCGAGGCGGTCTGGAAGGTCGTGGGCTGGGTCTTCATCAGCACCGCGCCGATGATGCCGGCCTGAAGCACGAGCGCGACGGCACCGAGGCTCCCCGACCAGGCCAGCGTCCGCGGCGACAGGCTCGCGAAGAAGGTCGAGATGCGCGCCGACAGCGGCAGCGATCCGGTTGCACGCGCCGGCTCGACGTCGATCGCGGCGAACAGCTTCTGCATCGCGCGTGCCGACGGAGCACCCAGGCTCTCGTTCAGATGGATGGTCTCTTCGTACTCGCCGCGGATCGCGGCATATTGCTTGGCGAGCTCGGGATCACGCGCCAGCGCTTCCTCGACGCGGCGTGCGTCGCGCGCGTTCAGCGTGCCGGCCGCGTGCCACGGCAGAAGCAGTTCAATCTCACTGGGCTCTTGCTCCAGCATCTTCTTGCTCAAAGCCATCATGGCCAGCCTCGCTCAACGCCGGCTGCCTTCAGCAGTTCGGCCAGTTTCTTGCGCGCATAGAACAAGCGCGTCTTCACAGTGTTCTCCGGTATCCCGACGATTTCGGCCACCTCTTCCACGGACTTCTCGTGGTAGTAGACAAGATCGACGATTTCCCGGTGTTCCGGCGAGAGGCCCGTCAGACACTCCCGCAACGCTTGACTGGTATCCTTCTTCTGCACCACCGTTTCCGGATCGTCGGAGGTATCCTCGATCGCGTTCGCGGCGTCTTCGTCCAACTCAAAATCCTTCCTGCGCCGGAGCGCCGAGAGGGCCTTGAATCGGGTAATGGCCAGCAGCCAAGTGGAAACTGCGGATCGACCCTCGAACTTGCCGGCTTGACGCCAGACGTCGAGAAACACCTCGCTGATGAGGTCTTCCGCCGCCTGCTCGTCCCGTACAAGCCTTAGGCCGAACCTGTAGACCCTGACATGGTGCCGCCCGTACAGCACCTGCATGGCAAGCCGGTCACCCTGAGCGATCCTGGCGATGAGGATCTCGTCCGAAGCCGCCTGTGTCACGCTCAAAGGCCGTCTCGCAAGGTTGGTCGGGTCGATGCAGCGGACGGTTCGACGGCAGGCGCAAAATTGTTCAACCTACCGCAGTCATACGGGAGCTTGTGTAATCTACCCCACATACGCGGATTTTTCCTGCCCCGCCCGCGCGGATTGGCCGTTTCGATCCAGATAGGTAACATAATACTGCAACACTTCCCTGCGGAATGCCTGCCCAGGCACGAATGGGCCGACCAAGTTCGGTTCCATAGCAGTCCTGCACGACGTATGTCTCACGAAGCCCTGCTTTGGCTCGACCGCATCGCAAACGATGCCTAATCGCCGGCAAATTTCCCCTGCGACCGACACCACCCTGTTTTGCGCTGCACGGTTCGGATTCGTTTTCAAAGGATACCAAACCTAAAGGCTTGCCACGTAGATTTTTGGGCTGACATCCACCATTGGCGGAACCATGAACACGGCCGCGACGTCCCTTCCCGAGAGGAATGCCGCTGAGGTCGCGGAGCTCGTTCTCGCGCCCGAGGCGGCGGCGCCCGAAGTCCGGGCGCGCCGGGCCCGGCAGCGCCGCCAGATGTATATCGGCCAGGTGGCGAGCTACTCGCTCGGAGCCTCCGTCCTGATGATCTACGCCTATGACGGCGCGATCTCGGTCGACATTGCCTCGCTGTTCTGGTTCGGCGGCCTCCTGATCATCGGCACGTTCACCGTGCTGTCGGAAGCCGGCGTCGGTGACAGATTCACCGACCACTATCTCACCGTGTTCCAGATCTCGGCGCATATGGCGCTGCAATTCGTGTTCCTGCTGTCGGTCCCGACCATCGGCATCGCCTTCATCTGCGTGCTGTTCCTGATCTTCGCCTTCGGCACGCTGCGCATGACCTCGGCGCAGGCGATGATCACCTGGACGCTCGCGGCCATCGGCCTTGCCGCCGTCTTCCTCGCCTCCGACCTGCCGATCGGCATGCCCGTTGCAACGCGGCTCCAGCGGACCGCCTCGATGCTGTGCTTCGTGCTGGTGATCGGCCAGTGCGCCTTCCTCGGCCTGTTCGGCGCCACGCTGCGCAAGATCCTGTACCAGCGCAGCATCGAGCTGAAGGCTGCCTATCAGCGCATCGAGGAGCTGGCCGAGCTCGACGAGCTGACCGGTTCCTACAACCGCCGCTGCATCATGCGGCTGCTCGACACCGAGATGGAGAAGTCGCGGCGGGCATCGACACCTTGCGCAATCGCGCTGATCGATCTCGACTGGTTCAAGCGCATCAACGATGCCCACGGTCATCCCGTCGGCGACGAGGTGCTGCGCACCTTCTCGATTACCATCTTCGCCAACATCCGCCCGGCCGATTGCTTCGGCCGCTACGGCGGCGAGGAATTCCTGCTGCTGCTGCCGGATACCGATGGCGAGGCGGCCGCGCGCATGCTCGAGCGCTTGCGCAGCATCGTCGCCGATCTCGACTGGAGCGCATTCTCCCTGGGCATGCGCGTGACGATTTCCGCGGGCGTCGTGACGCTGCGCGACATTGATACTGCCGACACGATTCTCGCGCGCGCCGACAGCGCGCTCTATTCCGCCAAGGCGCAAGGGCGCAACCGTATTGCAACGAGCTGACCAATCCATTTTCTCCGGCGCGTGAGAAGCCGCCGCCGGACCGAACGCTCCAGGACAGGGCAATGATATCCAGATCCGCCAGACCATCCGAGAACCTGCTCGAGGAATTGCAGGCTGCGCTCTCGCACGGCACCGTTGCGCGCCGGGTCGAGACGTTACGCCGCGTCACCGATCTCTTCGTGGGCAATGCTGTGGATTACTCCGACGACCACATCCGCGTGTTCGACGACGTGTTCCAGTGCCTGATCGAACAGATCGAGACCTCGGCCAGGACGCTGCTCGCCGACCGCCTCGCACCGATCGCGGCGGCACCGCCGAAGATCATCCGCACGCTCGCGCTCGACGAGGTCATCGAGGTCGCCGGCCCGGTGCTGTCGAAATCGGAACGGCTGGACGAGGCGACCCTGATCGAGATCGCGCGCACGCGGAGCCAGGCGCATCTGAAGGCGATCTCGCTGCGCCGGGTGCTGTCGGAGGCGCTGACCGACGTGCTGGTGACGCGCGGCAACGAGGAGGTGGTGCAATCGACCGTCAGCAATCCCGGCGCGCAGCTTTCCGAGGTCAGTCTCACCGACCTCGTCACGCGAGCCGAGCGCGACGACGACCTCGCCACCTGCATCGGCCTGCGGCCCGACCTGCCGCGCCATCACTACCTCAGGCTGGTCGCGAAGGCGTCGCTGAGCGTGCGCAGGAAGCTCGAGGCCGCGCATCCGGAGCTCGCGGACGAGGTGTCGAGCGTGGTCCAGGAAGCGGCCCAGCGGGTCCGCGCCGCGGCCATGACCAGGCAGACCGAGATGGCGCGCGCGCTGGTGAAGTCGCTCTACGAGGACGGCCGCCTCAACGAGGTCCAGGTCGCCGCCTTCGCAGACCAGGGCAAGTTCGACGAGACCAATGCGGGGCTTGCGGCGCTCGCGGGCGTCGCGGTCGAGACCGCCGAGAACATGATGATCGAGAGCCGCACCGAGGGCGTGATGATCCTCGCCAAGGTCGCGGGCATGTCGTGGGCGAGCGTGCGCGCAATCATCGCCATGCGCGAAAAGCTCTCGGGCGACTCGCAGACCGACATGCTGACGCTGCGCGATACCTACGAGGCCCTGCGCTCATCGACCGCGCAGCAGGTGCTGCGTTTCCACCGCATGCAGCACAGCACGACGCCGGCGGCCTGAGGAGACGTGCGGCCCCGGATAGAAGTCGTCCAACCGAAGTTAGTTTCCAGCCGCGAACGGGATTAGCCCTTCACAATGGCATGAACTTATGTGCGTCGTTCATGAATGCAGGCGCGATCGGGCTGATCGAAAATCGGAAGTCGCGGCCACGTGACGCGACGTCAATTTGCGCGGAACGCCTTTAGCCGCGCAGGGCTTCAGTAGCGCGAGACTTTCGAGCCCACGAGCGCACCGATCGCGGCTACCAGCGCGGTCGCGATCGTGTACCAGGTCGCGACGAACAGCGGCGAGTCGTCGGTGCGAGGCGTAGAGCGTCGCAGCGAGCCCGGCGGACCGGATCAAGCTCCTGAGCCTTCTCCCCACGGGCCATCCACGGGGCGCCGCTTATGGCGCCGGCGATTTTTTTGTTTTAGCCTTCCGGAGGATTCGTCCCTGGGGGGTGGTATTGTTGCGTCTTGTCAAGCCGATAACACGGTCAGAACTTGAGCTTTGGCGTTTTCAGAGCTTGGCACTGTGGGGGGCTTGCGTTGGCGCCGTTGCAGCTGGCCTGTCGGCCTATTTGATCCTGAATGCCGCCAGGCCGGACCTTGCCGTCAACCTGGCACAGGACTTTCCAGTCGTTCAATCAGACGTCCCGAACAGTGAGGCCATCAAGCGCGCCGAGAAAATCTTCTATGTCCTGTTCTACGGGTTCGGCGCTGCCGCAGCGTTTGCTGCCCTCAAGCTCCGAAAGTTTTTCGAAGGCCGGTCGCTCGTTCTGTTCTACGTCTCGTTGGTGATCATCGTCACAGAGCTGCATCCGTTCCTGCGGGCCACATTCGAGCCCAGACTTCAAAGGGTCGCGCTCACCGTCCTTGTCGTCGCCGGCTTCATCCCGTTCGTGAAACGCTTCCCGATCCGCATTCACATCGATGGCGATGCGGAATCCAGGCCGATCGGGCTATTCGAATTTCGATGGGTCGATGCGGTGCTGATCGCTGCACTGCTGGCCCTGATCCTGCCCGGGGACGTGCAGGGCTTGGCCACGCGGGCGTTGGTCGGCAATCATCCGGTATCCTACCTGACGGGGCCCGCGCTCTATCACTTTGCAAAGGACATGGTGCCCGGCCGCGACTTCCTGTCGTTCTACGGATACGGACCGCCTTACGTGTTGAGCAGGTTCCTCACCACGGACGTCAACGCCCTGTATGGCCACTACATCCGGATCATTGCTGCAAGTCTCGTGGTGTTCCACCTGTCGGCCTATTGGGTGTTGCGGGACTTCTTCCAGAACCGGGCGATGCCTTTCGTCTTGACGGTCGTGTTTCTCGCCCTGTGCCAGTACGCCAACGGTGACGCTTTCGGCGGGCCGTCCGCGCTCGCGATCCGGTACATGTTCGTGTTCATCGCCGTGGGCATTCTGGCGCGTCTCATGGTGAAACCGTCCGACTGGTTGCTGGTGGCGCTGTCCGCCGTCTGCGCTGCCTCGATCTTTTGGAACACCGAGACCGGGATCTATACCTGGGCTGTGGCTTGTGCCGCATTATGCGTGCGGTTGCTGGAACGGCGCCGTTTTTGGGAGGTCGCAGCTTTCACCGGCATGTCGATCGTGTTCCTGCTGGCATTGTTCGTTGCCGCATTCGGCCCGGCCGTCCTTTCAAAGGACTTCCTGTACGTCTTCCTTGCCCCGCTCGGTCTGCACAGCTTCTCGAACTGGGTAGCGGTGATCCTGATCTGGAATCCCGGTTTCGGGACGGTCTACCAGATCGTCATGCCCGCGATCGCCATCGCCACGGCGGTGAGCGTCGCCGGTGCGTGGACCGGCTCACGCACGATCGAGCGCGCTTATCTGCTGGTTCTGTCTCTCGTCGCGCTGGTGTTCATGACCAAGTGGGTGAACCGATCGCTCGACGCGGTATGGCAGCAGAACGCGTTTGCCTATCTTACCGTTGGCGCTTGGTGGGGCCGATCGGCATTTCGTGCCGCTGTCGGCCGAACCAAGTCGCAGTTGGTCCCGGCCGTGTCGCTGGCGGCGGTCGCCGTCGTCTCGGTCGCCGTGCTTCTGAGTGCGCAGGATCGGCGACAGGCCGAGACGATGACGATCGGCCTGCGGTCGTATTTGAAGTATCCAAGCATCGCCAGCTTCCGATGGAAACAAAGCGCGGACCCGGTCAAGGTCGCGCTCGACGCCAGCGACGTCGACCTGGTCAACAAGGTCGTGCCACCCGGTGGCCGCATGCTGCTGTTGTCGGACCAGGATTGGGCTGTTCTCCCGACGCTTGGCCGGGCTCCCAAGAGCGAATTCTTGCCTTTCCGGGACGCGTTCAGCCGGGACCAGGTGATCAGGAGTTTTGCCGGGGCCGACTATTTCTTTTTGGAACGCGGCGCGACCTACCAATATGATTGGACGAAAGAGATGGTGGACGAGATCTTGCAGGAGCAGTTCGAACGCTCCGAAGAATCGACCCGGTTCATCCTCTATCGCAGGAAGTCATGACGCCGAAACTTGCGCGGGTTGTTTGAGCGCCGACGACGGAGCGCGCGGCCTGGCTGCGCGGTCAGTATCTCAGGACTTTCGAGCCGGCCAACGCGCCGACTGCCGCGACGAGCGCGGTCGCGAGCGTGTACCAGGTCGCGACGAACAGCGGCGAGTCATCGGTGCAGTGCGAGGCATAGAGCGTCGCAGCGAGCCCGGCGGACACCAGGCCTGCGAGTGCACCGGCGAGCGCGGGGTGCGATGGCGCACCGTGGCGCAGGCCGAACAGCGCCCCCGCCAGCAGCGGCAGCGACATCGCGGGGATCGCCAGCAGGCAAACCCTGGAGTTCTTGCCCATCAGCCGCATCGTCATCGGCATGGCCGGCGCCATCATCGCCTCGCCGCCGATCGCGACCGCAAGAAGGCCGACGGGAAGCAGCAGCAGCCAGCCCCAGCCGCGCAGCAAGGCCTCGGGCCGCGACAGATGCAGGCTGACGATGATCGCGGGAATCGCGAGCGACAGCGTCACCGCGAACTTCATGTCGAAGAACGGGTTGTGCATGGCGCTCATCACGTCGCTCCGCACGCCGAGGAACGTCGCGAAGATCAGGATCGACAGGGGCGCGGCGACCAGCAGCGCCATGGTGAGCACGGTGCCGACGCGCGGGGCGCGATGGGCGTTGTCGGCCGCGAGCGAGCGAATGAGTTGATCGGTATCCATGACTAGTCGTCCCGCAGTTTGGCCGTGAGCGCCGCAAGTCCGCGATGCAAAGCGACCCGCACGGCGCCCTCGCTCATCGAAAACTTTGCCGCCGTGTCCTTGATCGACGCGCTGTCGACCGCGATCGACTGCAACACGTCGCGCTGGCGCTGCGGCAGCGTATTGAGCTGCGCTGTGACCTCGCCCGCCGAAGCCGTCTCCTGCGGCGTTTCACCCGGCAGGGTCTCGGCGAAATCATCGATGTTGACGAAGACCCGCCGGCCCCGCCGTCTTAGCGCATCGATCAGCTTGTTGCGGGCGATCGCGAACAGCCAGGGTGCGAAGGGGGCTTCGCTGTCCCAGGTGTGCCGCTTCTGATGCACCGCCAACAGAATCTCCTGCACGATATCCTCGGCCTGGTCGGGAGGCTGGCCGGCCCGCGCCAGCCCGCGCCTCGCAGCAGCGCGCAGCACCGGCGTGACCGCCTTCAACAGGCGATGATACGCCGCATCATCGCCTGCGATGGCCGACCGCATCAGGCCGGTCCATTCGTCCTCACGTCCGCGCACGCGCGCCCTCACCATGCAATTCGGCCGCTCTTTCAATTTGTTACGCCGGCACCCGCATGATCACGAAGTCGTGATCGATGCCATGCCACCGTCCAATGCGGCCGCGGAAATCTGCGACGGCTCATAACACCGATCGATCCCGTCCGCATCCGGCGGCCAGCCCCGAAGGGGCGGCTTGCCCCGTTTTTGCCCGGTCTAGCCCGAAGATTCCCATTTTTTGCCCCGCTGTCGTCACGCCACGGCGTCTCTGTTCGGTCCGGGCATGGGTGGATTGGGGAGATCGTCAACATGATGAAAGCCAGCGGGCGCGCTGCCCTGATTCTTATGGCCGGGCTTTTCCTGCTGTTCGGAGGCGCTGCACAGGCGGCACCGAGTTCGGCTGCGAGCAGCAAATCGGACAGCGCGGGCAAACAGGCTGATGCAGTCCAGCCGAGCAAGCACAAGCGCCACGATGCTCGCCGCACCAGCAGCAAGACGGCGCAGAAGTCCACCGACGACAAGGCCGGCAAGACGGACGCCGCCGCCAAGACCGACGAGGCCAAGGCTGACAACAAGGCCGACAACAAGGCTGACAGCAAGGCCGGTGGCGACGTGCCGGCCTCGGGCCAGATGCCGCCGGAAGTCGCCAACGCCAATGCGCAGCTCGCCGCCGCCGATACGCCGCCCGCAGCTGCGGCCTCCGCGATGACAGGCCGCGCCAACGACAACGTCCAGGCAGCGGCCGATAATACCGCCGCCCCGAATGCCGAGAGCCAGGTGGTGGCGCCCGACCAGCTCAACGACCTCGACCGCGCCCTGCAACAGGACAGCCCGCCGACGCAGAAGCAGAACGCGGTGATCGCCGCAACCGACGCGCAGCCGCGACCCGCGCCGGTGATGGCGAGCAGCCACCAGAGCACGGCCTGGGACCAGAGCTCCCTGATCGGCAAGATCTTCATCGGCGTCGGCACGCTGCTGACGCTGGCCTCCGCCGCGCGGATGTTCATGGCCTGATTCCCTGGCCTGATTTCTTGGGCCCGATTTTCTTGGCCTGATCTTTTGGCCCGACGGACCTCGTCCGGGACGCGCAGTTTGCTGCGCATTCCGGGCGGCCTTGTTCCAGCAGCTTTTCAGGCCCCCTTGAAGCCCACCGCGGCAGCGGGCACATTGCCCGCCCAATCAAAAGCGTGGGTGGAGCATGAGCACGTTCGAACACATCATCGTCGAAAGCAAAGGCGCAGTCGGCATCATCAAGCTGAACCGGCCGAAGATGCTCAATGCGCTCTCCTTCGGCGTCTTCCGCGAGATTGCGGCCGCGGTCGACGATCTCGAGGGCGATGATGCCATCGGCTGCATCGTCGTGACCGGCAGCGAGAAAGCCTTTGCCGCTGGCGCCGACATCAAGGAGATGCAGCCGAAGGGCTTCATCGACATGTTCTCCGAGGATTTCGCCGCGATCGGCGGCGACCGCATCGCGCGCTGCCGCAAGCCGACCATCGCCGCGGTCGCAGGCTACGCGCTCGGCGGCGGCTGCGAGCTCGCCATGATGTGCGATTTCATCATCGCCGCCGACACCGCCAAGTTCGGCCAGCCCGAAATCACGCTCGGCACCATTCCCGGCATCGGCGGCACCCAGCGCCTGACCCGCGCCATCGGCAAGTCCAAGGCGATGGACCTCTGCCTCACCGGTCGCATGATGGATGCGGCGGAGGCCGAACGCAGCGGCCTCGTCAGCCGCATCGTGCCCGCCGACAAGCTCATGGACGAAGTCATGGCCGCCGCCGAGAAGATCGCCTCGATGTCGCGCCCTGCCGTCGCCATGGCCAAGGAAGCGGTGAACCGCGCCTTCGAGACCACGCTTGCCGAGGGCATGAGCGTCGAGCGCAACCTGTTCCACTCGACCTTCGCACTGGAAGACCGCTCCGAGGGCATGGCGGCGTTCATCGAGAAGCGCAAGCCGGTGAACAAAAACCGGTAACGCCGGCAAACGGTAAGGCCGGTGTAAGACTCCGCCGCTTCCCCGCACAACCCCTGTGACGCACCTGCAACAAGCACGGAATACATGGGGGTTTTCCCCGCGGCAGTTTGCCTGCGGGACCCCGGCTGGTTAAACAGCTAAGAGGCCACCGTCGGCGGGGGCGGACAGCCGGGGTTAGCGGGATTACATGATTGGGCGAGCCGCCAGAGCTGGTCGCGTGATGACGCGGCATCGATCGGGCGTGGGTCCTGTGCTTGCGACATGGACCACGCTGGCGCTGTGTTGCGCCCTCTCCTCCGCTGCATGGGCCGAAGCCCTGCCGGAGGCGCTCGCCAAGGCCTACCAGACCAACCCGCAGCTCAATGCCGAGCGCGCGCGGCAGCGCGCGACCGACGAGAACGTGCCGCAGGCGCTGGCCGGCTACCGGCCGCAGATCGTGGCAAGCCTCAGCGCCGGCCTGCAATCGGTGCGCAATCTGCTGCCCGACAACACCATCCAGACGGCCAATCTGAAGCCGTGGGTGATCGGCGTCACCGTGACGCAGACCCTCTTCAACGGGTTCCGCACCGCCAACAACGTGCGGGCCGCCGAACTCCAGGTCCAGTCGGGCCGCGAGGCGCTGCGCAATGTCGGCCAGGGCGTGCTGCTCGACGCGGTCACCGCCTACACCAACGTGCTGGCGAACCAGTCGCTGGTCGAGGCGCAGCGCTCCAACGTCGCCTTCCTGCGCGAGACGCTCGCCGTCACCCAGCGCCGCCTCAACGCCGGCGACGTCACGCCGACCGACTCCGCGCAGGCCGAAGCCCGTCTCAACCGCGGCCTTGCCGATCTCAACGCCGCCGAAGTCGCGCTCGCCGTGAGCCAGGCGATGTACGCGCAGGTGATCGGCAATGCGCCGTCGCAGCTCCGGCCCGCCGAGGTCGTCGATCGCTACCTGCCGAAGAGCCGCGAAGACGCGATGACGATGGCGATCCGCCAGCACCCGGCGGTGATGGCCGCAAGTTTCGACGTCGATGTCGCCTCCACCAACATCCGCGTCGCCGAAGGCGCGCTGCTGCCGAGCGCCAGCATCCAGGGCAGCGCCAGCAAAAGCCGCAACAACGACCCGACACTCGGCACCTTCGCAGAGGACCAGGCTTCAATCGTCGCCAACGTCACCGCCCCGATCTATGACGGCGGCCAGGCCGCCGCGCAGACGCGGCAGGCCAAGGACGTCACCGCGCAGAGCCGGCTCGTGCTCGACCAGGTGCGCAATCAGGCCCGCACCGCAGCGGTCAGCGCCTGGGTTGCCAATGAAGGCGCCAAGATCGCAGTCTCGGCCTCCGAGTCCGAAGTGAAGGCGGCGACCGTCGCGCTCCAGGGCGTGCAGCGCGAGGCCGCCGGCGGACAGCGCACGACGGTGGACGTGCTGAACTCGCAGGCCGATCTGATCCAGGCCAAGGCCCGTCTGATCGGCGCGCTGCGCGACCGCGTGATCGCCTCCTACACGCTGCTCAGCGCCGTCGGCCATCTCGACGTCAAGACCTTGAGCCTGAACACGCCGGACTACCTGCCCGAGGTGCACTACCAGCAGGTCCGCGACGCCTGGCACGGCCTGCGCACGCCGTCGGGGCAGTAGACGTTCGCGGCGCGGCGCCTCCCTGCACCGCCTCCCGTCCCGGCGCGCCACTTCGGCCTCTTTGACATTCTGTAGCCCATGGGCTACAACTGTGCCTCATGATCGAGGTGAGGCAAACCGAGCATTTTTCGGCGTGGCTGAACCGCCTCAAGGACGCCAACGCGGTTGCCCGGATCACTGTCCGCATTCGCCGCATGGAGATGGGCAATCCCGGCGACAGCAAGAGCGTCGGCCGCAACGTCCGGGAAATGCGCATCGACTATGGCCCGGGCTACCGGATCTACTATGTGCAGCGCGAAGCGGAGATCGTGATCTTATTGTGTGGCGGCGACAAGCGCGCACAGCGACAAGACATCAAGCTAGCCCAGCAACTAGCGGAGACATTGTGATGCCAAAGGCAGCAAAAACGACGAACAAATCGGCATCCAGGACGACGCGCTTCGACGCCGCCGACTACCTCAACACAGAGGAGCGTCAAGCCGCCTATATTGCGGCCGCATTAGAGACCGGCGATGCCGATTTCGTGCGTGACGCGCTTGGCCTCGTCGCACGTGCGCGCGGCATGAGTACGATCGCGAAGAAAGCCGGCTTGAACCGCGAAAGCCTGTACAAGGCACTCGGAGAGACCGGAAATCCCGAGTTCGGCACGGTCATGCGCATTGTCGGAGCATTGGGCCTGACATTGTCGGCCCAACCAGCGACAAGCGGACGGATGTCAAAGCGCCGCCGCGCCGCGTAAAGGAGCGCGCCGTACTCCCGGCGCCCTGGAACGTCGCGGTCGCCGTGACCAGTCGCTAAACCGGTTCAAGCCTTCTCTGGACGTGAATATGAAAAGCCGCCGCATCCATCTGATGGGAGCTTCGGGCTCCGGCGTGACGACGCTCGGTCGCGCGCTCGCGGCCCGGCTTGCGCTTCCGCATCACGACAGCGACGACTATTTCTGGCTGCCGACCGCGCCTCCCTACCAGACGACGCGCCCCGCCGCAGAGCGCCTGCGCCTGATGCGCGAGATGTTTCTGCCGCGTCTCGATTGGGTGCTCAGCGGAACCGTCACCGGCTGGGGCAACGAGCTCGTCCCGTTCTTCGATCTTGTCGTCTTTGTGACGACGCCGCGCGAGCTTCGCTTGCAGCGCCTGCGTGGCCGCGAGGCTGCGCATTTCGGAGCTGATGCCGTCGCACAGGGCGGCTGGCGTCATAAGGAGACGGAGTCGTTCGTCGAATGGGCCTCGCGCTACGAAGCCGGCGATCGCGAGGGCCGCAGTCTCACAAAAGATGAGGCCTGGCTCGCGGGCCTGCCCTGCCCGGTCGTGCGCATCGACGGCTCACGCCTGCTTGCGGATCTTGTCGAGCAGCTATGCAGCGAAGCGGAGCGGCTACCCGGCTGATGTGATATTGTTTCGGTCCCACCTCCAAATAACGAAGCAGGGAGACAACCATGCTCAACCGACGCAGCGTCCTGCTTGCCTCACTTGCCGCCGGAGTAGCCATGACCAGCAAAGCCCACGCCCGCGCGTCGCACCCCGCGACGCCGGTCAATTTCGACGTTCCGGCGCATGCCTGCGACTGCCACACCCACATCCATGGCGATGTCGAAAAGTTTCCGTTCTTCGCAGGACGGGTCTATACGCCTGAGCCGGCAAGCCCTGAAGAAATGGCCGCTCTGCACAAGGCGCTGCAGATCGAGCGCGTGGTGATCGTGACGCCGAGCGTCTACGGCACCGACAACTCCTCCTCTCTGTTCGGCATGAAGGCGCGTGGCGGAACCGCGCGCGGGGTCGCCGTGATCGACGACGAGACGACGGAAGCCCAGCTCGACGCGATGCAGCAGGACGGCTTCCGCGGCATTCGCATCAACCTTGCGACCGGCGGCGTCAGCGATCCCAATGTCGGCCGGGCCCGCTTTACAGTGGCCGTGGAGCGCATGAAGGCGCGCGGCTGGCACGTGCAGCTCTACACCACGCTGCCGATGATCTCGGCAATCAAGGACCGGGTGCTGGCCGCGCCCGTGCCCGCGGTGTTCGATCATTTCGGCGGCCTCGAGGCTTCGCTCGGGCTGGAGCAGCCGGGATTTGCGGACCTGGTCGCGCTCGTCAAATCCGGCAAGGCCTATGTGAAGATCTCCGGCGCCTATCGCTCGTCAAAGCTCGCGCCGGATTATCAGGACATGGCGCCCTATGCGCGTGCGCTGATCGCGGCCAATCCGGATCGCATCGTCTGGGGCACCGATTGGCCGCATCCGGATTCGAGCCGCGTCGAGGGACGGAAAGCCACCGACATCGCGCCGCTCTACCAGATCGACGACGGTCGTCTGCTCAACCAGCTCCCGGTTTGGGCGCCGGATGCGGATATGCGCAAGAAGATCCTGGTCGACAATCCGGCGCGACTCTACGGATTCTGAGTCGCGACGGCCGCCCGCGATCAGCGCGCGCGGCGGGAGAAGAAGGAGATCAGCACCGGCAGCGTCACCAGGATCACGACCGGCGCCAGCATCATGCCGGTGACGACGACGACCGCAAGCGGCTTCTGCACCTGCGAGCCGATGCCCTCCGACAGCGCAGCGGGCAAGAGGCCGACGCCGGCGACGACGCAGGTCATCAGCACGGGCCGAAGCTGAAGCTCGCCGGTGCGGATCACCGCGCTCACGCGGTCCATGCCTTCCTCGATGAGCTGATTGAACTGCGACAGGATGATGATGCCGTCCATCACCGCGATGCCGAACAGCGCGATGAAGCCGATCGCCGCGGAGACGCTGAACGCGGTGCCGGTGATCAACAGCCCGAGCACGCCGCCGAAGATCGCCATCGGGATCACGCTCATCGCTAGCAGCGTGTCGGTCATCGAGCCGAAATTGAACCAGAGCAGGACGCCGATCAGCGCCAGCGAGATCGGCACCACGATCGACAGGCGCCGGATCGCGTCCTGGAGATTGCCGAATTCGCCGACCCAGTCCATGTGCGAGCCGGGCGGCAGCTGCACCTGGTCGGCGATCTTCTGCTGCGCCTCGCGGATCGCGCTGCCGAGATCGCGCTCGCGCACCGAGAACTTGATCGGCAGGTAGCGCTCCTGCTGCTCGCGATAGATGTAGGCCGCACCGGAGACGAGGCTGATGCTGGCGACCTCGCTCAACGGGATCTGCGTGACGGTGCCGTTGGGGCCGGGCGCCCCGATGCGCAAATTCTGGATCGCCTCCGCGCTCCGGCGGTATTCCGGTGCAAGCCGAACGATGATCGGGAAATGGCGGTCGCTTCCGGGCTCGTAGAGATCGCCCGCGGTGTCGCCGCCGATCGCGACCTTGATGGTGGCGTTGATGTCGCCCGGTGCGAGGCCGTAGCGCGCGGCCTTGGCGCGGTCGATGTCGATCTGGATGGTCGGCTGGCCGAGCGAGGTGAACACCGCAAGGTCGGTGACACCCTGCACGGTCGACAGCACCTGCTTAATCTTGTTGGCGGTGTCGGTGAGCGCCTGCAGATCGCTGCCGAACAGCTTGATCGAGTTCTCGCCCTTCACTCCGGAGACGGCTTCGGAGACGTTGTCCTGGAGGTATTGCGAGAAGTTGAATTCGACGCCGGGGAAGCGGTCGTCGAGCTGCTTCAACAGCTGCGCGGTCAGCTCTTCCTTGTCGCGTGTGCCGGGCCATTGGCTCACGGGCTTGAGCGGCGCGAAGAACTCGGCGTTGAAGAAGCCGGCCGCGTCGGTGCCGTCGTCGGGACGGCCGTGCTGCGACACCACGGATTCCACCTCGGGCCGGGCGCGGATCACCTTGCGCATCTCGTTGACGTAGGTGTTGCCTTCCTGGAGCGAGATGGTCGGCGGCAGCGTGGCGCGGATCCAGAGATTGCCCTCTTCCAGCTTGGGCAGGAATTCGAGGCCGAGCAGCCGGCTGAGCGCCACCGTCATCAGCACGAGACCGACCGCACCGCCGAGCATGATGCCGCGATTGGCGACAGCCCAATGCAGCACCGGCATGTAGATCCGGTGCAGGATCAGCATGACCCTGGTCTCGGTTTCCTCGACATGCGCGGGCAGGATGATCGCGGACAGCGCAGGCGTCACCGTGAAGGTGGCCAGCAGCCCGCCGGCAAGCGCATAGGCGTAGGTGCGCGCCATCGGCCCGAAGATGTTGCCTTCGACGCCGGAGAGCGTGAACAGCGGCAGGAAGGCCGCGATGATGATGGCGGCGGCGAAGAAGATCGAGCGCGACACGTCGGCCGCGGCGCTGAGGATGGCGTGGCTCTTCATGCCGAACAGCGTCTCGGACGACATATGCTCGGATTCGGACACCGGCGTCGTCTGCGTCAGGCGGCGGTAGATCGCTTCCACCATGATGACGGTGGCATCGACGATCAGGCCGAAGTCGATCGCACCGACCGACAGCAGGTTCGCCGATTCCCCGCGCAGCACCAGGATGATCACCGCGAAGAACAGCGCGAACGGAATGGTGGCGCCGACGATCAGCGCGCTGCGCAGGTCACCGAGGAAGATCCACTGCAACAGCACGATCAGGAGGATGCCGACCACCATGTTGTGCAGCACGGTGTGGGTGGTGAGCTCGATCAGGTCGCCGCGGTCGTAGATGCGCTCGATGCGCACGCCGGGCGGCAGGATGCTTGAGTCGTTGATGGTTTGAACGAGCTGGTGGACGCGCTTGATGGTTGGCGAGCTCTGCTCGCCGCGGCGCATCAGGACGATGCCCTGCACGATGTCGTCGGCATCGTCGATGCCGGCAATGCCGAGGCGAGGCTTCTGATCGACGGTGACGGTGGCGACGTCCTTGACCAGCACCGGGTTGCCGTTGGTCTGCGAGACCATGGTATTGGCAAGGTCGTCGATCGAACGTATCAGGCCGACGCCGCGCACCACGGCCGATTGCTGGCCGATATTGACGGTGTTGCCGCCGACATTGACGTTCGCATTGCCGACCGCCTGGAGCAATTGCGGCAGCGTCAGGCCGTTGGCGACGAGCTTGTTGAAGTCGACCTGGAGCTCGTAGGTCTTGCTCTTGCCGCCCCAGCCGGTGACGTCGATGACACCAGGCACGGCGCGGAAGCGGCGCTGGAGGATCCAGTCCTGGATGGTCTTGAGGTCGAGCACGCTGTAGTTCGGCGGGCCGACCAGGCGGTAGCGGAAGATCTCGCCGATCGGGCTGAGCGGCGAGATCTGCGGCTGCACATTGCCCGGCAGCGGCGCGAGCTGCGCCAGGCGGTTCAAGACCTGCTGCAACGCTTCGTCATAGGTGTAGGCGAAGGAGAACTGGAGCTTGATGTCGGAGAGGCCGTAGAGCGAGATGGTGCGGATGGTCGTGAGGTTCTTCAGACCCGCGACCTGGGTCTCGATCGGGATCGTGATGTAACGCTCGATTTCCTCGGCCGACAGGCCCGGGCTCTGCGTCACGATGTCGACCATCGGCGGGGTCGGGTCGGGATAGGCCTCGATGTTGAGCTGGTTGAACGCGATCAGGCCGCCGATCAGCACGGCAACGAACATGCCGACCATCAGGAAGCGCCGGTTGACGGCAAGGGCGACGAGACGATCCATTCAGCTCTTCAGTTTGTTGTCAGTTTTTGGGTCGTCGATCAGCTGCCGGACGCCGCGCGGTCGATGAACAAGCTGCCCTTGGTGACGATCTGCTCGCCGGGCTTCAGGTTGCTCGTGACTTCGACGAGGTTGCCGTTGATGAGGCCGATCTTGATCTGGCGCAGCTCGACCGACTTGTCCTCGCGCGCCACCCAGATGCGAACCTTGTCGGCTTCATAGATCAGCGCCTGTTTCGGCACCGCCGGTGCCGCACGGTCGCCAGCCGAGTAGATCGTGACGTTGGCGAACATTTCCGGCTTGAGCAGGCCGTCCTTGTTGTCGATGGTGGCGCGAACCAGCAGACGGCGGGTGCTGGGATCGATCGCGGCGGCGACGTAGTTGATCTTGGCGGTCAGCGGCCGCCCCGGCAGCGCCATCACGTTGACGGTGATGTCCTGCCCGATGCATACGGCGGCCGCATCGCTCTCGCGCACGAAGGCGGTGAGCCAGACCGTGGAGAGGTCGCCGATCACGAAGACCGGATCGCTGGCGCCGGAATTGACGTACTGGCCCGGGCCGATCTTGCGCTGCACGACCGTGCCGGAGATCGGCGAGTAGATCGTGATCTCCCGATCGATGACGCCCTTGTCCTGGAATACCTTGATGGTCTCGTCGGTGAAGCCGAGAATCCGCAGCTTGTTGCGTGCGGCTTCCAGCGCCGTCGCCGAGGAGCGCATGTCGTTCTGCGCCTGAACCTGGGTGGCTTCCGCCTGCTGATAGTCCTTCAGCGGAATGGCGTGGCCCTCATAGAGATCCTTGGCCCGCTTGAACTGGATGTCGGCAAGATCGATTGCCGACTTCGCCTTGTTCTGCGAGGTCATCGCCGCGATGAAATCGTTCTGGGCCTGCACGGTGTCGGCGGCCTCGATCGTGAACAGCGGTTGACCTTGCTTCAGCATCTCGCCCGGCTTGGCGAGCAGCTTGGTGACTCTGCCCGCATAGGGCGAGAACACCGGCGTCGAGCGATCCTCGTCGACCGCGACCTTGCCTTCGGTGACATATTCGGCGCGGAAGGTCTTGGCCTTGACCGGCTCGATCGTCAGCGTCGCCCATTCGGACGGCGTCGGCGTGAAGTTCTGCGCATTCCTGCGCGACTGGCTGGAGACCTCGGAATGACTTTTTTCCCTGGCCCCCGCATAGAGGAAGCCATAGGCACCGGCGCCGGCGAGTGCCAGTAAAACTACGGATGTGATCACCCGTTGTTTTGTAAGCACCTGCAATCGCTTGGTATTTTCAACTACCATGGGGCCCGGTCATGTCTGCGACGATCTCGGCAAATGACTGCCTCATCGGTCGCGCTAATAGTGCCGAATTCAGATTTCAAACAACCTAAAAAACGCCCCGCACCTTTCCGTTTGCGTTAAAATTTTACGACGCGTCAGCTCCAAGTAAGCTATCCAAGTAAGCTAATTGTCAGCTTCTCAGCGGCCACTGTGCCGGATGACTGCCGAGCGGCATCGCCGGATGGCTCCATTGCGCCGGCGTTCTCGACAGCAGCGCCGAATGGCGCACCGCTTTCAACGTGCCGAAGCCAGATGGCATGCTCTCGATGAACGCTGCATGTACGGCCTCGCCCGTAAGATCCGGGGTGTCCAGTCCGCCGTCGAGCCGGCCGAGATTCCACAGCCAGCGGCCGGTCTGCGCCAGCGACACGCGCACGTGCCAGCTGCCGCCTTCGCGGGCCTGACGCACCCTGGCCATCATCGCGCCGAACGCCATGAGATAGCCGGTAGCGTGATCGAGTATCTGTGCCGGCAGTTCCTTGGGACCGTCGATGCCGGCGGCCTGCCCCTCGGCATGGTTGAAGCCGGTGGTGGTTTGCACCAGAGAGTCGAAGCCGCGCCGCTCGGCCCAGGGGCCGGCATGGCCGTAGGCTGACAGCGTCACGTAGACGATGCCGGGATTGATCTTCGCGGCCTCCTCGGGCCCGAAGCCGAGGGCGGCAAGCGCACGCGGGCGATAGCCCTGCGAGACAATGTCGACGTCCTTTAGCAACTCGCGCAACTGCGCCCTGCCCGCTTCGCTCTTCAGCGCGACGAACGTGGTGAGCTTGCCGCGGCCGGTGTCGATGGTGAGCCAGGGAATGGCGGGTAGCTCCGGCCCCGACACCAGCAGCACATCCGCACCATGCGCGGCGAGCGTGCGGCCGGCGACTGGCCCTGCGATGACGCGGGAGAGATCGAGCACGCGGAGGCCTGCGAGAGGGCGATCACTGTTCGATAATCCGTGGGGCCACGGCCTTGGCGGGGCCTCGCCGATCTTCTCGATCGAGATCAGCGGCAGTTCGGCGAGCGCACGCGCCTGCGGCAGTGCGGACCACTCGTCGTAAGAGCGCATCAGGGCAACGACGCCGCCTGCAGCGTAAGCCGCGGTCTCGAAATCCTCGCCCTTCCATTGCATCAACGCGGCCTGCACCTTCTCGCGCTCCGCCTCGCAGGCAAGCACCTTGCAGACCGCGTCGCGGTGATGCGGAAAGTTGGTGTGGCAGCGGACGAAGCGGCCATCGCTGGTCCTGTAGACGCCGGCGATGGCGTCCAAGGCCGGCGGCGGCGGCTTGTCGTCGAGGCGCAAATAGCGCTCCGAACGGCATTCGGCCACGGCATGGCGCATGTCGACATCGACGTCCTGCGCCTCACCGCTTCGCAGTCGCCAGATTTCGGCGGCGGCGAGGCCTGCGGCAGCGATTGTGGTTTGGCCGGCGACAGCGACACGAAACGAGGACGGGATCTGCGGCTCCTCGCCGGTCAGCCGTACACGTTCGAGCGCGACAGGATCGCCGCCAACGGAGGTCCAGATACCCTTGAGAATATCGGCGGGGCTTTGCATGGCCGCGTCTCTCCCTTTCGGGCTATTGTTTTAAAGTACGGATCCTTCCGGAAAACCGCTGCGCATTTTTCCGGATCATGCTGTACTTTTCGCGACCATGTCACGATCGCAGAAAGGAATGCAATGGCCGCCATCGATCCCCTTACCGCCGGCGCCGTGTTCATCGCAACGGCGGCCACCGACGCGGTCTATGTCATGTTCACCTCGGCCGTGATCGCGCGCAAGCGCGTGCCAGCGGCGAACTGGAGCGCGGTCTGGTACATGCTCTCCTCCTACGCGGTGATCAGCTACACGGAAAACGCCTTCTATGTCGCTTTCGCGGCGCTCGGCTCCTGGGCCGGCGCCTACGTCTCGCTGACCTACCTGCACCGCCCGCCCGGCGGCCCGCCGGTGGGGGCGGCGCCGGAGTGAGGTCGTCGCCGCGGGCGAAGCAATCAACCACACGCTCGGTGTCGTCCTGGCGAAAGCCAGGACCCATTACCCCGGTCGAATGTTGTTACAACACGTCTGGCCACAACATCGCACAGCAACGGAAGTTTGTGGTAATGGGTCCTGGCTTTCGCCAGGACGACATTGGAGAGGCACTGCGCTTCGTTCGCGACGACGGTGCGCGACCAACAACAAGGAAAACAAAACAATGGATCTCGGTCTCAAGGGAAAGAACGCCATCGTCCTCGGCGGCACGCGCGGCATCGGGCGGGCGATTGCGGCGACACTGGCCGGCGAAGGCGCCAATGTCGCGGTATGCGCGCGCAACGCGGATCAGGTTGCGGCCACCGTCGCTGAGCTGAAGGCGAGCGGTATCCGCGCCACCGGCAGCCCGGTCGACGTCACCGACGGCGCGGCGCTGAAATCCTGGGTCGAGGGCGCTGCCAAAGAGCTCGGCGGCATCGACATGCTGTTCTCCAATGCCGGCGCGATGGCGCAAGGTCACGATGCGGCGTCCTGGGAGCAGAATTTCCGGCTCGACGTGCTCGGCGCCGTGCATGCATTCGATGCCGCGCGACCGTTCCTCGAAGCGAGCGGCGAGACAAGCGGTGACGCCGCCTTCGTCATCATCTCCTCGATCTCGGCCGCACAGGCCGATCTCGCCAGCTCCTACGGCCCGATCAAGGCGGCGCTGATCCACATGGCCAAGGGGCTGGCGCGGCAATACGCGAAGAAAAAGATCCGCGTCAACGTGGTCTCGCCCGGCACCGTCTATTTCAAGGGCGGCGTCTGGGAGATGATCGAGCAGAACATGCCCGAGCGCTACAAGGATGCGATGAAGCGCAACCCTACCGGCCGCATGGCAACGCCGCAGGAGATCGCAAGCGCCGCGGTGTTTCTGGCAAGCCCGGTGTCGGGGTTCACGACCGGCTCCAATCTCGTCGTGGACGGGGCGATCTCGAACCGGGTGAATTTTTAGAGGCGCGCGCGCGGGACTCCCTCGCCGTCATGGCCGGGCTTGACCCGGCCATCCACGCGCCGCCGCGCGCAGAAAGACGTGGATGCCCGGGTCAAGCCCGGGCATGACGACTGAGAGCGTGGAGCGCGATCGCTCAACAAACTCGGCGTCGTCCTGGCGAACGCCAGGACCCATAGCCACCGAGAGCAGTTTGGCGAAAACTCCCAGTTGCGTGGCCATCGGCGAGCGTAACAACGACCCGTTGGGGTAATGGGTCCTGGCGTTCGCCAGGACGACGTGGGAGAGAGATGACATCCTCAATGAAAATCCCGCGACGGCGGCAGGATGCGGACGTTGCGGGGGTGGCGCATTTTCTGCGCCGGCGCGTCCGCGTGATCGCGGCGGTCGTCGTTGAGAGGCTCGATCAGCGCGGCGCCTGATGGCACCGGATGCTTGCGGGTCAGCGATTCGTTGGCAAGGCCGATCAGATCGTGCGAGCGGTCGACCAAGCGCTGGGCGATGAGATGCGTCACCTTCTCGGGGCTGCTCTGGATATAGCCTTCGACCAGGATGAGGCGCGCGCCCATCACTTCCTTGCGGTACTGCTCCATGATCTTGGGCCACACCACGACATTGGCGATGCCGGTTTCGTCCTCCAGCGTCATGAACACGACGCCGCTGGCGCTGCCCGGCCGCTGCCGGACCAGCACCACGCCGGCGCAGCGGACGCGGCGCCGCTCGTTCTGATGATTGACATCCTTGCAGGCGACGACGCGCTCGCGCGAAAACATCTCGCGCAGGAATTCCATCGGGTGGCCCTTCAGCGACAGCCGGATGGTCTGGTAGTCCGCGACCACATGCTCAGGGCGCGGCATCACGGGCAATGGCTTTGCGTGCTCGTCGGGCTGCTCACGGGCGGTGGCGGCCTCGAACAGCGGCAACGGCACGCCGTCGGGCAGCCGCCGCACCTGCCACAGCGCCTCGCGGCGATCGAGCCCGAGCGAGCGGAACGCGTCGGCATCGGCGAGCAGGATCAGCGCGCGCTTGGGCAGGCCGGTGTCGCGGGCGAAGTCTTCCAGCGAGGTGAAGGGACGGCGGTTGCGGGCGGCAACGATGCGGTCGGCCCAGTCTTCCTTCTTGTCATTCCGGGGCGACGCGCCAGCGTCGAGCCCGGAATCCATTCCGCCAGGCGTATGCGATCCAATGGATTCCGGGCTCGCGCCATGCGGCGCGCCCTGGAATGACAGCTGAGAACGTTTCAACCTCTCTTCGTCTTCATCGAGCCAATGAAAACCGTCGATCTGGCGGAAGCCCAGGCGCACGGCGCAATATCTGCCGCCAGTATTCTCCAGCGTGCTCTGCGCAAAGCTGTAGGACACGTCGATGTCACGCACCTCGACGCCGTTCTTGCGGGCATCGCCGACGATCTGGGCCGGCGCGTAGAAACCCATCGGCTGCGAGTTCAAAAGGCCGCAGCAGAACGCATCAGGGTGATAATATTTCAGCCATGACGAAATGTAGACGAGCTGCGCAAAGCTCGCCGCGTGACTCTCAGGAAAGCCGTAACTGCCAAAGCCCTTGATCTGGTCGAAGCAGCTTTTGGCGAAGTTGGGATCGTAGCCGCGCGCGACCATGTTGCCGATCAGCTTGTCCTCGTATGTGCCGATGGTGCCGACATTGCGGAAGGTCGCCATCGAACGGCGCAGGCCGTTGGCCTCCTCGGGGGTGAATTTGGCCGCCTCGATCGCGATGCGCATCGCCTGCTCCTGGAACAGCGGCACGCCCTTCGTCTTGTGCAGCACCCTGTAGAGCTCGTCCGCGGGACCATGCTCGGGTGATGGCGAGGGATAGCTCACCTTCTCCTGGCCGTTCCGCCGCCGCAAATACGGATGCACCATGTCGCCCTGGATCGGCCCCGGCCGCACGATCGCGACCTCGATCACGAGGTCGTAGAACGTCCGCGGCTTCAGGCGCGGCAGCATGTTCATCTGGGCGCGGCTCTCGACCTGGAACACGCCGAGCGACTCCCCGTCACACAGCATGTCGTAGACTTTGGGATCGTCCTGCGGAACGCTCGCCAGAACCCAGTGCTCGCCCTTGTGGTCCGCAATCAGATCAAAACATTTGCGGATGCAGGTCAGCATGCCGAGCGCGAGCACGTCGACCTTCATCATGTTGAGTGCGTCGACGTCGTCCTTGTCCCATTCGATGAAGGTGCGGTCGTCCATCGCGGCGTTGCCGATCGGCACATAGGTGTCGAGCCGGTCCTGGGTGAGCACGTAGCCGCCGACATGCTGGGAGAGATGACGCGGGAATTCGATCAACTCGGTCGCAAGCTCGACCGCGAGGTTGATCATGGGGTTTTGCGGATCGAGCCCGGCCTGCTTGACCTGCATGTCGTTGAGGCCACTGCCCCAGCTCCCCCAGACGGTGTCGGCGAGCGCGGCGGTGACGTCCTCGGTCAGACCCAGCGCCTTGCCGACGTCGCGGATGGCGCTGCGCGGACGATAATGGATGATCGTGGCGATGATCGCGGCGCGGTGACGGCCATAGCGGCGATAGACATATTGCATCACCTCCTCGCGCCGCGAATGCTCGAAATCGACGTCGATGTCGGGCGGCTCCAGCCGCTCCTTGGAGATGAAGCGCTCGAACAAGAGATCGACCTTGGTCGGGTCGACCGAGGTGATGCCGAGCACGTAGCACACGGCCGAATTCGCCGCCGAGCCGCGGCCCTGGCACAGGATGTTCTGGCTGCGCGCATAATGGACGATGTCGTGCACGGTGAGGAAGTAGTGCGCGTATTTCAGCTCGGCGATCAGCGCGAGCTCTTTCTTGAGTGTGGCACGCAGCTTGTCATCGATTTCGCCGGCGAAATATTTATCGACGCCCGCCCAGGTCAGATCCTCCAGATGCCCTTGCGCGGTCTTGCCCGGCGGCACCGGCTCGTCCGGATATTGATATTTGAGCTGGTCGAGCGAGAAGTCGATCTTGTTCGCAAAGCGCATGGTCTCCGCGATCGCCTCGGGGAAGTCACGGAACAGCCGTGACATTTCTCGTGGAGTTTTGAGAAAGCGCTCGGCATTGGCCTCGAGCTTCCGTCCGACCGCCTCGATCGTGGTCTTTTCGCGGATGCAGGTCAGCACGTCCTGAAGGGGGCGGCGGCCGGGATCGTGATAGAGCACCTCGTTGGTCGCGAGCAGCGGCACCTTTGCTTTTCCCGCGAGATCATCGAGCCGCGCCAGGCGGCGTCGGTCATCGCCGCGATAGACCAGGCTCGCCGCCAGCCACACGCCATCGGCGCGGGTCGCTTTGAGCTTTGCAAGAACATCCAGCGCCCGCGCCGGCTCGAAGCGATGCGGCAGGGTCAGGACCAGGAGTTGGCCTTCCGAAAACGCGAGGAGATCGGAGAAGGCAAGGCGGCACTCGCCCTTCTCGATCCGCGTGATGTCGTCGCCGCGCTTGCCCCGGGTGAGAAGCTGGCAGAGCCGGCCATAGGCTGCGCGGTCGCGCGGATAGACAAAAATGTCGGGCGTGCCGTCGATGAAGACGATGCGCGCGCCGATCAGCAGCTTTGGCTTGTGCAGCACCTTGTCATTGTCGAGCTCCTTGTAGGCCCGCACCACGCCGGCAAGCGTGTTGTGATCGGCGATGCCGATCGCGGCAATGCCGAGGATACTTGCCTGATGCACATAGGCCCGCGGATCCGAACCGCCGCGCAGGAAGGAGAAATTGGTGGTGATGCCGATCTCGGCATAATCGAGCGTAGTCATGCGAAGAGACCGTGCACATACCAGCCGGGAGGAACCGGCTTGCCGTCGCCGTCGAACACCTCCCCCTCGTAAAGACCATCGCGAAAAATCCAGAAACGCAGCCCCTCGGCATCCTCGATGCGGAAATAATCCCGCGTCAACTGCTTGCCGTCCTGCCGCCACCATTCCATCGCGATGCGTTCGGGCCCCTCCACCCGCACCACCGCATGCAGCGCGCGCCGCCAGGTGAATTGATGCGGCGGACCATCCGGCACGGTCGCGAACGGCACTGTCACCGGCTCCGGCTTGTCGAACAGCCTGAGCGGGCGCAGCGGCGGCTCGCTCTCGACACGTGCCGGCCATTCGGCCTGCATGGCGGCGGCGAGATGATGCTGCGCCGGCGCGGCCGTCACCGCACATTCAGGGATATGCGTGTCCTGCGGCAGGTGCACGACGACGCGCTTTCCACCGATCCGCGCGGCGATGCGGTCGATCAGCGCGGCGAGCTCGTCATTGTCGTGGACATGGGCGTCGAGATCGCGCTGCTCCTGCACCACGATCTCGGTGCGGCTCGCCGACAGCCGCACCATGTCGAAGCCGAAGCCGGGATCGAGGGGATCGGCGAGCGCATCGAGCCGCTCGCGGAACAGGCGGTCGATGACCGCGCTTCGCGTCACCGGACGTCCGGCCTCGACCATGATCGCGCGCACCACGCCGTCGGTGCGGAAGAAGGCAGCCTCCAGCCGCCGCGCGCCCTTGCCCTGCTTCTCCATGGACGCGATCAACGTGTCGGCGAGCCGCGACAATGTCATCGCGATCATGGTGTCGGTCGCGATCGGCTCGGCAAAGCGCTTCTCCACGATGTAATCAGGCAGCGGCTTTCGCGGATTGATCGGCGCATCGCCCTGCCCCAGCGCGTGCGCGAGCAGCGTGGAGAACCGCGCGCCGAACCGCGCCGTGATCTCGTGGGCGCTGCGCGATGCGACATCGCCGATGGTCTTCAGGCCGGCGCGGCGCAGGCCGGTGGTGATGGCCTCGCCCGCGCCGAGCGCAGACACCGGCAGCCGGCTGATCGCCTCCGCTTCCCCGCCATCGGCGACGATGGTGCCTGTGACCTGGCGCGTCAGCGTCCGCGCGCAGACCGAGGTACCGGCAATCGCAGCGCTGACGGCAAAGCCTTGTCGGCCGAGCGCGCGAACCAGCGTCTGCAACAGCGCGGCTTCCCCGCCGAACAGATGCGCGCAGCCGGTGATATCAAGAAACAGCCCGTGCGGCGGATCGAGCGCAACCAGCGGCGTGAAACGGTCGCACCAGTCGGCGATGTCGCTCAGCGTCTTCGCATCGGCGACGACATCGGCATCGAACACCCGCAAGTCCGGGCACATCGCCCGGGCATTGGCCAAGGGCTGGCCAATATGCAGCCCGAGACGCGACGCCGCATCGTCGAGCGCATGGATCACCAGCGCATTGGTGTCCTTGATGACGACGACGCTGGGTTCAGGATTATTACCCAGTCCGGCGCTGCCAAGGAACCGCTGGATCCGCTCGATGGGCAGGTGCGGCAGCCACAGGCTGAGGATACGCCGACGATTCACTGAACTGGCACTCATCACATTTCCATTCCATGATCCACCGGCCGCATGGGCCATGACGATTGCGCAACAGCTCGGCATCGAAGCGCGGCGCGCCCCAGGCGCTCCACATCGAGCCAGGCGGCGAATGCGCCGCACGCAGCATCCATCGCGTCTCCGCGGTCGAGGGCAGCGGCTGCGCGGCCATCCGCAGCAGCAGGCCGGTGACGCCGGAGCCTTGCGCGGCCAGCGTCAGCTTGCGGCTCGCCACGAGATCGAACTGCCGCGTCTCGCCCCAGAGCTCGAGCACGACCGCGCCGAGCGCATCGCAGGCGAGTGCATCGGCCGAAGTGCGCAGCGCACTCTCCACATCGGCCGCGCGCACCATCACCACGCGGCGCGGGTCGAGGCCGAGTTCGGCGAGCCCGCTCATCGACAGCGCGCCGGCTTCCAGTTCCGAAAAATCCTGCCGCACCCACAGCAGCGGCCGGCGCGCGGTCACGCGTCCCGCAACGCCCATGACAAACCCGGTCGCGGCGGCGCCCTGGCGCCCCTCGCAAAACACCTCGTGGATCGCCGCACGCGCAAGTCCGCCCTTCAGCGCGCTGTCGACCTCGCCGTGGCCAAGCGCGACGCGATCGCGCTGATGCACGACCTCCGCCGTCTCGATGCGCTCGATCTGGCCGCGCAGGGTCGCAAGCGCGCTCATGCGTGCGCCGCTCATGCTCGCCGCTCCTTTGAGATAGGTGCCGTGGCTCAAAAATAAGAACCCGCGGCTGGCTCATTTGTTCATGATATGTTCTAATATAAAGCTAACGGCGCCCTGAGAGTCAATCGAATTGGCGCGCCTTCGGATTCATGAGCGGAATCAAGAGGATTCGAGTGCCATGTACCTCGTCACCCTGAACAGCGAGACCGATTTCGACGGCTGGCGCAAAGCCGCTCGCGCATTCGCCCTGCATCACGTCGCCCCGGCGGACGTGGTGTGGCACGTGCAAGGCCAGACGGAAGACCAGATGCCGCCCGGCCTGTCCGAAGCGCCGAGCCTTCCGCCGATCGAGACCGAGAGCACGTTCACCGTGCCGGCCAATTTCATCGAGCTTGCCCGCGTCGCGATCCTGCATCGCGAGGGCGAGCGTTTTGCGCTGCTCTATCGCCTGCTCTGGCGGTTGAAGGTCGATCACGACCTGCTCGCAACGATGAGCGATCCCGACGTGGCGCAGATAATCACGATGGCAGGCGCGGTGCAGCGCGATGCGCAGCGGATGCGCGATCTCGTCCGCTTCCGCGAGATCGGGCGCGAGCAGAAGGCGCATTACGCCGCCTGGTTCGAGCCGGAGCATCACATCGTCGCATTCGCCGCGCCGTTCTTCGCACGTCGTTTTGCCGACATGCCCTGGTCGATCCTCACGCCTGACGTTTGTGCCCATTGGAACGGTCACGCGATCTCCTTCACGCCTGGGATCAGCCGGGCGGAGTGGCCGGCCCCAGGGCGCCTGGAGGAAACCTGGCGGCGCCATTTCCAGCCTGACCGGCTGACCACAACCGACGCGCCGGTGAAGCGCCGGAGGAACCTCCAGGACGCATCGACGCTTGGATCAACACTTGGATCGATACTTGGACCCCTGCTCGCCGATGCCGAACGCTGGACCGGCGGACGGATTTCCCCACGTCCGGAAGCCATCATGGGACACAAAGCAGCCGCCAAGGATCTCGAAGCGCTGCGCGAGCAGGCCGCGCATTGCCGTGCCTGCCCGCTCTACAAGGACGCGACGCAAACCGTGTTCGGCGAGGGGCCGAAAGACGCCACCATCATGCTGGTCGGCGAGCAGCCCGGCGACAAGGAAGACCTCGCCGGCCATCCCTTCGTCGGCCCCGCCGGCCAGATGCTCGACCGCGCGCTGGAGGAAGCCGGCGTCGATCGCAAGAAGGTCTATGTCACCAACGCGGTCAAACACTTCAAATTCGTGCCGCGCGGAAAAATCCGCCTGCATCAGAAGCCGAATACACAGGAGATCCGGGCATGCCGGCAATGGTATGAGCGGGAGCTGGCGGCCGTTCAACCCGATCTCGTCGTGGCGATGGGCGCCACCGCCGCGCAAAGCGTGTTCGGCAAGATCACCCCGATCGGCAAGACCCGCGGCCGGCTGATCGACCTTCCCGACGGCCGCAAGGCGCTGGTGACGGTGCACCCGTCCTATCTGCTGCGGCTGCCCGACCCGGAAGCCAAAGTGCTGGAATATCAGCGTTTTGTCGAAGATCTGAAGATCGCGGCCAACTTACAGAAGAAATCCGCGCGCGCCGCCTAAATAACGGCGGGAAAACGCCTTTCAACCACCGCTTGTCATCCAGCCTTCAAATCCATCGCGGACAATACCCTTACCTGAAAGTTAAGGGGCGTCCTGACATGACCGATGTAGCATTCGACCGCGCGGTAGCCGATCCCGCGCCGATCCAGCCGGCCTCGCGGCCAAATCTCGACAAGGGCTTCAATCCGCTGACGATGATCCTGTTCTTCGGCATCCTCGCCGCGGGCCTGCTGTTCGTCGCCTACAGCATCTATGCCGACGTCAACGCGACCGGCACGCGGGTGACGACCTTCCTGCCCTACATCCTGCTGTTCGTCGCGCTGCTGATCGCGCTCGGCTTCGAATTCGTCAACGGCTTCCACGACACCGCCAACGCGGTGGCGACCGTGATCTACACCCATTCGCTGCCGGCCGAAGTCGCCGTGATGTGGTCGGGCTTCTTCAACTTCCTCGGCGTGCTGCTGTCCTCCGGCGCGGTCGCCTTCGGCATCGTCTCGCTGCTGCCGGTCGAGCTGATCCTCCAGGTCGGCTCCAGCGCCGGCTTCGCGATGGTGTTCGCGCTGCTGATCGCCGCGATCCTCTGGAACCTCGGTACCTGGTATTTCGGCCTGCCCGCTTCCTCCTCGCACACGCTGATCGGCTCGATCATCGGCGTCGGAATCGCCAACGCCGTGATGCGCGGCCGCGACGGCACCACGGGCGTCGACTGGAGCAAGGCCACCGAGATCGGCTACGCGCTGCTGCTGTCGCCGCTGTTCGGCTTCATCTGCGCCGCCGTGCTGCTGCTGCTCCTCAAGTTCATCGTGCGCAACCCTGCGCTCTATGCCGCGCCCGAAGGCAACAAGGCGCCGCCGCTCTGGATCCGCGGCCTGCTGATCGCGACCTGCACCGGCGTCAGCTTCGCCCACGGCTCGAACGACGGCCAGAAGGGCATGGGCCTGATCATGCTGATCCTGATCGGAACCGTGCCGACCGCCTACGCGCTCAACCGCGCGCTGCCGGAATCCCAGGTCGCCCAGTTCCAGAAGGTCTCGGAGGCCGCCTCCAAGGTGATCGCGGCCAAGGGCGCCGGTCACTCGATCATAGGCGATCCCCGTCCTGCGGTGACGCAGTACATCACCTCGCACCACATCAGCGAAGGCACCTACCCCTCGCTGTCGGTGCTGGTGAAGGATGTCGGCGACCAGGTCGTGAAGTACGGCTCGCTCAACAAGGTACCGGCGGAAGTGGTCGGCAACACCCGTAACGACATGTACCTGACCTCGGAAGCCATCCGCTTCCTGATGAAGGACAAAGAAAACGACCTCAACAAGGAAGAGGTCGCGACCTTGAACGCCTACAAGGGCGGGCTCGATAGCGCCACGAAGTTCATCCCGAACTGGGTGAAGATCGCGGTCGCCATCGCGCTCGGTCTCGGCACCATGATCGGCTGGAAGCGCATCGTGATCACGGTCGGCGAGAAGATCGGCAAGACCCATCTCACCTATGCGCAAGGCGCCTCCGCCGAGCTCGTCGCCGCGGCCACGATCGGCGCCGCCGACGTGTTCGGCCTGCCGGTCTCGACCACCCACGTGCTGTCGTCAGGCGTCGCCGGCACCATGGCCGCGAACGGCTCGGGCCTGCAGATGGCGACCATCCGCAACCTGCTGATGGCCTGGGTGCTGACGCTGCCCTGCGCGATCATGCTGTCGGCCACGCTCTACGTGATCTTCTCGCGGATCTTCTGAGCCGATCAGATCCTCAAAACAAAGGGCCCGTGCGATGCACGGGCCCTTTTCATATGTGCTTCTGGCTAGGCTTTAAGACGCCGCGAGCGATTCCTCGACCAGCTTGACCCAGTACGACGTGCCGAACACGATCGCCTCGTCGTTGAAATTGTAGGCGGGGTGATGCAGGCCGGCGCTGTCGCCGTTGCCGCAGAAGATGAAGGCGCCGGGGCGCGCTTCCAGCATATAGGCAAAATCCTCGCCGCCCATCAGCGGGGGCATCTCGTGCACGTTGGCATCGCCCGCGACCTGCCTCGCGATACGCCGCGCCACCTCGGTCTCCGCGGCGTGGTTGTTCACGACGGGATAGTTGCGCTTGTAGTGCAGGTCGATCTTGGCGCCGGTGATCTGCGCCACGCCCGCCACCACTTCGTGCACGCGCTTCTCGACCAGCTTGCGCACCTCCGGCGACAGCGTGCGGATGGTGCCCCTCAGCGTCGCGGTCTGCGGAATGACATTGCGGGCATTGCCGGCGTGGAATTCGCAGATCGAGATCACGGCGGATTCCAGCGGATCGACGCTGCGCGCCACGATCGACTGCAAGGCCGTGATCACCTGCGCGCCGACCAGAACGGAGTCGATGCATTTGTGCGGACGCGCGGCATGGCCGCCGAGGCCCTCGATCATGATGTCGACTTCGTCGGTCGCCGCCATGATCGGACCCGGCCGGATCGCGAACGAGCCGATCGGGATGCCCGGGCCGTTATGCATGCCGTAGACCTGCTCGATGCCGAAGCGCTCCATCAGGCCGTCCTTGACCATGGCCGCGCCGCCGGCGCCGCCCTCCTCGGCCGGCTGGAAGATCACGACGGCATCGCCGGCGAAGTTGCGGGTCTCGGCGAGGTAGCGGGCCGCACCGAGCAGCATCGCGGTGTGGCCGTCATGGCCACAGGCGTGCATCTTGCCCGGAGTCTTGGAAGCGTAAGGCAGGTTGGTCTGCTCATCGACCGGCAGGGCATCCATATCGGCACGCATGCCGATCACCTTGAGCCCGTCGCCGGCCGGCTTGCTGCCCTTGATCACGCCGACCACGCCGGTCTGGCCGAGGCCGGTCACGACCTCATCGCAGCCGAACTCGCGCAGCCGGTCCGCAACGAATGCTGCGGTGCGGTGAACGTCATACAGCAATTCGGGGTGCTGGTGGATGTCCCGGCGCCAGGCCTGAATATCGGGTTGAAGGTCGGCGACGCGGTTCACGATGGGCATGGATGGTCTCAAGCTCTGTTGGGAATACAGGACTGTCTACCATGCAAGCCGCAGTCCACCTAACCGCTACGGATCGGGGGGAGCCCTGTCCTCTCGTCATGGCCGGGCTTGTCCCGATCCGCTGCGTCTGCCTATTAGGACAGAAAGCGCGTGGATGTCCGGGACGAGCCCGGGCATGACGCCTGTTTGGGTGGAAGCAGAATGCCAAGGCGGCTTGAAGGTGAGTTTGACTACATTGTCGTTGGGGCGGGCACGGCGGGCTGCATTCTCGCCAACCGCCTGTCGGCCGATCCGAAAAACCGCGTTCTCATTCTCGAAGCCGGCGGTGACGACAACTGGATCTGGTTCCACATTCCGGTCGGCTATCTCTTCGCGATCGGCAATCCGCGCTCGGACTGGATGTTCAAAACGGAGGCCGAGCCGGGCCTGAACGGCCGCGCGCTGGCCTATCCCCGCGGCAAGGTGATCGGCGGCTGCTCCGCGATCAACGCCATGATCTCGATGCGCGGACAGGCCGCCGATTACGACCACTGGCGCCAGCTCGGCATGACCGGCTGGGGCTATGACGACGTGCTGCCGCTGTTTAGGCGGATCGAGGATCACTTCCTGGGCGCGAGCGAGCATCACGGTGTCGGCGGCGGCTGGCGCATCGAGCCGCCGCGGATATCGTGGGACGTTCTCGACGCCGTCGGCGATGCCGCGGAAGAAATGGGGATCAAGCGCATCCCCGATTTCAACACCGGCGACAACGAAGGCACGAGCTATTTCCACGTCAACCAGAAGCGCGGCCGACGCTGGTCGTCGGCGCGCGGCTTCCTCAAGCCCGCGCTGAACCGGCCCAACCTGCGGCTCGAGAAGCACGTGCTGGTCGACCGCCTCATCATCGAGCAGGGCCGCGCCGTCGGCGTGCGCTTCATCCAGAACGGCGAGGTCATCGAGGCGCGCGCGAAGCGCGAGGTGATCCTGTCGGCAGGCGCGATCGGCTCGGTGCAGGTGCTGCATCGCTCCGGCATCGGGCCTGCCGACTGGCTGTCGCCGCTCGGCATCGACGTGGTGATGGACAGGCCCGGCGTCGGCCGCAATCTTCAGGATCATCTCCAACAGCGCGCGATCTACAAGGTCGAGGGCGTGCGCACGCTGAACGAGACCTATTACAACCTGTTCCGCCGCGGCCTGATGGGGCTCGACTACGCCGTCCGCCGCCGCGGTCCGCTGACCATGGCGCCGTCGCAGCTCGGCATCTTCACGCGTTCGGATGCAACACGCGCTCGCGCCAACATCCAGTTTCACGTGCAGCCGCTGTCGCTCGACAAGTTCGGCGATCCCCTGCACCGCTTCCCCGCCATCACGGTGAGCGCCTGCAATCTCCAGCCGACCTCGCGCGGCACCGTGCGGCTGCGCGCGGCGAGCCCGGACGAGAAGCCGATCATCGCACCGAACTATCTGTCAACCGACGACGACCGCCAGGTCGGCGCCGACGCCATCCGCACCACCCGGCGGCTGATGCAGCAGAAGGCGCTCGCAAAATATCGCCCGAGCGAATATCTGCCCGGCCCTTCCGTCGGTGACGACGATGCCTCGCTCGCCAAAGCCGCGGGCGATATCGGCACCACCATCTTCCATCCCGTCGGCACCGCGAAGATGGGCGCGGCGAGCGATCCGATGGCGGTGGTCGACGAACGCCTGCGCTTCTACGGCCTCAGCGGCCTTCGCATCGTCGATGCCTCGATCATGCCGACGATCACGTCGGGCAACACCAACACGCCGACCGCGATGATCGCCGAGAAGGGCGCGAGCATGATCCTGGAGGATGCGAAGTAGCATCCTGTCCCCATGATCAATCCACATCGCTTCTCCATCGGCCCCACTGATGCGCAGATCGCGATGCTGCAATGGGGCGAGAGCGGCAAGCTGCCCGCCCTGCTCGTGCACGGCACCGGTTTCGTCGCCGACGTCTGGGACGAGGTCGCGCGCGAGCTCGCATCGACCTACACCGTCTACGCGCTCGACCGTCGCGGCCACGGCGCGAGCCACAAGCCCGGCACCTATCATTTCCTTGACTATGCCGAGGATGTCTGCCGGGTGATCGATGCGCTCGCGCTGCGCGACATCTACGGTATCGGCCACAGCGCGGGCGCCACCGATCTTCTGCTCGCGGCAAAACTTCGCCCCGGAGGTTTTACGCGCCTGTTCGTGATGGAGCCGACCGTGATGGACCCGCGCGCGACACGCTCCGGAGGATTGAACGAAGAGTCCCTCGCGCGCGTCCAGGGCACGCTGCGACGGCGGGCCGAGTTCGACAGTGCCGACACCGTGTTCGAGCGCTACCGCACCGCGCCGGCATTTGCCGATTGGACCGAGACCTCGCTCCGGGCCTATGTGAGGCATGGCTTCGTGCCGCTCGACGATGGCAGGGTGCGGCTCTGCTGCACGCCCGAGATCGAGTCCGCGATCCTGCATCCGATCTACGAGGCAATGGAGCAGGTCTACGTTGGCGACACCCGCGGCAATCCGTTTGCAGCGCTCGCCGAGATCGACTGTCCTGTCCGCGTCGCGACCGCCGCGAAGTCGGGACCGATCTACAAGGAGATGGCGCGACGCGCCGTGTCGCTGATTCCGCGTGTCAGCACGATGGTCTTTGAGGGCGCCGGGCACTGTGTGGCGCAGGAAGTGCCGGAACGCGTGGTTGAGGCCGTGCGGGAGTTCGCGAAATCCGATCCGTAGCCTGGATGGAGCGAAGCGTAATCCGGGGACAGCTACGCACTGGCCCCCGCATTCCGCTGCGCTCCATGCGGGCTACAGATCTCGCCATCTCACGAAATCGTCATCGCATCCGGGAATAAGCCCCGCCCTCCCCCGATCACCTCCCCGAAGCCCAATTCCGGGCGAGAGGAGACGTGCGATGAGCGGACACGATCACGGGGACGACGGCGTCAGCCGACGCAAGGTGCTGGAATGCATGACCTGGGCCGGCACCGGGGTGCTCTGGACCGTCACGGGCGGCGTGCCGCGCTCGCTCGGCATCATCGATTCCGCGCAGGCCGCGACCGCGGCAGCGCCCGGCATGAGCTTCCTTCAGATCAGCGACAGCCATGTCGGCTTCGACAAGCCGGCCAATCCCAACGCACTCGGCACGCTCGAGGAAGCCGTAGGCAAGATCAACGCGATGCCGGCCAAGCCATCGTTCATGATCCACACCGGCGACATCACCCATCTGTCGAAAGCCGCCGAGTTCGATAATGCCGATCGCATCATCTCGCAGGCCAAGCTGGACGTGCACTACGTCCCCGGCGAACATGATTTCCTCGACGAGGAGGTGAAGTTCTATCGCGAGCGCTACGGCCGCGGCACCAAGGGCCAGGGCTGGTATTCGTTCGACGCCGGCGGCGTGCACTTCGTCGGCCTCGTCAACGTCGTCGACCTCAAGGCCGGCGGGCTCGGCAATCTCGGCGCCGAGCAGCTCGCCTGGCTCGAGGACGATCTGCGCGGCAAGTCGAAATCGACGCCGGTCGTGCTGTTCGCCCACATCCCGCTCTGGACGGTCTATCCGGAATGGGGCTGGGGCACCGAGGATGGCGGCCGCGCGCTCGAACACGTCAAGGGTTTCGGCTCGGTCACCGTGCTGAACGGGCACATCCACCAGGTGATGCAGAAGGTCGAGGGCAACGTCACCTTCCACACCGCGCGCTCGACCGCCTTCCCGCAGCCGGCGCCGGGGGCCGCGCCCTCGCCCGGTCCGATGAAGGTCGAGGACGCAAGGCTCCGCTCCATGCTTGGCGTTGCCAGCATCAACTTCAAGCAGAACGAGCAGCGGCTCGCGATCATCGACACGCCGCTTCAGGGCTGAACGGAAGCTGACAATGAAGACACTCAATCGCCGCGACTTCGGCGTCGCTTTGGCCGCGGCCGTCCTGTTGCCCGCAACGACTGCCCGAGCCGACGACATGGACGTGCACATCGACAATTTCGTTTTCCAGCCGGCCGAGCTCAGGGTCAAGCTCGGCACCACCGTGACCTGGACCAACCGGGACGACATCCCGCACACGATCGTCTCGGCCGGCAAGTTCAGGTCCAAAACCCTGGACACCGACGACAAGTTCTCGTTCACCTTCACCAATCCGGGCGACTACAAGTATTTTTGTTCGCTGCACCCGCACATGACGGGGATGATCAAGGTTGAGTAACGTCTCCAACCAAGGCATCAACGTCTTGCCCGGCCGGTGGTCCCACGCCGGTCGGGCTCGTGTGCCTCCGGTCGCACACGGGGACGAAACGAAGCCGCAAGCGGAACAAGAGGCAAAGCGAGGAGCGATGCCCGCTACCGACGATCTGCAGAAGGCGCAGCGCTTCCGCGAGGCGGCGCTGCCCCATCTCGACGACGTCTACACGCTCGCGCGCTATTTGCTGCGCGACGCCGCCGATGCCGAGGACGCGGTGCAGGAGTGCTATCTGCGCGCGCTGAAGCACTTCGACAGCTATCGCGGACCGACGATGAAGCCCTGGCTGTTCGCGATCCTGCGCAACGTCTGCAACGCCGAATATGCGCGTCGCGCGCACAGGCCCAGCGCGATCGAGGATACGCCCGGCGCCGCCGAGCAGACGCCGATCTGGCAGGAGAGCGAGGCGAGCCCGGAAACCGAAGTGCTGCGCAGCCGCGATGCCGGCGCCATTCGCAAGCTGATCGACGCGCTCGCCGAACCGTTCAAGGAAACCTTCGTGCTGCGGGAGATCAACCACCTGTCCTATCGTGAAATCGCCGAGGCCGTCGGCGCCCCCGTCGGCACCGTGATGTCCCGCCTCGCCCGCGCCCGCGCCATGCTGCGCGCGGCCTGGACGGCGGAAGAGGAGCAAGCGAGATGACCTGCGACGAAGCGAGGATCCTGCTTCACGCGCTGCTCGACAACGAGCTCGATGCCGGGCACGCGCGCGAAGTCGAAGCCCATATCGCGAGCTGCCCGGCCTGCGCTGCCGAGTTTGCCGCACAACGCGAGATGCAGCGCGTGCTGGCCGACACCGATCTGCGCTATACCGCGCCGGCCAGCCTGCGCGCCCGGATCGAAGCCTCGCTGCCACGGCCGCAGCGCCAGCAACCCACCCGCCGCTCCGTGCTGCGCGGCTTTGCCATGGGCTCGGCGGTCTCCGCGCTCGCCGCAACCGGCGTCGTTGCCGTGGTGCTGCGCCAGGACGACCAGCAGCGCATCCTGTCGGAGGTCGTCTCCGCCCATCTGCGCTCGCTCCAGGCCGGCCATCTCACCGACGTGATCTCGACCGACCAGCACACCGTCAAGCCCTGGTTCAACGGCAAGCTCGACGTCGCTCCGCCCGTGATAGACCTCACCGCGCAGGGCTTTACGTTGGTCGGCGGCCGGCTCGACTATATCGACGCACGCGCGATCGGCGCGGTCGTCTACAAGCGCCGGCAGCACGTGATCAACCTGTTCGTGTCGCAGACCTCGAACGCGGAATATCGCGCGCCGAAGACCGAGGCCATGCAGGGCTTCAACTGCCGCCGCTGGGGCAATCGCGGCCTGAACTTCTGGGCCGTCAGTGACATCGGCGCCGACGAGCTCGCCGAGTTCGTCGACAAGTTCGAGGTGGCGATGAAGGCGAATGTGGAGGGGTAGCTGGCTCGACGATGTATCATTCCGCGATACGCGGGTATTGCCAAATGTATCGGATAATGATACATCGATTGGGTGATCAGGACGTTTCGGGACAAAACGACTGAGGCAGTCTTCAACGGAGAAAGTCCCAAAGGCTTTCCAGCCGATCTCGTGAAGGTTGCACGCCGGAAATTGCGTTATCTGCACGCGGCCGGCGAGCTCGGCGATTTAAGGGCGCCACCCGGCAACCGTCTGGAGGCCCTGAGCGGCAATCGCAAGGGACAGCACTCGATCAGGATCAATGATCAGTTCCGAGTGTGCTTCATCTGGACAGCGCAAGGGCCCGTTGAGGTCGAGATCGTGGACTATCACTAGGGAATGCGGCAATGGCCAAAAAACTCAAGCCCATGCATCCCGGTGAGGTTCTACGGGAGGAGTTTCTAATTCCGCTGAACATGTCCGCCGGCGCGCTCGCAAAGACGTGCGGCTTGCCGCGCACGCGCATCGAGCGGATCGCGAATGAGCAGACCGGAATCACCGCCGACACCGCGCTTCGACTCGCCAAGGCGCTCGGCACAACGACCGAACTCTGGCTCAATCTTCAGAACGATTATGACATCCAGATCGCGAAGCGCAATCTCGGCAAGGCACTCGAGCGCATCGAGACCGTGAACAGGCCGCAAGCGGCTGAATGACGGCCTAACTAAGCCGACCGCCGCACCGCGTTGTCCACCAGCGTCTTGCCGAGCGACCAGATCGCGCCGGGGACCTTGTGGCTGCCGGCGATGACGTCGTCGAAGGCGCGCTCGATCCAGCCGCAGTCTTCCTCGGTGATGGTGAGCGGCGGCAGCAGCTTGATGGTGTGGCTGCCGTGGCCGGCCACTTGCGTCAGGATCTTGTGGTCCTTGAACAGCGGCACGGTGATGAGCTGGCAGAACAGGCCCTTGTTGGCGGCTTCCAGCACGTTCCAGGACGCCCGCAGGCGCAGCGACTTCGGCGGGCCGAACTCCACGCCGATCATCAGGCCCTTGCCGCGCACTTCCTTCATCAGCTCGTAGCCGGGCACCATGCGCGTCAGCGCAAGGCGCAGCTCGGCGCCGCGCTTGGCGGCGGACTCGATCAGCTTCTCGGACTCCATGACATCGAGCGTGGCGATGCCCGCGGCCATCGCCAGGTCGTTCTTGGAGAAGGTGGAGCCGTGCACCACCGCACGGTCCATCTGGTTGAAGATCTTGTCGAAGATGGCCTTGCGCGTCAGCACCGCGCCGACCGGCACGTGGCCGCCCGACAGCGACTTCGACAGCAGCACCATGTCCGGCTCGACGTTCCAGTGCTCGACCGCGAGGAAGCGGCCGGTACGGCCCATGCCGGTCTGGATCTCGTCGGCGACGAACAGCGTGCCGTATTTCTTGCAGAGTGCGGCCGCACCCGGCAGGAACTCGTCCGTGGGCATGTTGACGCCCTTGCCCTGAATCGGCTCGACGACGAAGGCCGCAACCTCGCGCGAGGCCAGCGCCTTTTCGAGCGCGGCGAGATCGTTGAAGGGGACCGGCGTGCAGCCGGGCAGCAGCGGCTCGAAACCGGTGCGGAAGTTCGAATCCCCCGTCAGCGACAGCGCGCCATAGGTCAGGCCGTGATAGCCGTGGGCGCAATAGACGATGCCGGGACGCCCCGTGGCGCCTCGCGCGAACTTGATCGCGGCCTCGACGCATTCCGCCCCGGAATTGGCGAAGAACACCTTGTCGAGATAGGGAACGTATTTCAGCAGGCGCTCGGCGAGCACGCCGGCGAGCGTCGAGACGTCGAACTGGACGAGGTTGGGCAGGTCGGCATCGAGCACGCTCTTGAGCGCATCGCGCATGACCGGATGATTGCGCCCGATCGCAAACACGCCAAAGCCGGACAACAGGTCGAGATAGCGCGCCCCGTCGCGGTCGTAGAGGTACTGCCCTTGCCCCTTCTGGAAGCCGACATCGTAGCCGATGGTCTTGAGAACCCGAACGAACTGCTCGTTCAGATACCGATTATGCAGGGCACTGCGCTGGGCCTGACGGTCCGCGAACAGTTGAGACATGTCTGGATTTGGGCTGTGCATCCGCTACATACTTCGGTTGAGGGCCGTCTCGTCAACTGAAAACGGACCGTTACTCAAAACGGTCTGTGCGGCCTTTTGCCCTTTTTCGGACCATCTTCGCAAGCACAGCTTTAAACCATGTTGCACTGCCAAGGAACACTCATGCGTTTGGCCCTTTACACCGGAATTATACTGGCTGGCGGTTACACCTGCCTGACTCCTGCTCTCGCCGCCGATCCCACCGGCGACTGGCGGGTCGCCGACGGCGTCGCCAACATTCGCGTTGCCCAATGCAATGGCAGCATGTGGGGCGCGGTTTCCTGGGAAAAGCAGCCCGGCGGCCGCGACGAGAACAATCCGGATGTCTCGAAAAAGAACAGGCCGACGCTGGCCATGGCGACCCTGATCGACATGAAGAAGAAGCCCGGCGTCGATCAGTGGGAAGGACAGGTCTACAACGCCAAGGACGGCCAGCTCTACAGCGCCACCATCACGCCGGCCGGGACCGACCAGCTCGAGATCAAGGGCTGCGTGATGGGCTTCCTCTGCGGTGGCGAGACCTGGACCCGGGTTGGCCCGCCGATCCCCCTGAGCCCCGCCAACGCCATGGCCAAGGGCGCGCCGAAGCCTACCGGCGCGGCGCCGAAAGCCCAAGGCACGGCACCACAAGGCACAGCCCAAGCCGCAGTGCCCCAAGGCACGTCCCAAGGCACGACCGGCGCCACAGCGCCTGCGCCTGCCGCGGCCCCGAAGACCGCCACCACGGCCAAGCCCGGTCAGAAGGGCGCCGCCGACACCGTCGGCGACATCTGCCTACTCCCTGAGATTGCGGGGTTTGCCCATTAGGGCCGGCTGGAACAGCAGCACGGCGGCGAGTGTCGTCACCAGCGAGAGCGCCAGCAGCTTGCCCATGCTGGACGTGCCGGGATGGCTCGACAGCCACAGGCTGCCGAACGCGGTCGCCGTCGTCAGCGCGCTGAAAAAGATCGCGCGTGTCAGGCTGGTCTGAAGCAGGTTTGTCCTGCCCGAGCGCCAGGCCACGACATAATAGATCTTGAAGGCGACGCCGACACCGAGCAGCAGCGGGAACGCGACGATGTTGGCGAAGTTGAGCGGCAGGCCGATCAGCACGCAGATCTCGAGCGTCACGGCACCTGCAACCAGGAGCGGCACCAGCGTCATCAGCACGTCCACGAACCGGCGGAGCGTGATCCACAGCAGAAGGCCGATCACCAGCAGCGCGTAGATGCCGGCATGGATGAACGCCTTCACCACGGTGTCGCCGGATTTCAGGATCGAGACCGGCCCGCCGATCGCGGTCGGCTCGGCAACGAGCACCGCCGCCGCAAATCTGCGCAGCGTGTCGTTGTCGTTGGGATCGCCCTTGGGCAGCGCCTCGACACGGATGATGCCATCCTTGCTCTTCCAGGCGCTGACGAGATCGGGCGGCAGCGACTTCAGGGTGACCGGCTCGGCCTGCAGCGCGTTCCTGAGCTGGTCGAACACGATCTTCATCGGCGTGACGAACACGGCCTGCGCCCTGTTCCGCGTGGCCTCGTCGGCATTGGCGAGCTTATCGAGCGCGTCCGCAAGGCGGCGCGAGGCGACCGCGCCCGGCCCCTTCGCATCACCGGCGGTCCGGCGCAGATTGTCGACCGAGGATTTCAGCGCGTCGACGTTCTCCTTGTCCGTCGGCGCGGCATCGATCTGGTCGGGATTGAGCGCGGGGTTCAGCACCTTGGCGCCCTGTGCGATCAGCTTCAGCTTCGGCTGCTGGTCTTGCGGCACGAAGCTGTCGAGCGACATCACGCGCAGCACCTCCGGCACCTTCTCCAGCTTCGCCTCGACCTGCCTTGCCTGCTCCTCGGACGTCGTCATCACGTTGATGGCGTTGGCGCCGGTGTTGGGATCGTTGCGCAGGTCGAGGAAGGTCGCGATCGATTCGGCCCTCGGGTTGCGCAGGTTCATCGGGTTGAAGTCGAATTTCAGGAAGTAGAGCAGCGGCAGGCCGGCGAGCGCGAGCAGCAGCGTGCCGCCCACCACCAGCACACGGTGCTTCTCCAGGAAGTGATCGAGCGGCGCCAGGAAGGCGTATCCGACGGGCTCCTGCTCGCCGGGCGGGTTCAACAGCTTGAGCATCGCGGGCAGTACTGTGATGCTGGAGAGGAACGCCACCAGCATGCCAACGCCGGCGATCTGGCCGAGCTCGGAGATGCCCTTGTAGTCGGTCGGCAGGAAACAGAGGAAGCCGGCGGCGGTCGCCATTGCCGCCAGCGACAGCGGCACCGCGGAGCGCTTGGCGGCAAGCACCAGCGCGCCGGAGAGATCGTTATGCTTGTAGCGCTCCGAGCGGTAGCGGACGCTGTACTGGATACCGAAATCGACGCCGAGGCCGACGAACAGCACGGCAAACGCGATCGACAGCAAATTGAACGAGCCGACCATCATCAGGCCGGCAGCGGTCGTCAGCGCAAGGCCGACGAAGAGATTGACGAATACCGCGAAAATGATCTTCGACGAATGCAGCGCCAGCCACAGGATCAGCAGCACGACGAGGACGGTGCCGACGCCGTTGACGACGGCGCCTTCCTGGACGGTGGCATATTCCTCATTGGCGATCGGCACCGGGCCGGTCAGCCGCACCCGCGCCTGGTATTTGGTCGCGAAATCGAGCTCCACCGCGGCCTTGCGGATCGCGTCGGTGGCGCCCTTGCCGGGCTCCAGCGCGTTGTAGTCGAGGATCGGCTTGAACTCGATGAAGGCGCGCTTGTCGGAAGCCGACAGCGGCTCGTCGCTGACGAGCTCGCGCCACGAGAAGCTCGCATTGCCCTTGTTGAGCACGGTTTCGACCGTCTGCGCGATCAGGTTGAAAGGCCGCGCGGTATTGTCGAGCTTGACCTGGCCGCGCTTGACGCCGGCAAGTCCCGTCTCCAGCGCGCCGGTCAGGCCGCGGATCGAGGGATCGCCCGCCATGATCTCGATCAGGGGCGCCGCAGCTTCGAACTGGCCGGTGGCCTTGGCGACCTCTTCGGTCGGCAGGAACAGCAGGCCGTTCCTCTCGAAGAACTCGCCGGTGCCGAGCTGCTGCATCGACTGGAAATTGGTCTTGTCGTCCTTCAGCTTGGCAAAGAGCGCGTCCGACGCCGCGGTCGCCATCTCCGGCGTCCTGGCCTCGACCACTGCCGTGATCGTCGCGTCACGGTCGAAGGCGCGGTCGAACTGCTGGTCGCGCTGGCGCCAGTCCAGATTCTGGGCAATCAGCGAATTGATGTCGGTGTTGATGGCGAAGTGCTGGGACGTGTAATAGCCGGCCCCCACCGAAAGCAGGAGCCCGAGAACGACGACGAGGGAGGCAAACCGGGTGCAGGCCCTGACGATGGCAACGACGACGCTTTGCAGCACTTCTTTTCTTTCTGCTGTTAACAGCTTGCCGGAAACGCCCGCTCTTTATCGGAGTTCCCGGGCGAAACCTATTGCTGTTTTGAGTGGTTCTCGCCGCCCGAAGGTTCGAGGTAAACGGCGCAGACCATGGCAAAATCATGCGGGACGGTCGGTATAGCCGGGGAGTTGAGGCGGGAAAGTGACGAAGGGGTGAGCACAAATGTCGCCATCTTGCTCACGGCGCTTTCTGTACTATATTACCCCTCGATTGAGCCGGCGGGGAACAATAGGTCCATCCGACCTTTCCTTTCTGCCGATTTTTTGACACAAAGTATTGCGCCTCCAAGCGCCGGAGCCCCGACGGGGGTGGGTGGCTACCGCGTGCGCGAAACCAATGGTGCGGATATTGCAACTCATTGGTCAGTACGGGTGCCCCCGGGGAACTTTGAAGCGGATTGGTGCAACTTGCGTGATGGGCGTCCTATGGAAGTTTATCTAGCGCAGCCGCGCGGTTTCTGCGCGGGGGTGGTGCGCGCGATCGAGATCGTGGAACGGGCCCTGGAGAAGTACGGCCCGCCCGTCTACGTGCGCCACGAGATCGTGCACAACAAATACGTGGTCGAGAGCCTGAAGAACAAAGGCGCCATCTTCGTCGAGGAGCTGTCCGAGGTTCCGCCGAAGGCGGTGACCGTTTTCAGCGCCCATGGCGTCGCCCGCAGCGTCGAGGAAGAGGCCGCCGCGCGCGACCTTCCGGTGCTCAACGCCACCTGCCCCCTGGTCACGAAAGTTCACAATCAGGGGAAGCGCTATATCACCAAGGGCCGCACGCTGATCCTGATCGGCCATGCCGGCCACCCCGAGGTCGAGGGCACGATGGGCCAGGTTCCGGGGCCGGTGCTGCTTGTTCAAAGCGTTGAAGAGGTTAAGGCCCTTGTCCTGCCGGCGGGTACGCCAGTGGCCTACATCACCCAGACCACCCTGTCGGTCGACGACACCCGGGACATCATTTCGGCCCTTCAGGCCCGCTTTACAGATATTCAAGGCCCGGATATCCGGGATATCTGCTATGCGACACAGAACCGCCAATCTGCGGTAAGGGACTTGAGCAAGCTGGTCGACGTGATCTTGGTGGTGGGCGCTGCCAACAGCTCGAACTCGAACCGGCTCCGCGAAATCGGCACTGAGGCCGGCGTCGCGAGTTATTTGATTGCCGACGGCAGCGCGCTCAATCCGGAGTGGTTGAAAGATGCCAAGACCGTCGGCGTCACGGCCGGCGCTTCGGCGCCTGAGGTACTCGTGGATGACGTGATCGAGGCGATGCGGCGGATCGGACCAGTCAAGGTCTCGGTGCTGCCGGGCCGCGAGGAGAACATCGAATTCCGGCTTCCGGCCGAACTGGCTGCGAGCTGACCCACCCGAATTTCAAGCCCAGAAAGAAACGTGTAATGGCTATCCCCTTCTTCAAGGAAATGCGTATCGGCGGTTATTTGCTCAAGCAGAAACTGCTTGGCCGCAAGCGCTATCCGCTCGTGCTGATGCTGGAGCCGCTGTTTCGCTGCAACCTCGCCTGCGTGGGCTGCGGCAAGATCGACTATCCCGACGCGATCCTCAACCGTCGCATGACGGCGCAGGAGTGCTGGGACGCCGCCGACGAATGCGGCGCGCCGATGGTGGCGATTCCCGGCGGCGAGCCGCTGATCCACAAGGAGATCGGCGAGATCGTGCGCGGCCTCGTCGCGCGCAAGAAGTTCGTCTCGCTCTGCACCAACGCGCTGCTGCTCGAGAAGAAGCTCGATCTGTTCGAGCCCTCGCCGTACCTGTTCTTCTCGGTGCATCTCGACGGCCTGAAGGACCATCACGACAAGGCCGTGTCGCAGAAGGGCGTGTTCGACCGCGCCGTCTCCGCGATCAAGGCGGCCAAGGCGCGCGGCTTCACCGTCAACGTCAACGCCACCATCTTCGACGGCCATCCGGCCGAGGAGATCGCAAAATTCCTCGACCTCACCGTCGAGCTCGGTGTCGGCGTCTCGATGTCGCCGGGCTACGCCTATGAGCGTGCGCCGGACCAGGAGCACTTCCTCAACCGCACCAAGACCAAGAAGCTGTTCCGCGACGTCTTCGCGATGGGCAAGGGCAAGAAGTGGAACTTCATGCATTCCGGCCTGTTCCTCGACTTCCTCGCCGGCAACCAGGAATACGAGTGCACGCCCTGGGGCATGCCCGCGCGCAACATCTTCGGCTGGCAGAAGCCCTGCTATCTGCTCGGTGAAGGCTACGCCAAGACCTTCAAGGAGCTGATGGACACCACCGACTGGGAGACCTACGGCACCGGCAAGTACGAGAAGTGCGCCGACTGTATGGCCCATTGCGGCTACGAGCCGACCGCGGCGACCGCAGCCTTCAACAATCCGCTGAAGGCGATGTGGGTGTCGCTGCGCGGCGTCAAGACCACGGGTCCCATGGCGCCCGAGATCGACATGAGCAAGCAGCGCCCGGCGCAGTACATCTTCTCGGAGCAGGTCCAGAAGAAGCTCTCCGAGATCCGCAAGGACGAGGCGGCCGCCGCCGAGCAGAAGGCCGCGCGGAAGGCTTCGACGGCTGCGTAAGCGCGCAAGGCGTCTACAAACGAGAAAGGCCCGGTCGCCATCGCGATCGGGCCTTTTGGTTTGTTTAGTTCAAGCGCAATCAGGCGGTCTTGATCGCTGCCAAAAAGGTTGCGACTTGCGACTGTAGGGATTTGGACCGAACCGAGAGATCTGACGCCGCCTGCAACACCTGAGCGGAAGCAGTGCCGGATTCGCCGGCAGCACGGGTCACGTGGACCATGGTTTCGGCCATCTCTCGGGTGCCTGCGGCTGCCTGCTTGACGTTGCGACTGATGTCGTGGGTCGAAGCGCCCTGCTGGTCCATGGCGCCAGCGATGCGGGTCGAGATCGCGTTGAGCTCCTCGATGGTCGTGCCAATTGACTGGATGGCCGACGACGTTTCGCCGGAGACCTTCTGAACCGCGGCGATCTGCGTCGCGATCTCGTCCGTCGCCTTCGCCGTTTGGTTGGCCAGCCCCTTCACTTCCGCTGCCACGACGGCAAATCCCTTGCCGACGTCGCCGGCCCGAGCCGCTTCGATCGTGGCGTTCAGCGCCAGCAAATTGGTCTGGGCGGCAATCGCCTGGATCAGCGTGACGATCTCTCCGATCTTCTGGGTGGCCTGGGTCAGGCCGACAACGGTCGTGCTGGTTCGCCGGATGTCGTCAGACGCGCGGTCCGCAATCTCCTTGGCGTATCCAACCTGGCTATTGATGTCGGCAATGCTGGTTGCCATCGCCTCGGCAGCCGATTCCACGCTTTGGACATTGGTCGTCGTCGAGGCCGCTGCCGTGGCCGCAATGTTGGTCTGCTGGGCCGATTGCTTTGCGAGTGCCGACATGCTCTGGGCCGTCGAGTCGAGCTCCGTCGCCGCCGCTCCGAAGCTCGCCAGCGCGTCGGACGACCGCGCGTCGAAGTCGGACACCAGGGCATCGATCATGCCGACCCTGCGGGTCTTTTCCGCTTCGTCCGCCTTTTGAACCGCGGCCAGCCTGTCGGCTTCGACGAGTCCGCTCTTGAAAATCTGGACGGCGCGCGCCATCGCGCCGATCTCGTCGCGCCGGTCCGCATCCGGAATCGTAACGTGCAAATCGTTGCCGCTTAACTGCGCCATCACGCCGGTCAACCGCCGGATCGGCGATGCCGTGGTCAGGACCGTAACCATGCCGGCGGCGAGCGCGATGCAGGTCGCGACGACCAGGGCGACAATGACGCCGAGGCGCGCCCGATCCGTCGCCGCATTGACCAAATCATAGGATTGGCGTCCCGCCCGTTCATTCAGCTCGACAATCTTCGCAAGGGTGATGTTGAGAGCGTCAAACTGGTTTCGATTTTCGGCGACGTAGTATTTGCGGGCCGAGGCGCTGTCCCCGGCTCTCAGCGCATCGACTATCGTGGAAGTGGATTTCTGGAATTCCGGCCAGGTCGAATCGAATTGATCGATCGCCGTCTTTTCCTCGGCGGAATTGGGTTGATAGGTCTTCCTGACGTCGACGGCTTTCGTCGCGTATTTGTCCATCAGTCCTTCGCGGTATCGCCCGTCCTCAGGCGTCACGCTCAGAAGACGATTGGCTTCCTCCCGCCGAAAATTGATGACCGCATTGAGCATCTCGCTGCTCTGGAACAGCGCGGGCATAGCCTTGCCGCCGAGGTCGTTTGCCGCTCGGTCGACAACCGCGATCTGAATGAGCGCGAAGGAGCCGAGCCCGATCGTAACGAGCAGGACCAATCCAAACGCGACAAAGGTCCGGACGCGAATCGACATATCAACCAGATGCGGCATGAATGTTTCGGCGCTGATGTGGATGACTTCGGGAAGGGCATGCTTCGTCGGGACGTCGTCGTCTCAACCCTAGCTGCGAAGTTCCAATCTTTTCCTTAACCCTCCCGGCGTCTCGGCCCTCCCGGGCTACAGACACCAAAAGAAACGGCCCGGTCGCATTGGCGACCGGGCCTTTTCTTGTCCATCGCAACCGCCCGAGGCGACCGGAGTCGGATCCGCGGGCCGCACTCCCTACCCTCCTCGCTTGGCCGCCTCGGGCCCCTTCTGCGAAAAAATGAAAAACAACCCCATGCACAGTAGAACCGCGGCTGCTGGCCGGCACAGGGCCCGTGCCGTCAAGCCATTGCCGCGTCAAGCAAATCAGCGGGAAACGGCAAGAAACGCGGCATCCGCTGGGCGGGTTCGTCTTCGTAGACGGACACGCCGTCAGCCGGGCGCGATTCAAGGCCCGCGGGAGCAGACGCTTGCACTGGCAACATTGCACTCAAGATGTGCAGAGACACCGCGATCGAGGCGCGCCGTGCACAAAATCCGACATGTACGTGACGGAAATGTCATCTAACAATATCGGTTCCCTGCCCGGACGGTGCCAGCCCGCGGCCAACATCGATGGAGCCCGACATGAACCTGTGCACGAAAAGCGGTCTGCGATGCGCTGTTGTGTCGATCACCGCCGCCATGTTCTGCCTCAGCACTGCAGCTCGCGCGGCGGACCTCACCGTTTACACGGCGCTGGAGGCCGACCAGATCAAGCCCTACAAGGCCGCGTTCGAGAAGGCCAATCCGGGCATCAACATCCTCTGGGTCCGCGACTCCACCGGCATCATCACCGCGAAGCTCCTCGCGGAAAAGGCAAACCCCAAGGCCGATGTGGTCATGGGTCTTGCCGCAACCTCGCTGATGCTGCTGCAGAAGGAAGGCATGCTGATGCCTTACGCGCCGGCGGGTCTCGACAAGGTCGACGCCAAGATGCGCGATCCCGCTGGCTCGCCGGAGTGGGTGGGCATGGACGTCTGGGCATCGGCCTTTTGCGTCAACACCGTGGAATCCGGCAAGAAGAACCTGCCGGAGCCCGCCTCCTGGGCCGATCTGACCAAGCCGGTCTATCAGGGGCAAATCGCCATGCCGAACCCGGCCTCCTCGGGGACCGGTTTTCTGATGGTCTCCGCCTGGCTCCAGATGTTCGGCTGGGACGAGGGCTGGAAGTACATGGACGAGCTTCACAAGAACATCGCGGCCTATACGCATTCCGGCTCGAAGCCGTGCCGACAGGCCGCCGCCGGCGAGTACACGATAGGCCTCTCGTTCGAATATCGCGCCAACAAGACCAAGAAGGGTGGAGCGCCCATCAGCATTGTCCTGCCCAAGGAAGGCCTCGGCTGGGATATGGAAGCTATCGGGATCATGAAGACCACCAAGGAGTCCGAGGCGGCGAAGAAGCTTGCCGACTGGGCCGCGACGGCGGAGGCCAACAAGCTCTACGCCGAGAACTTCGCCATCGTCGCGTTGCCCGGCATCGCAAGCTCCATGGAGTTCATCCAGGGTGACATCAACAAGATGCTGATCAAGAACGACTTTGCCTGGGCCGCGGAGAACCGCGACAAGATCCTGGCGGAGTGGAGCAAGCGCTACGACGGCAAGTCCGAGCCCAAAAACTAGGGATCAAGAACCAGGACTATCGGGATCGACCAAGCCGGCGGTGCATGGGCGGCCGCCGGCCAATGCGGGATAGTGTCATGGACAGCATGCCGACGACGGAGCCCTATCTCCGCATCCGCAACGTGTCGAAAAAGTTCGGTGCCTTCACTGCGCTGGACAAGGTCGACCTCGACATTATGCCGGGGGAGTTCGTCTCCTTCCTGGGCCCGTCCGGTTGCGGCAAGACCACGCTGCTGCGCGCCATCTCTGGCCTCGACGTGCAGACCATTGGGTCGATCCATCAGGGCGGGCGCGACATCTCGACGCTGCCGGTCGCCGCGCGCGACTTCGGCATCGTATTCCAATCCTATGCGCTGTTCCCGAACCTGACGATCAAGGACAATGTGGCCTACGGCCTGGTGTCGACCGGCAAGCCCCGCGCCGAGATCGACAAGCGCGTCCAGGAGCTTCTCGAACTTGTCGGCCTGCCCGAGCAGGCCGGCAAATATCCGGCCCAGCTCTCGGGAGGCCAACAGCAGCGCGTCGCGCTCGCCCGCGCGCTGGCCCTGTCGCCCGGCCTTCTGCTGCTGGACGAGCCGCTCTCCGCCCTCGACGCCCGCGTCCGGGCGCGCCTGCGCGGCGAGATCCGCGATCTGCAGCGCCGCCTCGGGCTCACCACCGTCATGGTGACCCACGACCAGGAAGAGGCGCTCACCATGTCCGACCGGATCGTGGTGATGAGCCATGGCAGGATCGAGCAGGTAGGTACGCCCGACGAGATCTACGGCCGCCCCGCGACGGCCTTCGTCGCCGACTTCGTCGGCAAGATGAACTTCCTGGACGGGCGGCTCGTCACCAGCAAGCGCGCCAATGTCAGGGGCGCCGTGCTCGACTTCAGCGAGGAGGTGCCGCTCGGCGAAGGCGCCGCCGTCACGGTATGCCTCCGGCCGGAGGACGTGGTGGTGCGCGGCATCGACGAGCAACCGCAAAACCGCCTGTCGGTCCAGGTCGGCGTCATGGAATTCATCGGCAATCATTTCGCAACGACATTGCATGCGACGGGCACGAGCCTGAACTTCTCGGCCGACTTTTCCATCAACGCCGTGCGCGACCTCGGCATTTCGTCGGGCGCGACCATCGAGGTCGCGCTGCCGCCGAACCGGTTGCGCGTCTTTGCCCAACCGCCCTCTGCTGCCTGACACCGGAGACCAGCAATGGCGACCGAGACATTGAGTCTGCCGAACCGTGCCGCCGCGATCGCCCCGCTGAGGCAGAAGCTGGGGCGCGACGACTGGCTCATGCGCGGCGCGGTCGTGGCGCTCGGCCTCTGGCTGGTCGTGACCGTGCTGCTGCCGCTCTGGGCGCTGCTGTCCAAGAGCTTCCAGGCGGCTGATGGCAGCTTCGTCGGCTTGGCCAATTTCCAGGCCTATTTCGCCAACCCTGCGTTGGCCAATTCGATCTGGCACTCGGTCTGGGTCTCGCTGCTGAGCACGGTCATCTGCGTTCTGCTCGCCTTCGTCTACGCCTACGGACTCACCCGCACCTGCATGCCAGGACGGGGACTGTTCCGCATCATCGCGCAGATCCCGATTCTCGCACCCTCGCTGCTGCCAGCGATCAGCCTCGTCTACCTGTTCGGTAACCAGGGTCTGGTCAAATGGATGCTGTTCGGCGCGTCGATCTACGGCCCGATCGGCATCGTCATGGGCGAGGTTTTCTGGACCTTCCCGCACGCGCTCATCATCATCACCACAGCGCTGGCCATCTCGGACGCGCGTCTGTACGAGGCTGCGGAGGCCCTACGGGCAAGTCCCAGCCGCACCTTCTGGACCGTGACCATTCCGGGGGCACGCTATGGCCTGATCAGCGCAGTCTTCGTCGTCTTCACGCTTGTCATCACCGATTTCGGCGTGCCGAAGGTCATCGGGGGCCGCTTCAACGTGCTCGCGACCGACATCTACAAGCAGGTGGTCGGGCAGCAGAATTTCCAGATGGGCGCGGTAGTCGGAATGATCCTGCTACTGCCCGCGGTGCTCGCCTTCGCCGTCGATCAACTGATGCAGCGACGCCAGCTGGCGCTGCTCTCCGCGCGCGCCGTACCCTATGCGCCCAAACCCGACGCCTGGATCGATCGCGCGATGCTGGCGATCTGTTCGCTGATCGCATTCGCGATTCTGGTCATTCTCGGCGTGTCCTTCTTCGCCTCGATCGCGACGTTCTGGCCCTACAATCTGACGCCCAGCTTCAAGAACTTCGACTTCGACATGATGGATGGCGGCGGCTGGCGCAGCTATTTCAACTCGCTCGTCATGGCCGGCCTCACCGCGCTGTTCGGGACGGCCGTGATCTTTGCCGGCGCCTATCTGGTCGAGAAGACCCCGCGCTTTCGCACTATCAGAGGCTTCGTGCAGTTTCTCGCGCTGCTTCCCCTGGCCGTTCCGGGGCTGGTGCTCGGCCTCGGCTACATCTTCTTCTTCAACAATCCGGCCAATCCGCTGAACTTCATCTACGGCACCATGGCCATTCTCGTGATCTGCACCATCTCGCATTTCTACTCCGTCGCGCACCTGACCGCGGTGACGGCGCTCAAGCAGATCGACCGGGAGTTCGAGACCGTTTCGGCATCGCTCAGGGTGCCGTTCTGGCGTACCTTCATGCGCGTGACTCTGCCGGTCTGCCTGCCGGCCGTGCTGGATATCGCCATGTATCTGTTCGTGAACGCGATGACGACAGTCTCCGCGGTGGTCTTCATCTACGCGCCGCACACGACGCTTGCGGCGATCGCCGTGCTCAACATGGATGATGCGGGCGACGTGGCGCCCGCGGCCGCCATGGCGATCGTCATCTTCGCCACCTCGGCCGTGACACGCGCCATCTACATGGTGCTCACACGGGGTTATCTTGCGCGCGCGCAATTGTGGAGAAAGCGGTGAGCATGGCGACAGGCGAATTCGATCTGGCTGTCATCGGCGGCGGCATCTGCGGCCTCGCCCATGCGCTCGCGAGCGTGCGCCGGGGCCTGAAGGTCGTGGTCATTGAGCGCGATGCAAGGGCGAACGGCGCCTCGATCCGCAATTTCGGCTTTATCACCGTCACCGGGCAGCAGCAGGGCCCATGCTGGCAGCGCGCGATGCGGTCGCGGCAGGTCTGGGCCGAAGTCGCCTCGGCCGCGGGAATCAGGATCGAGCATTTCGGGCTCGCGGTTGCCGTGCGGCGACCGGAAGCCGTGGCCGTGCTCGAGGCTTTCCGGTCGACCGAGATGGGCGAGGCTTGCGAACTCTTGAGCCCGACTGAAGCGGGTCGACGCTTTCCGATGCTACGCACCGACAATCTGCAAGCCGTGCTGGCGAGCCCCCACGATTTGCGGGTGGAATCGCGCATCGCGGTACCGGCCCTGGCGAAATGGCTCGCCGAGGTGCACGGCGTCACCTTCATGTATCAGACGCAGGCCAAGGAGGTCGCGCCACCGGTGATCGAGACGACGCGCGGGTCGGTCCGCGCCCGGCTCTGCGTGGTGTGCCCGGGCGACGATTTTCTGGGCCTCTATCCGGAACGCATCAGTGCCTACGGGCTCGTCCGCTGCAAGCTACACATGCTGCGGGTCGGATCGGCGGCCGCGATGCCGCGGTTCAATGCCGCCGTGATGTCGGACCTGGGCCTCGTGCGCTATCTCGGCTACGCCGAATTGCCTGAGGCCGCCGCGCTGAAGCAGCGGCTCGAGGCGGAGCAGGGCGAGCATCTGGCCAATGGCGTGCATCTGATCGCCGTGCAGAGCGAGGATGGCTCGCTCGTCGTCGGCGATTCCCATCACTACGGCGCGACGCCGGACCCGTTCGCCCCTGAAACGGTCGACGAGTTGATCATGGACGAATTCCGCCAGGTTCTGGCGTGGCCAACGCCTGTCATCCGCGAGCGCTGGATCGGCACCTATGCCTCGGCGTCCGACCGGCTGATGCTGGTCGACCGCCCACAGGACAACGTGCGCCTCGTCATGATCACCAGTGGCACCGGCGCCAGCACCTCGTTTGCGATCGCCGAGGAAGTGATTGACGAATTGACGTCCGGGAGCTGAGCCATGACCGATAAATTCGAGCACGTCCAGGCCGTGGTGTTCGACTGGGCCGGCACGACGGTGGACCACGGCTCGCTGGCGCCGATGGGCGTGTTCGTCGAGGCATTCGCGCGCTTCGGAGTGACGATCACGGTCGACGAGGCGCGCGGGCCGATGGGCATGGCCAAGCGCCCGCACATCGCCGCCCTCCTGCGCTTGCCCCGGATCGCCGCCGCATGGCGCGACAAGCATGGGCGCGAGCCTACCGAAGCCGACATCGATGCGCTCTACGCCGTGTTCGTGCCGATGAATGTCGAGGTCGCCGCCCGCTATGCCGACGTGATCCCGGGCGTGGCCGAAGCTGTCGCCGGCCTGCGGCGCCGCGGCCTGAAGATCGGCTCGAGCACGGGCTACACGCGGGAGATCATGGCCGAGGTCATTCCGGTTGCGGCGGCGCAGGGCTATTCGCCTGACAGCATCGTTTGCACCGGGGACACGCCCGACGGCCGACCCACGCCCTTCATGCTCTACAAGGCCTTTCTGGAGCTCGCCGTCTGGCCGGCCTGGAGCTGCGTCAAGGTCGACGACACCGAGGTCGGGATCAAAGAAGGTCTCAACGGCGGCTGCTGGACCGTCGGCGTTGCCGTCACCGGCAACGTGTTCGGCTTGTCGCTTGCCGACACGGCGGCGTTGCCGCCGAAAGCCTTCGCCGAGCGGCGCGCGGCAGCGGCCGGCCGGCTGGAGGCCGCGGGCGCCCACTACGTCATCGACGGCGTCGCCGATATCATCCCCGTGATCGCGGCGATCGATGGCCGGCTGGCCCGCGGAGAGCGGCCATGAGTGCCGCCGAGGGCGACGTCAATCTGTCGGCGGCGCGGCGTTCGTTTGCGGAACGCCACCTCGACGCGGAAACGAAAAAATGGCTCGACGAGGACGAGCGGTGGTTCCTGCGGCAGTCGCTGTCGACGCCCTGCCTGAACGTCGCCACGGCCGCGGAAGGCAGCCATCTCGTCGATCTCCAGGGCCGACGCATCCTCGATTTCCACGGCAACAGCGTGCACCAGGTCGGCTACGGTCACCCCCGCGTGGTGGCGGCGATCAAGTCGCAGCTCGACACCCTGCCCTTCTGCCCGCGCCGCTACACCAACAAGGCCGCGATCGACCTCGCCCGCCGCCTGGCCGAATTGACGCCGGCGCCGCTGGACAAGGTGCTTTTCGCGCCCAGCGGATCGGCTGCGATCGGCATGGCGATGAAGCTCGCGCGCTATGCGACCGGACGACACAAGACCCTGTCGATGTGGGACGCCTTTCACGGCGCCAATCTCGACGCGGTCTCGGTCGGCGGCGAAGCGCTGTTTCGGCGCGGCGCGGGCCCGCTGCTGCCGGGCACCGAGCATGTGCCGCCGCCGGGGCTGGCCGCGCGCTTCTTCGGAGAGGACGGCCGGGCACATGAGCGGCTCGCTGACTACATCGATTATGTCCTCGAGGTGCAGGGCGACGTCGCGGCCGTGATCGCCGAGCCGATGCGCTGGACCACGGTCGAACTGCCGCCCCCCGGCTTCTGGCCCCGCGTGCGCGCGAGCTGCGATCGGCACGGGGCGCTCCTGATCTTTGATGAGGTGCCGAGCTGCCTCGGCCGCACCGGGACCATGTTCGTCTGCGAGCAGACTGATGCCGCACCCGACATCCTCGTCCTGGGCAAGGGACTGGGCGGCGGCATCATGCCGATGGCGGCCATCGTGGCGCGGGCCGATCTCGACGTGGTGCCCGAGGGAGCGCTCGGCCACTACACCCACGAGAAGAGCCCGGTCGGCTGCGCGGCGGCGCTGGCCACGCTCGATGTGATCGAGGAGGAGCAGTTGCTCACCGCGGCGCGCGTGCTCGGCGCGCACGCGCTCGAACGGCTCCGATCGACCGCGCAGCGTTATCAGCTGATATCAGAGGTGCGCGGTGCAGGTCTCTATCTCGGCGTCGAGATCGGTCGCCGCGACGAGGCTGAAGCGAACGCGCGTGCGGAGCGCCTGCTGTACCGCTGCCTGGAGGCGGGCCTCAGCTTCAAGCTCGGTGGCGGCAACGTGGTCACGCTGTGCCCGCCACTGACGATCTCGCGGGACGAGCTCGACCAGGCGCTCGATATCCTCGAAGAGGCGATGTCAGCCTTGTGAGCAGATCGCAATGCGCACGCTTCGCGACGCCACGCCCCCATCCGGGCTACGAACATCAAAACGAAAAGGCCCGGTCGCGCGACCGGGCCTTTCTTGATTGGATCGAAGACGCCGCTCAGGCCGCCTTGGAGACCAGGGCCTCGCTGTCGACGAGCTCGGTGCCGATCAGATAGTCGCGGCAGCCGCGCAAGGAGCGCAGCGCGCGGTTGAAGTCGATGCCGGTCGAGACCAGCGCATGCAGCGTCGTCGGGTTGCGCACGATGCCGCGCAGCACGGCGGCCAGATCGATCTGGCCGTTCGGCTTGATGGCGGCGCGGGCGAGCGCCGGCAGCGCGCGATGAGCGGGGTCGCTGATGACGCGGACCGCGGCAAAGGGCAGCCCGGCCTCGGCGGCGTAGGCGGCCGCGATGTGGCTCTCCATGTCGACGGCGGAGGCGCCAGTCTCCGAGTGCAGCGCCGCCTTGCAGGACCGCCCGGTGACCACTTCCTCGGCGCCGGCAAGGCTGCCGCGCACCACGCGGCGGCGCCCGGACGTCAGGCGGTCGATCAGGTCGTCGCCGAGCGACAGCCCGGCGGCCCAGCGGGTATCGCCTGACAGCACCTCGGTCGCCAGCACGACGTCGCCGGAGCGCAGCGTCGGGTCGAGCCCGCCGGCCACGCCGAACGAGATCACGCCGCGAATCGTTTCAGGGTCCACCACGGTCAGAAGCGCCCGCAACTGGGTCGGGCTGCTGGACGAGCAGATGACCGCCATTCCGGGCCCGGCCGCGATGCGGGCCTCCTGAACCAGACCGGTCACAATGAGTATTGGCCGCGGATCAATGGCATTGCCCGCGGTAAGATAGTCCCCCGTCCCCAAAGTCACATTCCGACCCCTACCACCCTGCTGTTGGTGTTCCGCAAGTTCCGATACCGCGCCAGCGCCCACAGCGGGAAGAACTTTGGGTAACCATGATACCGTAGATAGAATACACGGGGAAAGCCTGTGGCGGTGTACCGCTGCTCGTCCCACAGTCCTTTTTCGTTCTGTGTTGCAATCAGGTACTCCACCCCGCGGGCAACGGCCGGGTGATCAACCTCGCCTGCCGCCATCAGGGCAAGCAAGGCCCATGCCGTTTGCGAGGCGGTCGAGGGGGCGGGTTCCCAGCCCTTGTAGTCCAGGCGGTAGCTGACGGCGTCCTCGCCCCAGCCACCATCCTTGTTCTGGATCGAGGCCAGCCAGGCGGCCGCCTTCCGGATCATCGGGTCGTCGTGGCTGACGCCGGCCATGTTCAGGGCGCAGAGCACCGACCAGGTTCCATAGATGAAGTTCATGCCCCAGCGGCCGTACCAGGACCCTTCCGGGTGCTGGGTCTTGCGCAGGTAGGCGACCCCGTCGGCCACGTGCTTGCTGGTCTTGGCGGTCTCGCCGAGCTGGGCCAGCATCGAGACGCAGCGCGCGGTGACGTCCTCGGTCGGCGGATCGAGCAGCGCGCCGTGGTCCGAGAACGGGATGTTGTTCAGGTAATATTCGAGGTTGTTGACGTCGAAGGCGGCCCAGCCGCCGTCGTCGCTCTGCATCCCCTCGATCCACTCCCGGCCGCGGTCGATCGCGGTCTCATAGCCGGTGACGCCGTGCTCCCGGCGCATGCGGTCCATCGACATCACCACCACCGCGGTATCGTCGAGATCAGGGTAATAGGCGTTGTTGTACTGGAAGGCCCAGCCGCCCGGGCGCACGTCGGGCCGCTTCACCGCCCAGTCGCCCTTCACGGCGAGCTCCTGCTTCGGGATCAGCCAGTCGAGGCCTTGCTTGGCCGCAGGCACGGCCTTGTCACCGCCGGCCTCCAGCAGCGCGTGGGCGGTCAGCGTCGTATCCCACACCGGCGAGACGCAAGGCTGGCAGTACGCCTCGTCATCACCAATCACGAGCAGCTTGTCGATGCCCCGGCGCGTTGTCGCGCGCGGCGGAAAGCTCTCGTCCTTGCCGAGCGCGTCGTACATCATCACGATGTTGGCCATGGGCGGATAGATCGCGCCCATGCCGTCCTCGCCGTTGAGCCGCTCCTCGGTGAAGGCGAGCGCGGTATCGATGGCGCGCTTGCGCAGGCTCTTTGGAAACAGCGGCTCGATGACGCGCAAGATCGCATCGAGCGAACGAAACAGCAGGAACCAGGCCATGCTCTGGTGCGGCGCCTTCGCGGTCATGCCGATCGAGCGCGGATCCTGCAGAAACAGCTCGTCGATGCCGACGCCCTTCGGATTCCTCGCGCGCGGCTTGAGCGCGGCGATGACCATCAGCGGCACCATGGTGGTGCGCGCCCAGTAGGAGATCTTGTTGATGTGGAACGGCGACCAGAACGGCAGCAGCACGATCTCGATCGGCAGCACCGGCACCGCGCGCCAGGTCACGACGCCGAACATCGCGAGCATGAAGCGCGTGAAGACGTTGCTGTGAATGGCGCCGCCGCGGGCGTGCATCGCCTCGCGCGCGCGCACCATGTGCGGCGCGTCGATGGAATCCCCGATCATCTTCAGCGCGAAGTAGGCCTTCACGCTGGCGCTCATGTCGAACGCGCCGTCATGCACCAGCGGCCAGCCGCCATGGGCGCCCTGCACGCGGCGGAGATAGTTGCCGATCTTGGCTTCGAGCACGGTGTCGACCGGCTCGGCGAGATAATGGCGCAGGAGAATGTATTCGGCCGGAATCGTGCAGTCGGCCTCGAGCTCGAACACCCAATGGCCGTCGGATTGCTGCAAGCCGAGCACGCCTTGCGTGGCTGACGCAATGCTCGATTCCAGGATCTCCGATTCCGAGATCTTCGATTCCTGGGCTTCGCGGGCGGTCGCGTTCACGGAATCCATCTGGCTCGATTACTCCGATAGTTGATTTGAATTGACCGGGACAAATTCCCGTCAGCGCCGCTGCGCGGCCAGCACCAGATCGGCGGCGCGATCACCGGACCGGACCGATCCCTCGATGGTTGCAGGCAATCCCGTAGCAGTCCAGTCACCGGCGAGGAACAGGTTTTTCAGCGCGGTGACCGGCCCCGGACGCAGGGCATTCTGCGCCGGCGTGGCGGCAAAGGTGGCGCGGCGTTCTCGCACGATCTGCCAGGGAGGCAGCTCGCCGGAGACGCCGCCTGCCTCGCAGACGTCATTCCAGATCGCCTGCGCGAGTTCCTCGCGCGGCATGTCGACGAGACGGTCGCCATTGCTGATGGTCACCGAGAGCCGGTTCGGGAACGCGAACAGCCATTCCACGACGCCGCCGATCACGCCCAGGATCGGCGGCGAGCCCGGCGGCGGCTCAATTCGGAAATGCGCATTCACGATGGCGCGGAATTCGGTCGGCGTCTTCAGGCCCGGCAGCAGGCTCGAGGCGGAACGCGGCGGCACCGCCATCACGACGACATCGCCGTCGGCAAGCTTGATCACGTCCTCGCCGCCGAAATTCAGCGCGGCGGCCTTGCCGTCACTGGTCACGAACGAGCGCAGCTCATGGCCGAGTTGAACCGAGTGGCCACGCTCAGCCAAGAACTTCACGGCGGGCTCGATCAGCACGGCGCTGAGGCCGTCGCGCGCGATCAGCGGACGGCAGGCCTGTCCGCCGGCGAGCAGCGTCTCGCGCACGATCGCGCCGGCGAGCCCGGCCGAACCCTCGGGCGGATCGACGTTGAGGGCGGCGAGCAGCAGCGGCTGCACCAGGCGCTGATAGAGCACGCCTTCGGTAGGAATGGACTTGCCGACCAGCGTCGCCTCCGACGCCCAGATCAGCGGCGCCAGCTTGAGATAGTCGGTGAGGCCGGTGTCGGGAACGCGGCGGCTTTCGTCGAGCACCCAGGTCGGCAGCCGGCCGGCGCCGAGATCGATCTGCCAGCGCTGCCCGGTCTTGATATCGACGAAGGGAAACTGCGCGCTGTCAGGGCCGACCAGGCCCGCCTCGGATCCGATCGCGCGCGCATAGGCGCGCGCATGGCTGTTGCCCGACAGCAGCAGATGATTGCCGTTGTCGATGGTGAGGTTGGTGGCGCCGTCGAAATAGGAACGGCAGCGGCCGCCGGCCTGGTGCGTCGCCTCGTGCACGGCGACCTTGAAGCCGGCGTTGGCGAGCCGCACGGCGGCGGAGAGGCCGGAAATTCCAGCGCCGATGATGTGAGCTGTGTTTTGCATCAGATGAAAGCGTAACGGAGCAGGATCAGGATGCGTGTGACCTTCGACACACGCACCGGCTCGCGCGGCGCGTTGAAGCCGCGCGCGATCAGGAGGTCCAGAATGGAATGATAGTATTTCGACATGATCCTCGGCGCACGCACGGCGCGGCGCTTGTTGCGGTTCATGATCTCGTCCGACTTCTCGAAATGCACCTTCGCACGCTGCGTCAGCGGCAGGCAGACCTTCGGCAGCGCCCGCTCGGCGATGACGCGGTTCGGATCGTCGGAAGTGATGCCGGCATGCAGCAGCGCTTCGCGCGGCAGATAGAGCCGGCCGAGGCCCGCGTCCTCGTCGATGTCGCGCAGGATGTTGGTGAGCTGGAGCGCGCGGCCGAGATGATGGGCGAGCAGGATGCCGTCCTCTTCCGGCATGCCGAACACCCGCACCGACAGCCGTCCCACGGCGCTGGCAACCCGATCGCAATAGAGATCGAGCGTCGCCATGTCGGGCGCGCGGATGTCCTGCGGCACGTCCATCTCCATGCCGTCGACGATGGCCAGGAAATCCTCGCGCTTGAGCCCGAAGGTCTTCACCGAGGCGACGTAGTCCTTCAGCCGCGGCGGCGGATTGCCCTGATAGAGCGCGTCGATGTCGTTGCGCCACGCCTGAAGCGCGGCGAGCCGCTCCTCGCGCGGACCGTCGGAATCGGCGATGTCGTCGACCTGCCGGCAGAAGCTGTAGATCTGGAACATCGCTTCGCGCTGGTCATGCGGCAGGATGCGCATCGCGGCGTAGAACGAGCTGCCGGATGCGGTCGAGCCATAACTGGCGCCGGGCGAGGTCGCCTCAAGCGTCATGTGCAGTCCCCGGTCTGGAAATGGCCTTGCGTCCGATCGCGCGGCGGCCGACTTCGCCGATCATGCCGGCGAGGCTGAAGGTGAGGAGCTCGAACTTGTTGAGATGCACGCGCTCGCGCAGGGGATCGCGTACCTTGAGCAGGCGCACGATGCGATCGGCAAAGGCCTGGATCACCGAGACGTCGACGCCGAGGCGGAAATCCCGGATCTCCGCGCTCAGCGACCTGCCCTCGTCGAGCAGCGCCTCGTTGCGCACGGCAAGCGCCTGCAGGCAGGCCAGCATCGCCGGCGGCGACTGGGCAAGGCCGAGCTGCTCGACCGAGGCGCCGCTCGCGGCCAGCGCATCGCGCGGCAGGTAGACGCGGTTGAGCTCGCGAAAATCCTTGCCGCAATCCTGGAGGTGGTTGTTGATCTGGAGCGCCGCGCAAAGCGCGTCCGATGCGGCCCAGGTCGAGGTGCTCTCGCCATGGACGTCGAGCATGAAACGGCCGACCGGCATCGCCGAGTAGCGGCAATAGTGGATCACCTCGTCCCAGTTCTCGTAGCGCAGCTTGGTCACGTCCATGCGGAAGGCGATGAGCACGTCGAGCGCATGGCGCGGCGCCATGCCGCGCTCGGCCAGCGCGCGCCGCAGGCTGACAGCCTCGGCCTGGGTGTCGCCCTTGCCGAGCAGTTCCGCCTCGAGCAGGTCGAGATAGGCGAGCTTCTGGTCGGGTGGCAGCGTCGCGTGGTCGGCGATGTCGTCGGCGGTGCGGACGAAATTGTAATACGCCAGGATCAGCGCGCGATGACGCGGATGAATGATCCAGGACGCGACGGGAAAATTCTCGTCGCGGTCACCCTTGCCGGATCGCAATTCGCTCGCAGAGGTCATCGAGGGCTGGTTTACAATCGTTTGGACAGGAAGGGCTTTTCGCTCGCGCGGGCTCATGCCGGCGATGCCGCCGCGGCCCCCATATAGGGGAATACGGCCGCAAAACCAATCCTGTCTCGCGACGGCTGCCCTTCGCGGATCGGCCCCGAAAAAGCGGCCCCGGGGCCGCCCTTGTGGGCCAATGGCCGAGCTTACTGGTTGTGGTTCTTCAGGACCTGGTCGCAGGCCTGCGAGATCTTGGCCCGGTTCTCCTTCAGGCAGGCCAGGATGGTGAAATCGCCCTGGTCGATGACCGGACGGCAGAACTTCTGCACATCGCGCGTGCAGGCCTTCTGCTCGCTGTCCGTGCCGCGCCCTGCCTGGGCAAATGCCGCCGTGGAAAGGGATGCCGACAGCAGGGTGAGAGCGACGAGAAGCTTACGCATTGTATTCCTTCATTCTGACGGCAGAATCGCACCGATCCCGGACAGCACAGGGCGGACGACCGGAACGGATTGTTCTGATGGCTAGTCGCCGCGGAACATGCGGCCTCGGAGAAGGCACAAGCACTGGAAAATGCGGCCAAATTGGCGCCACACCTCCAAATCAGGTCTTCCCTGCACCTTCATTGGCAGATGTAAGAGGTTGATACTACGTCATAATTCAGGTAGCCCGCATTTTACTGCACGCCTGTTGCAGAGCTGCATCTCTCTGCCCCTCCGTTTCGGCCAGAAACACGTCGAAACACGGGAAATCGCGGCCGCCGGGCATGGCGCAGGGACTTCGTGAACCACCGTCCCTGGCGGCCAGGCTTTGAACCTGACACAGGCTCGGAACACTAAACCTTCGATGTGGCGAGACGTTCTGATCTTGAGCGGACGTCGTTCCAAAACGGGATATTTGTGATGAAATTCTTCGGGCGATCTGGACTGGCAATCAAGGCGGCCGGCATTGGGGCGGCGCTGCTCTTCTCGGTTTCGGCAAGCCACGCACAGTCGTCCGGACCGTTTGCCGGTTTCGACGGCGCGTGGACCGGAACCGGCACGGTGTCGCTGTCCGACGGCTCCACCGAGCGCATTCGCTGCAAGGCGGACTACAAGGTCGCCGGCAGCGGTCTCAACCTGAAGCAGGCGCTGCACTGCGCGTCCGACAGCTACAAGTTCGACCTCACCAGCGACGTGACGAGCCAGGGCGACCGCATCTCCGGCAACTGGAGCGAGGCCAGCCGCAACATCTTCGGCAATCTCCAGGGCACCGCCGGCGGCGGCCAGATCGAGGTGTTCGTCGAGGCCAACGGCTTCGCCGCCAACCTGTCGCTGCGCACCAACGGCACCAAGCAGACGGTGCAGATCAGCTCCAAGGGCGAGATCCGCGGCGTCAACATCACGATGACGAAGGGCTGACGCCCGTCCCGCGTCGAGAGGAACACGCCCCCGGTTCTCGCGAGCCGGGGGCTTTTTGCTGACATGGACCACATACGCAGAAACCTGCTCAAGGCCGCCGGACTGTTCGCAACCAGTCGCGCATGGGCCAATCATCAACCGTCAATCCAGCGAGGGGCGGGCATGCAGCCTTCGTCGGTCAAACCGCGTCACGCGCTCTGCTTCCTCGGCAAGGACGAAAGCCTGCTGCACCCGCCGGAGGCCGTGGCCAGGACGATCGCGGATTTCGGCTTCGAGATCGACCGCACCTATTCGCAGGCCCGACCCGATCCGCATATGGAGCGCTCTTTTGGCGTGTGCTGGGACCGCGTCTTCCCGAAAGCCTGGTCCGCCACCGACGACGCCGCCGTGGCCAACCATAAATCAGTGCTCTATGTACTGAGCCCGCCGATGGAGCAGCAGAAGACGGTCGCCTATTCGGCGGCGGCCTTGCGCATCGTCGAGGAGATGATCGAGACCGGTGCCACCGCCGTGAAGGGCGAAAGCGCGGGCGTTGCCCATGGCCTCGATCGGTGGCGGCAACTGGCCGGTCAGGCGCGCAAGGGCGCGAGCACCGGTCAGGGTCTTGCCGTGACTCTCGCTGTCGCCAAAACATGTCGTCTTGCTTTCGCCAAGCGCCCACTCGGCGGTGATCGCTACAACGAAACCGTCGGCTATCACCTCGTCGGCCTGCCGGAGATCTATGTCGCGAAATCGCGCGGCAACGAATGGGCCGCGGTCATGCTGATGGAGGAGCTCGCCAACGCGATGGCCGAGCGCGGTATCGAAGCGACGCTCCGCGACCGCAAGCTCACGCTGACGCGGGAGCAGGACTACGCCGAGGACGACTTCAAGTTCAATCCGTACGGCATCATTCGCGTCGAAGCGTGAGCGTGGCGTGCCGTTCGCCGCCCCACGCTCAGATCGCGCGCTTGTCCGCGCCCTGAAGCTTGGCGTGCAGGTTGATCAGCCACATCGCCGTCGGCCGCAGGATGAAGAGGTCTGCGACGAGGGCCATGACCATCGAGAAGGCGCTGAGCCAGCCGAACAGCCGCAGTGACGGCAGGTCGGAGAACACGGTGACGACGAGGCCGCAGGCCAGCACCACCGTGGTCAGGATCAGCGCCGGTCCGACCAGAACGGTCGCCCGCTCCACCGCGAGCGCCGAGCCGACGCCCGGCTTGCTCTCCAGCCTGAGGCGGTTGAGGAAGTGGATGGTGGCGCTCAGCCCCAGGCCGAACGAGACGGTGAGCGCGACGACGCTGGCGAATTGCAGCCCCTCGCCCATCGCCCACAGCACCGTTCCCGACATCACGACGGGGAAGATGCCCGGCAGGACGCAGGCGAACATCACCACCCAGGAGCGAAAGGCGAGGCCGATGAAGATCGCGACCAGCGCGAATTCCACCGTGAGCCCGCGATTCAGCTTCTCGATCATGCTGGCCGAGTTGCGCGCCGCGATGGCGGCAAGGCCCGTCACCGCGACCTCGTAGCCGGGATGTTTCTTGCGAACGGCGTCGAGCTCGGAATCGAGCTTGTCCACGATCGGCAGAAGCTGGCTGGAATCCTTATCCGGCACGCGGCCTGCGACCACGACCGCATCCTGCTCGGCGTCGATGAACCGCCGCACCAGATGCTCGGGAATCACGCTGACATATTCCTTCAAGGTCGCAACGTCGGCGCTGCCGGCCTTTTCCGTGAGCCAGCGGCGCAGGGTCTCGACCGACCAGACATTGCCGACACCGGCCGCCTTCTCCACGGTCGCATGCACGTCGGCGATCGTCTGCAGCGTCTCCGGCGAATAGAGCGATTCACCTTTAGGGAACTGGATCAGCACGTTGACCGGGTTGGCGCCGGTGAGCTTGGCATCGAGCCGGTCGCTGGCGGCAACCGCCTGGCGCTTGTCCGGCACCTGGTCGGCAAGCCGGTAGCGCGGCTCCAGATTGGCGTAAATGACGCCGAGGCCGCCGACGAACAGCACCGCGATCAGGCTGAACAGGCCGGGCCGGCCGACCATGCGCACCGCGATCCAGTAGCAGAAATTGCGCAGCGCCTGGACGCCGGCATCCGCGCTCTGGAACTTGACCGCAAAGACCTTCTCGTTGCGCACGAACAGCACGCCGAACACCGGCACCAGCGACAGCACCGCGACCAGCGCGATGATGGTGGCGGCGAGCCCTGCCTCGCCGAATTTGCGGATCAGGTCGGAGCTGGAGAACTGGAGCGCGATGAAGGAAATGCCGGCGGTGCCGTGCGTCAGCACGCAGGCCGGCCCCACCACCAGCACCGCGTTCTTGAACGCGGTGAACTTGTCCTGGCCCGCGATCAACCGGTCGCGCGCGGCGAAGGTCAGCTGCATCGAGTCCGAGAAGCTGATGACCATGATGAGCGGCGTCATCACGTTCAGGAACATGTTGAGATTGAAGTTGGCCCAGCCGAGCGCGCCGAGCGCCAGCAGGATCGCGATCATCGGCGGGAACGCGGCCGCGATCATGAACGAGATCTTGCGGAAGAAGATGATGGCGATGACGCAGCCGGCGAGAATGCCGAGGATGTTGTAGGTCAGCCCGTCGCGCTCGACCGCGTTGCGGATCTCGAGCTGCATCACCGGCACGCCGGAGAGCTGCACGTTGAGCCCGGTGTCGCCGAGATCCTCCTTCATCAGCGCGCGGATGTCGGCGACGGTCTTGGTCAGCTTGCTGGAGGCGACCACCTCCGGATCGAGCGACAGCACGACCAGGGCAAGCGTGCCGTCCTCCGACAACAGCTTGCCGCGGATGATCTCGTTGTTCTTGACGGTCTCGATGAACTTGTCATAGGCCGCGCCCTCGGGCAGCTCGGGCGGGAACAGCGCCGCCGGCAGCTTGCCCGGCGCCGGCGCCTGGCGCGCCGAGAACAGCGAGACCAGCCCGCGCGTGCCTTCGACCAGCTGCATGTCGGTGATGAAGTCGCGCAGCTTCTCGAGGTTTTTCCGGGCCAGCAGGTCCTTGCCTTCGACCACGACGAGGACGTCGAATTCCTCGGCCGGAAACTTCTTTGTCACCTCTTCATACTGGTGGAATTCGCGGGTGTCGGAGCGGAACAGCTGCGACAGCGAATCGTCGATCTTGATCCGGTGGATGCCGAAAACGGCGCCGACGATCAGGATGAGGAGGACGACGCAGGAGACGATCGGCGCGCGGACGGCGATCAGCCCGATGCGCTCCAGCCCGAAGGCGATGGAGGACGCTGGCCCCTGCTCGACCTTGTCGACATGAACCTCACTCTCGCTGTGCTTTTCGAGCATGCCTTATCCAGTTCCTAAATCGGCTCTAGCTGTGAGCTTATTGCGCTCCGCGAACGGCTTGAAAACGCCATACCAATGGGAGGCTTGCCCTTTGAAAATGCGCGGAAAATCGCCGCGAGGGGTTTAGCAGGTCCATAGCCTCCCTCGCAAGCAGGCGAAGTGTGGCCAAATCGATCAAGATGTGGCGATTTTGCCGGAATGCCCGTTATTCGGGCAAGGCCGTGCCAATTCGACGCGGTGCCCGGTCCGCGCTCTCGTCTTTCAGGGCTACGCCGGTGACCTCCCTTGCCAGCCCCTCGCGGACGAGCCAGGCGATCTTGAAGGCGGCCTCGTCATAGCTCAACCCAGCGTAGTGGATGTTCGACACGCAGTTCCGCTCGGCATCGGTGCGGCCCGGCTTCGGCGCGAAGGTCAGATAGGCACCGAGACTGTCGGGCGCGGACAGGCCGGGCCGCTCGCCGATCAGCGTCACGACCATGCGCGCGCCGAGAATGGCGCCGATCTCGTCGCCGAGCGCGACGCGCGCGCCTGATGCGACGACGACATGGCCGAGCGCGACACCATCGTCGGCTGCGAGCAGCGGCAGCAGGCGCGTCACCAGCGCCACCGCATGGGCGTGGACCGCCGCCGCCGACAGGCCGTCGCCGATTACGACCGCAAGCTGGCATGGCCTTGAGGCGATTCGCGCCAGAGCCTCGACCGAGCCGGCATCAAGCTGCCGTCCCAGATCCGGCCGCCGCAGATAGTCCCTGCGGTCGAGCGCCTGGCTCCTCGCCTCGGTGACGGCGAGTCCGAGCGCATCGAGATCTGCGACCAGAAGCGGCGCATCGAGGACCGCGTGCACGGCATCGCGGGCGCGGGCGTGGTCCAGTGTGAAATCGAGCAACGCCCGCGTCGGAACGCTCGCGCCGCTGCGGCCCAGCGCAACGCGCGCGGGCGTGAACGATCGCAGATCGAGGGTCGGACGGCGCGGGACGGCCGGATCAGACATGTTGCGTCATTCGGCGGGAACGGAAGCCTCGCGCAGCCGGATCGAATAGTTCGAGGCGTTCTGCTTGCCGCTGGAGGCCGCGCGCGCAAAGGTGATGAGATGGTGCGCGATCAGGGTGCAGCCGATCAGACCCTCGAGGTCGCCGAGCTTGATGCGACCCAGCGCGAACTTCCAGAACACGCGCTTGTAGTCGCCGAGCACGCCGACCTTCCAGAAGATATTGCGCAGCATGACGAGACCGCGCCGGATGTTGGGCCAGGTCTTCATCTCGTCCGGCGTCGGCATCTTGAGGCGGTGCACATAAACGTGGTCGCATTGATACTGGAAGCGCGCGTAGACCTTCTCGGGCTCGTAGGCGACGCCCATGGCGTGCTTCCAGGATGCGACGACGTCGTCATAGGGCAGCAGGAAGTCGACGTTGGAATCGCGGCCGTCGTCCTCGATCAGGCGCCCTTCCCGTTCCAGCCGGTCCCACAACGGCGTCTTCGGCAGCGCCTGGAGCAGGTTGATCGTGAGCAGCGGAATCCGGGACTCCTCGACAAAGGCGAGCAGCGCCTCAGAGGTGTTCGGTTTGTCGGTGTCGAGTCCCATGATGATGCCGGACACCACCTCCATGCCGTAGGAGTTGATCGTCTGCACGCCCTCGAGGATCGGGACCATCATGTTGTGGTCCTTGTGCATCGCCTTCAGCGCATCGGGATCGGGCGTCTCGATGCCGCAGAAGATGGTGATGAAATAAGCCTCGCGCATCTTCTCGAGGATCTCTGGCCGCTTGGCGATGTTGAGCGTCGCCTCGCAGGCGAGCCGCACCACATAGCCGGTCCGCTTCTGCCATTCGATCAGATGCGGCAGCAGGTCCATCGCCGCCTTGCGGTTGCCGATGAAATTGTCGTCGACGAAATAGACCGTGTCGGTCATGCCGCATTCGCGCAGGCGGTCGAGCTCCGCGATGATCTGCTCGGGCGACTTGAGGCGCGGATTGCGACCGTAGAGACCGGGGATATCGCAGAACTCGCACTGATAGGGGCAGCCGCTGGAATATTGGATGCTGCCGAGGAAGTATTTCTTCACGTCGGCGAGCTCATAGGCCGGGATCGGAAACTCCGTCATCGGCACGCGGTCCTTGGTGGTGAGCACCACCTGCTCCCCGGGGCGCGACGTGTCGCGCGCCAAAATCTCGATCAGCTGGTTGGTGGCGTCGCCCAGCTCGCCGACATGGAGATAGTCGAACGACGGGTAATAGTCCGGGCAGGCGCTGACGGAGGGACCGCCGAGCGCGACCGGGAGATCGAATTCATGGGCGCGGCGGCAGATGTCGTTCATCTGCTGGCGCTGGATGTGCATGCCGCTGACGAAGACCGCCTCGGCCCACGCGAACTCTTCCTTGGTCGCACGACGGAGATTCTCGTCGACGAATTTGACCTCCCAGTCCTCGGGCAGATAGGCCGCGAGCAGCAAAAGCCCCTGCGGGGGCATGAAGGCGCAGACGCCGTCGGTCAAAGGATAGGAATGCTCGAACGTCCCGAACGACGAGGTGTACCGGGGAAACACGCACAGGATCCGCCGGGCGGTACCGTTACTTTCAGCTCGCATCAAAGCTCCCCCGCCACGCTCGACATAGCTGCGGAAATTGCCAGCCAGGCACACACCGTAATGCTGCCGCCGGAATTTCTCAATATTGTGGCATGAGCTTAATTCCGAGAGGGACCAATGGTTTCCTCAAGCCCCCGGGTGCTCCCGCCACGTCACGCGATCAGCCGCGAGGCAAAATCGGGAAGCAGGCCTGCGTCGCCGGCAAGACGGAAATCGGCGCCCGCGATCCCCGACTGCACCAGCCAGTCGTCGAATTCCGGCGCGCGGCGCAGGCCGAAGACGTCGCGGACGTAGAGCGCGTCGTGAAAAGACGTCGACTGGTAGTTCAGCATCACGTCGTCGGCCCCGGGGACACCCATGATGAAGGTGACGCCGGCGGCCGCCAGCAGCGTCAGCAGGTTGTCCATGTCGTCCTGGTCCGCCTCGGCGTGGTTGGTATAACAGATGTCGATCCCGAGCGGCAGGCCGAGCAGCTTGCCGCAAAAGTGATCCTCCAGCCCCGCCCGGATGATTTCCTTGCCGTCGTAGAGATATTCCGGGCCGATGAAGCCGACCACGCTGTTAACCAGGAGCGGGGCATAGGCGCGCGCGACCGCATAGGCGCGCGCCTCGCAGGTCTGCTGGTCGACGCCGTGATGGGCATTGGCGGACAGCGCGGAGCCCTGGCCGGTCTCGAAATACATCACGTTCTGCCCAACCGTGCCGCGCCGCTGCGCCAGCCCGGCCTCCTGCGCTTCCCGGAGCAAGGCGAGGTCGATGCCGAAGCTGCGGTTGGCGGCCTCGGTGCCGGCGACCGACTGAAAGACGAGGTCGACCGGCACGCCCTGCCCAATCAGCGACAGCGTCGTCGTGACATGGGTCAGCACGCAGCCTTGCGTCGGGATCTTCAGCCGCGCGATGATCTCGTCGAGCAGCCGCAGCAATTGTGCGATGACGGCCGGATCGTCGCTCGCCGGATTGATGCCGATGCAGGCATCGCCGGCACCGAGCAGGATGCCGTCGAGGATCGAGGCGGTGATGCCCCTGGCGTCGTCGAACGGATGGTTGGGCTGGAGCCGCGTGCTCATCCGCCCCTTCAGCCCGATGGTGTTGCGGAAGGCGGTGGTGACCTCGCATTTCCGCGCCGCCAGGATCAGGTCCTGGTTGCGCATCAGTTTCGAGACCGCGGCCGCCATTTCCGGCGTGATGCCGGGGGCGAGCTTGCGCAGGATCTCGGGCGTCGCTGCGTCCGACAGCAGCCAGTCGCGGAAGGCGCCGACCGTGAGCGAGGCCACCGGCGCAAAGGCCCTTGCGTCATGGCTGTCGATGACAAGGCGGGTGACCTCGTCGGTCTCGTAGGGGATGAGGGCTTCCTGCAAGAACTGTCCGAGCGGGACATCCGCGAGCGCCATCCGCGCCGCGATCATCTGCTCGGCGCTGGCAGCGGCAATTCCGGCCAGCCGGTCGCCGGAGCGCGGCGGCGTCGCCTTGGCGAGCAGGTCGCGCAGATCCGGGAAGGCATAGGTCGTGGCGTCGATTGTATGGCGGTAGACCAAGGTCCCCTCCGGGGTTCGTCGGCCAACGGCCGACTCCAGACCGATCTCAAGGGCGGCCCGGCGTCAGGAATACGCGCCTGGCGGCCGGCGCGCACGCCGATGTTTCGGGCATGCCGAGCGATCCCCGGGCCGATCTGCCGGAAACCGACAAGGCCGCTCCAAATCACTGAGATATCTCACATTCCTTCAAGCCGGAGCAAGCGCTCCCGCGCCGGGCGTTAACGCCGCGTCCATCTTCGTTCCGCATAGTTTTGCATAGATTCTACACAACCGCGCTCACCGGCCGCTTCAGGCCATTCGGGCCCCTGAAAACCATGACCATCGACCGATCTGGGAATGCCGCCGGCCTCGCCGGCCGCTTCACGCTTGCGACCAAGCTCTATGCGATCTTCGCGCTGTTCGCGCTGCTCACGGCGGCGATCGCGATGCTGTCCGACTACAACAGCCGCCGCAGCGCCGACCTGACCAGCGCGATCGAGACGGCGAACGCGGCCGCGCTGAACGTCGAGCGCGTCAACTCGCTGGTCTACGCGGTGGTGATGGAATCGCGCGGCGTCTACATGTCGACGGAGCCTGCCGTCGTGAAGAAATACGGCGAGGGCTTGCTCAAGTTCAACGCGCAGATCCTCGACGTCGTGAAGCGCTGGGAAACCATCGTCAGGGACGACGATGCCGAGCAGTTCGCCACCTTCAGGAAGCGCATCGAGCAGTTCGTCGAGTTCCGCAAGGAGCTGGTCCGCCGCGGCATCGAGATCAATGCCGCCGCGGGCCGCGAATGGGGCGACAACGACGCCAACCGCGCCGTGCGCTCGGCGCTGAACAAGGATCTTGAGGCGCTGTCCAAGGTCTATGCCGAGCGCGCCAAGCAGATCGCACAGCAGACCGAGACCAACCGCGCCCTGTCCTTCCTCCTGACCTGCCTTGCCGGCGTGGCGCTGGCGCTCGTCGTGATCGGCATCGTCATCATCGCCCGCTCGATCGCCCGGCCGCTCGCCTCGATCACCGCCACCATCAAGCAGGTCGCCGATGGCGCCGAGAACGTCGTGGTGCCGTACGGCCACCGCGCCGACGAGATCGGCGGGCTGGCCCGCGCGATCCAGATCTTCCAGGACGCGATGGGGCGCAACCGCAAACTCGCCTCGCAGGTCTCGCAGGATTCCGCCGCGCGCGAGCAGCGCGCCCGCCATATCGAGCAATCCGTCGAGGAGTTTCGCGACGCGATCGGCGCGATCATGCGCGGCCTCAGCGACAACGCCTCGGTCATGCGCGAGACAGCGCAGACCATCACGCGCGTCACCGCGGATGCGAGCAACCGCGCCGGGATGGCGGCAAACGCCAGCGAGCAGGCCTCGCACAACGTCACGGCGGTCGCAGGCGCCGCCGAGGAGCTGTCGGCCTCCGTCGAAGAGATCGGCCGGCAGGTCCGGCAGAGCGCCGGCGCGGTCGAGCAGACCGGCCAGCGCACCGAGAAATCGATCTCCGAGATCGAGAGCCTTGCGGCTGCCACCCAGCGCATCGACGGCGTGCTCAACCTGATCCAGGCGATCGCCGAGCAGACCAACCTGCTCGCGCTCAACGCCACCATCGAGGCCGCGCGCGCCGGTGATGCCGGCCGCGGCTTTGCCGTCGTCGCGCATGAAGTGAAAGCGCTCGCAGGCCAGACCGCCAAGGCCACCGCCGAGATCGGCGAGAATGTCTCCATGATCCAGGCCTCCACCCGCAACGCGGTCGACGCCGTGCGCGAGATCGGCGGCGCGGTGCGCGAGATCAACGAGGTCACCTCGGCGATTGCCGGCGCCGTCGGCCAGCAGGACCAGGCCACGCGCGAGATCTCCTCCAACGCGCAATCGGCTGCCCAGGGCAACGAGACCCTGGTCGCCAACATCACCTCGCTGCGCGACGCCATCGGCGAGACCGACACGGCGGCATCCTCCGTGCTGACCGCCGCGAGCAGCCTGACGGCGACCGCGGAGACGCTGTCCCGCGAGGTGGAGAAGTTCTTCCAGAACCTGCGGTCGGACAGTCGCACCGCCAAGGCGGGATGACAGCGCGCCTGTCGACGCGAGGCCGGCGACGAGCACGCCCGACAACAAACGGAAAACAACCCCATGCACAGTAGCTGGGGATAGCGATATCAACGGCTTAGCCGCCGGCGCGAAGTCCTGCTGATTTTACGAAATGCATTTGACGCATCGGGCAAGACACTGGCATGATGTCATCATGGCGATGGCGCGCCGGACTGAACCCGCGCCTGAGCTGAACATCCTCACCAGACCAGGGTGACCGTTTCGGTCTGACGGGAAGGCATAAAATGGCAGCGGCGTTTGCAATCGCGGGGGTCATTGCGTTCATCTGATCTGTCTTCAAGTACCAAATCAGGGCGTGATGGGTTTCCCAAGAGCTCTACCATCCTTGTATTAGCGCGATCGCGTATATTGAGCCGTCTAACTTGGTGAACCATTCAAAGCGCGAGACCTCTGCCTCATCGCTTCGTTCTCGAGATAGATGGTCCCGTTCGGGGCCGAGCTGTTGATGAACTCGGCGACAAAGGCGCGCCCGATATCGTCCTGCTCGATCGTGCCAAAAGATCCCGGAATAAGACGCCCCAGCCAAGCTAAGTAGCCCGGGGTGTGAGCATTGCCTGCGATAATTCCCGGACGAAAAATCGCGAGGCGCTGGAAGCCTGTCTTTTGGACCGTCTCCTCCTTGAGGCCCATGACCCGCGCATAACGGATCCTGCTTTTCACAGTGCTTCCCGCGGCCGAGAGCAGAGAAAATCGTGTGATGCCGCCGGCGTGACAACCGCGCGCAAAACCACCGACGACGCCAATTTCGAGGGCCGTCAGCTCCGCCTCGCTCCACTTCATACTGCCCTTGCCGACGCCGATACAGGATGCCCCGTAGACGGGATCGCCTTGCGCGACCATGCCCTGCGCAACCTTGGTCACCTCTGCCGGGAACTGGGCATCTGCCGTATCCAGGATCACCTGTCGCACGCGGGCATCGGCGTTCGGAGAAGCCGCCCTGCGATTGACCATCACCACTTCGGCGCACGACGGCTCTGCCGCCAGTGCACGCACCACCGCATCCCCAACCTGTCCCGTGCCACCGATGATCAAGACGCGAAATGCCATTTTGAGCCTTTATCGAGGACGCTATAGCGTTGTATCTACCCCGCTGCTTTCCTTTCGTAGCGGCTTATTCCGCTTGCGCAAGGCCCTGGCTTTGCCTGCGCCTTTTCATTTTGCGTTGATGTTGGCGTCGGGTCCTGGCGGAGCGCAACACCCCTACCCCATCGCCCCGCCGCGCTTGATCAGCTCCTTGCCCACCGCCGCCAGGTGCACCTGGTCTGGCCCGTCGCCGATGCGGATGAAGCGGGCGTAGACATAAGCTCGCGCCAAAAAAGTGTCCTGCGAGACGCCGGCGGCGCCGTGGATCTGGATGGCGCGGTCGATGACGCGGGCGGCCATGCTGGGCACCACGATCTTGGCCGCGGCGATCAGGTCGCGCGCGGCCTTGTTGCCTTCGCGGTCCATCCTGTCGGCGGCTTGCAGCGTCAAGAGCCGCGCCTGCGCGATCTCGCAGAAGGAGTTTGCGATGTCCTCGCGCACCGAGCCCTGCTCGGCGAGCGGCTTGCCGAAGGCTGTGCGCGACACCGCGCGCTGGCACATCAATTCCAGCGCACGCTGGGCGCAGCCGATCAGCCGCATGCAATGGTGGATGCGGCCGGGACCGAGCCGGCCTTGCGCGATCTCGAAGCCGCGGCCCTCGCCGAGCAGGATGTTCTCGGCTGGCACGCGGACGTTCTCGTAGACGATCTCGGGGTGGCCGACCGGCGCGTCGTCATAGCCGTAGGTCAGCATGTCGCGAACGATGCGCACGCCGGGCGTCGCCTTCGGCACCAGGATCATGGATTGCTGGCGATGTCGATCGGGATGGTCGGGCGCGGTCTTGCCCATCACGATCAGGATCTCGCAATCCTCGTTCATTGCGCCTGACGTGAACCATTTGCGGCCGTTGATGACGTAGCTGTCGCCGTCGCGTTTGATCTCGCATTGGATGTTGGTGGCATCGCTGGAGGCGACCTGCGGCTCCGTCATCGAGAAGCCGGAGCGGATGCGGCCCTCCAGCAGCGGCTTCAGCCAGCGCTCCTGCTGCGCCGGGGTGCCGTAGTTCGCCAGCACCTCCATGTTGCCGACATCGGGCGCCGAGCAGTTGAAGATTTCGGGCGCCCAGAGGATGCGGCCCATGATCTCCTTCACGGGGGCGTATTCGAGGTTGGTGAGGCCCGGTCCGTGCCCACCTGACAGAAACAGGTTCCAGAGCCCCTGCTCGCGCGCCAACGGCTTCAGGTCCTGGAGAACCTGCGGCGTCCGGTAGCGCGTGGCTTCCGGCTTGACCTGCTCGTAATAGAGCTCCTCGACCGGCTCGACATGTGTCCGCATGAACTGGCGGACACGCTCCTGGAGCTCCAGCGAACGGGCGGAGTGTTGAAAGTCCATTGGTGGTCTCCTGTTCGCTGAGCGTGATCGGCCCTGGCCTTCCGCGATAGGTGGAGCGCACGCCCTTCGAGACGACCGCTGTGCGGTCTCCTCGGGGTGAGGCTAAGCGGCATTCGCGCCTGTCGAACCTGCTGCCGCGCACTCCGCCCTCATCCTGAGGAGCCCGCGAAAGCGGGCGTCTCGAAGGATGCGCCGTCATCAACCGCGATAGCCACCCACTGCCTCACGTCCCGCGCAGCAGCTCGCTCGCAACCACCCAGTCGTTGCCGTCGAACTGGAGCATATAGCCGTCCTTGATGGGGCGGAAATCCTGCGGCGTGGTGTTGAGCGTGATGCCGGGCATCAGGAGCGACAGCGGCACGTTCTTCAAGTTGGCCGCCTGCGCCATGATGTTCTCGCGCGTCAGATTGTCCTTGCACTGCTTCAGCAGGACCACCAGGGCCTCGGCGACGGTGTAGCCGTAGAGACCCGCGACATTGTTGATGTCGGCGTTGGGCAGGCGCTTCTTCATGAAGTCGATATAGGCCGTCATCGCCGGATCGTCCTTCGGCTGCTCGACGAACGGCTTGAGCGAGCCGAGCGACAGCACGCCCTTGCCGGCATCGAGGCCGGCCGGCACCATCACGGTGGCCTTGTTGGCGCAACCGCTGGCGATGAAGCGCTGCGGTTGCCAGCCGACCTCGTGCGCCTTCCGGACCGCCTGCGCGCAGGCGCGCGGCGTCACCGAATAGATCAGGAAGACATCGGCCTTGGTGTTGGCGAGCGTCAGCACCTGGGAATCGACGGTCGGATCGGCAACCTCGAAGCTCGAGGCCATCGCGATCGCCTTGTCGGCGTCGGCGCCGAGCGCTTCCTTGACGCCGCGCAGATATTCCTTGCCGGCGTCGTCGTTCTGATAGAGCACGGCGAACCGCGCATTCGGGTTCTTGGCGCGGGCATAGGCGACGTCGATCGCGGCCTCGCTGGTGTAGTTCGGCGCCCAGGGCAGCGCCATCGACCACGGCATGTTGACGGGATCGTTCCACTTCGAGGCCGAGCTGATCAGAAAGAGCTGCGGCACCTTGTTGCTGTTGAGATATTTCGCGATCGCCGAGCTCGGCGCCGTGCCCATGGTGGCGAAGATGAAGGCGACGCCGTCGCTCTCGACCAGCCGCCGCGCCGCCTCCATGGTCTTGGGCGGCGAGAACGCATCGTCCAGCGAGATCAGATTGAGCTTGCGGCCGTTGACGCCGCCCTTGTCGTTGACCTCGTCGAAATAGGCCGCGATGACCTTGCCGGTGATGCTGAGCGGCGACGCAGGGCCGCTATAGGGCATCGTGTTGCCGATCTTGATCTCGGTGTCGCTGACACCGGGGCCGTAGGACTTTTGTGCGGAGACGGGCGTGGACAGGCAGGCGGCAGCCAATGCTGCGGCCAGGGCCAAAGCGGCTTTCATGGTTTCTCCCGGATGATTATCGCCGCGTGGCGCCATCAGGCGAACGCGCGGCGCGCTGCTTTTTATCAGCGCGTCAGATCACCGGAGTTCCGCAACACGGTCTTGCGTCGAGTTGCTGGTTAGTGGCGCCGCCGCAGGCTGAAGCCCAGGCTGACCCAGCCGGCACCTGCCATGATCAGGTCGATGCCGAGAAACAGGCCCAGGATATAGACGCTGTTCACCGGCCAGCGCGCCAGGATCAACAATCCGAGCAGCAGCGTAATCACGGCCGAGAGCGCGACCCAGACCCACGGGCTCTCGCGCTTCATGCTGAAGGCGAGAAACAGCCTGACGGCGCCCGAGGCGAGCAGCGAGGCGCCGAGGAACAGGGTCAACAACGCTGCAGCAAACAGCGGATTCTCGAAGGTCAGGAAGCCTGCGACGACGTAGAGCACGCCAAGCAGAGCCCAGATCAGGAACTTGCCCCAGCTCTTCATCTGGAACGCGCCGATGATTTCGGTGACCCCGGCGACGATCATCATCGCGCCGACCACGATCACGCTCGCCACCGTCGCCATCACCATGCTGCCGAGCGCGACGAAGCCGGCGATGAGATAGACGACACCGAGCGCGACGATCCATCCCCATTTGGCATGCAGCGCGGCGATGCCCGAGCCGAGGCTGGGATGGTGAGACGTATCCGAAGCACTTGTCATGGCGGTCACTCCTGCATGCGAAGCCCGCGGGCACACGCCAGAATAGCACGCACCGCACCCGGACGACAGCCAGCAAAGCAGCCCTCACCGGCAGCAACATTGACGCAAATCAAGATCGAATGTGACGCTTCAGTCCGGAATGCTGAAATAGAACGCCGCGCCCTTGCCCACCTCGACACTGGCCCAGATGCGTCCGCCGTGGCGTACGTGCGAAAAATGCGAGGGCCGCCCGGTCGTCCCGGCTCCTCGCCTGCGACAATCCGGCGGGTGAATTGGCTCGCCGGGGTACGGCCAAGCGACGGCAGGGGCTCACGCGCCCCGCCGCTCCATGTCGAGCTCGGCTTTGAGACTGTCGAGATCGCGGTAAATCGAGGCGACCGCAAGCACGCGTCCGCGACTGCGGTACTTCAGCAGACAGTCCTTGCCTGCAATGCTGCCGTCGATCGCGATGTCGTCAAAACTCTCGGCGTGGCCGACATAGTTGATCGGCACATCGTAATGCTGGCTCCAGAAGAACGGCACGGCATCGAAGCGTTCGCGCCGGCCCAGCATGTTGCGCGCCGCGGTCTGGCCCTGCCGCTCCGCCACCACCCAGTGCTCGACGCGGATGGTTTGCCGCGAATGCGGATCGGGCCAGCGCGCGATGTCGCCAGCCGCAAAGATGCCGGCGATGCTGGTTTCGAGATATTCGCTCACGCTGACACCGCGATCCGCCGCAAGCCCCGCCTTCTCGGCCAGCGCAAGGCGCGGCTTGACGCCGATGCCGACCACGACGAGGTCGGCCTCGATGACGCCGCCGCTCTTCAGCGTCGCGCGCGTACCGTCGAGCCTCTCCACAGTGTCCCCGAGGTGGAACTTGACGCCATTCTCTTCATGGAGTGCGCGAACGAAATCGCCCATCTCCGGTCCGAGCACGCGCTGCATCGGCCGCTCCTCTGGAGCGACCACATGGACCTCCAGCTTGCGTGCCCGCAACGAGGCCGCGACTTCGAGGCCAATGAAGCTGGCGCCGATCACCAGCACGCGCCTCGCGCTGCCCGTGGCCTTGATGATGGCGCGGCTGTCGGCGACAGACCGCAAGGTGTGGACATGGGGTTGGTCGGCGCCCGGAATCTGCAATTTGACCGGCTCGGCGCCGGTCGCGAGCAGCAGCCGGTCGAACGGCAGTCTGTCGCCATTGCCCAGCGTGACGCTACGCGTCTTCGCATCGATCGCGGAGACATTCGTGTTCAGCCTGAGATCGATGCCGGCGTCCTGATAGTAGTCCTCGCCCCGCAGCGGCAGCCAATCCTCCGGTGCGTTGCCGGCGAGATAGTCCTTGGAGAGGTTCGGCCGGTCGACCGGCATGGCGCCGTCATTGCTGAGCATGGTGATGGCGCCGGCAAAGCCCTCGCGCCGGAGCATCTCGGCCGCCGCAAAGCCGGCCGCGCCGCCGCCGACGATGACGAATTTCTCGGGCGCCGGCGCGCTGCGGTGCGTCGCCGGCGGCTTCGGTGCCTCACGCTTGCGCTGAACGATGATGCTCTCCTGGTCCCGCGTCACCTCCCATACCGCCAACGCGTTGAGGGCGGGCGGGCGCGTCGCCTCGCCTGATCGCAAGGAGAAGCAGGCGTGATGCCAAGGACAGCGGATGGTGTCGTCCACCACCAGGCCTTCGGCGAGCGGGCCGTGATAATGGCTGCAGGCGGGCTCGATCGCAAAGACCTCGCCGCCCGCCTGGACCAGTAGCACATCTTCCTCGCCGACATGGCCGAGCAGCTTGCCGTCCTTGAACGCGGTGAGCGCCACGCCTTTGGTCAGATCCGGTCCGCTCGGCTTGCTTTCCTCGCTCATGGTCATCTCCCTCGCAGCTCAACGCGCAGCTCGGGATTGGACGGCGGGACCGGCGAAAAGTTCCTGCGATCGCGAAATTCAGGACCCGGCAGCAGCCTTGCGAACATCGGCTACGGCCTGCGCCCATTCGGCCGGCCGCTCCTGCGGCAGGTTATGACCGGCGCCCGCGAACACGCGCCGCTCGAAAAAGCCCTCGAACTTGCGCGCGTGATGGGCGGTGCCGGGATCGACGCCGTCGCTGTCGCCGTCGATTGCGATCGTCGGGACGCGGATCGGCGGTTGTGCCGCAAGCCTTTCCTCGATCCCGGCATAGGCGGGATCGCCCGCGACCAGCGCGTAGCGGTGGCGGTAGGAGTGAATCACCACATCGACGAAGTCAGGATTGTCGAACGAGATCGCGCTCCGCTCGAATGTCGCATCGTCAAAGGCCCATGTCGGCGACCACATCGACCAGAGCTGGCGGGCGAAGCCGCGCCGGTTGCGCTCCAGCGCGCGGCGGCCGCGCTCGTTGTGGAAGAGATATTGATACCAGAGCGCCGCCTCATGCGCCGGGGCGCCCGGCTCCATGGAGCGGGCGATGTCCTGGATGTTGTAGGAATTGCCGGAGACGAGCCCGACAACGCGCGCTGGGTACAGCGCCGCAACCACGCAGGCCGCGCGGCCGCCCCAGTCATAGCCGCCGACGACCGCACGTTCGATGCGAAGCGCGTCCATGAAGGCGAGCAGGTCGGCGCCCAGCGCCGCCTGCTCGCCGGAGCGCAGCGTTTCGGGGAAACGAAACCGCGTCGGCCCGTAGCCGCGCAGCCAGGGCACCAGCACCCGTGCGCCGGCCTGCGCGATGATCGGCGCAGTCTCGGCATAGGCGTTCACGTCGTAGGGGAAGCCGTGGCCCATGATGCAGGGCCAGCCATCAGGCGTGCCGTATTCGAGATAGGCGATGTCGAGGACATCCGTGGTGATGTTTTTTTGTTGCATGATTTTCTCACGGATTTGCGAGGTCGTAGCCCGGATGAGCGAAGCGACATCCGGGGTTTGGCGAAACCGGACCCGGATATCGCTTCGCTCATCCGGGCTACGAGGGCCGACCTACTTCTGCGGGCCCGACAGCGATATCTCGCGCTCGGCGCGGAACACGTTGCTGTAGAGGTTGGCTATCCACTGCCGGCCGATCTCGGTCTTGTTGAGGTAGCCGATCTCGGTCTGAATATGCGGTGCGACGCTGTTCCAGTAGAATTGTGGATAGCGGTTCACGATGTCGGCGGGCGAATCGTAGCCGAGCTGGCGGTTGATGCCGACCTCCTCGAATTCGTAATAGAGCGCATTGGCCTTGCGCAGATAGTTGGGATCGCCGAGCTGGCCGATGAAGTCGGCGGCGCGCAGGATCGAGGCCTCGTCGTCATACTCCTGCCCTTCGCGGGCCGGGAAGCGTGTTCCCTCGATGGCGCGGGCGACGCGCTCGCTGTCGATGCCGCGGATCGGCGGCAGCCGCCGCCGCACGAAAAGTTTCGAACGATCAACGTGATACATCATCAAACTGGCATCCGAGGCGCCGCGCGGCAGCGACACCTTGGTCCCGGCCTCGTCGATGATGAAACCGTCTTCGTCATCCTCCGGAAACAGGCCGCGAACATAGCCGATGTCGTGCGCAAGACAGGCGATCAGGATATGGAGGTAGTCCTCCGCCGCAAGATGCGCATGGAGATTGCGTCCCGTGAGGATGGCCTGGGCGGCCAGCGTCACCAGCATCGTGTGCTCGATGTTGTGGTAGAGCGCGTCGCTGTTGCCGATGCATTCCATCGCGGTGCGCGTCGAGCCCTCCAGCACCCTGGCAGAGGGCTCGTCGTACCGGCGACGCATGAATGTCCCCAGCAACTTCTCCAGGGATTCGGCCGCCAGTCTCGGCAACGTCATCATGGATGCAGCCCCGCTTGTCGGTGGTGTCCCACGTCAACTCCCGACGTCTCATTCCTGTCCTCGACGCAACGGCCAGCATAGCCCATCTTGGGCCGGGTGACCAAATCCGGGACCAAAAATACGGAAATTTGCTGCAGTTGCGCGCTGCGACATCGCGGCTGCTGTCGCGGCGCGATGCATCCAGGGCGGGCCATGCAGGACTGCGGCCGCCGGACACACATCAAAATTCGCTTTATCGGACGTCGGCTAGAGGGCACCGGAATGGACCGCCGGCTGACGCATGCGCCTGCATCGTCCTGGACGATGCCGGGACGGCGGAGGCCCGCGATCATTCCACCAGCAGCACATCGACGGCGACGCCGAGCTTCTGCTTCGGCGAACCGACGATGATACCATCGACCGGCGAGACGTCGGAGAAGTCGCGCGCGACCGCGAGCACGATATGGTCATTGGCGACCAGAAGATCGTTGGTCGGATCGAAATCGACCCAGCCGAGCTCCGCCCCGCACCACAGCGATACCCAGGCGTGGGTGGCGTCGGCGCCTTGCAGCCGCGGCTGGCCCGGCGGCGGAATGGTGCGCAAATAGCCGCTGACATAAGCCGCCGGAAGACCGAGCCCGCGCAGTCCTGCGATCATCACATGGGCAAAGTCCTGGCAGACGCCATGCCGCTTGTCGAAGACCTCGTTGAGCGGCGTCGAAATCACCGTCGCCTTGGGATCGTAGCGAAACTCGGTGCGGATGCGGTGCATGAGATCGACCGCGCCGGCGAGGATGCCCGCGCCGGGCGCAAAGCTCAAAGCCGCATAGGCGCTGACCGGACGCAGCACCGGCACCAGCGGGCTCGCAAAGACGTAGCCGACCGGCGAGGACGGCCCGAGGCTGGTCGCCTCGAACGCGATGTCGCGAATGCTCTCCCAGGCCGGGCTGCCAGCATCGCGTGCCGGCGGCTGGCGCGAGACCGAGACGCGCGAGCGCGAGTCGATGCGCAAGTTGCGATGCGCGGCCTCGATCACGACGCTCTCGGTCAGCGTGCCGAAGAAATCGCGGCGAACATTGCGCTCGGAGGGGCGCGGACGAATCTCGACATGGTGCGAGATCAGCTCCTGCCCGACGCCGCCCCTCGGCTCCAGCCGCAGCGTGCAGCGGGCGAAGCTGACCGGACTCTCGTACTCGTACGTGGTGACGTGACGGATGTCGTAGATCACGCCAGCCCCGTCAGCTTTTCCGGCCGGCTGGCGTTCGGGCCATGCGGGAAGTAATGCAGCCCGATCGCCTCGGCGAGGCTGAGCAAATCCTGCTCCAGCGAGAACAGCGTCTTGACCTCGAGCTTCTCGGCCTCGGCCGTCGCCAGCATCGCCTGCACCGCGACCGCGAGCCGTTGCGGCTGCTCGATCAGGCCGTGCTCCTTCAGGCTCGGCAGCGCCGCGATGTGCTCGTTCAGCATCGCCACCTGGAACGCCACCGAACGCGGGTTGTAGCTGTCGAGCACCGCGAGGTCGCGCACCGGTGCCAGGATCGGCGCCAGCAGATAGCGCGAGCGATAGGTGATCTGGGAATCCACCAGCGTCAGCAGGATGTCGAGATCCTCGTCGCCGGCCTCGTCATAGGCGAACTGGCGGGCGAAGCGCGCCGTGTTGATGGCGCGCTCGGTGCGGCGGCCGATGTCGAGGAAGCGCCAGCCGGCGGCGCGGTTCATGTTCTCCTGCGCAAGGCCGGCAAAGCTCGCCAGCTCCTGCAAGGTCAGCTCGGCCGCGCTCAGCACGCTGTCGTCGTCCTCGACCTCGTAGGCGAGGCGCTCGGCCATCTCGGTGATGACCTGCCATGCATCGGGCGACAGCCGCTCGCGCAGGGAGGTCGCGGTGCGCTGCGCCGCGCGCACCAGCGACAAGGCCGAGCCGAAACGCTCCGCGCTCTGCAACGCCTCGGCGGCGATGCGCCCCGGCGCCGCGCGCGAGGTCTGCGAGATCGCGCCCCAGGCCACCAGCAGGCGCTGGATCCGTTCGGCCGATTGCAGCGAGGCCGCGGTGCCCTTGTTGGGCCCGCTGGGCGAGCCCAGCGCGCGCACCAGCCGCAGCGTCGCCTCGGCGCGTTCGAGATAGCGGCCGAGCCAGAACAGATTGTCGGCGGCACGGCTCGGCAGCACGCCGGCGATGCGGCGGATCCGCACCTTGTCGGTCGCGGGCAGCAGCGTCGCGGTCGAGACCTGCTTGCCCGAGACGACCCAGACGTCGGCGGCGCGCGCGCCGTCGCCCATCGACACCGCGCGCGCATCGGCCTGTTCGGCGATGCGGCAGAAGCCGCCGGGCATGATGGCCCAGCCGTCGGGCGTGGCGGCGGCGAACACGCGCAGCACGAACGGGCGCGGCGTGATCTGGCCCTGCTCCCACACCGGCATGGTCGAGAGCCGCACCACCTCCTGGCCGACATAGTCCATGCCGCGTGTGCCGATGGCGTCGATCAGGCGCTGGCGCCCGCCGGCGTCGAGCTCGCTCGCGAGCACCGGACCGTTGCTGTCGAAACCGGGAACGCCGCGCCGGTAGGCGCCCTCGATCGCGACCTCGTCGAGCCGCGACAACACCTCGTCGCGCGCGATGCGCTGGCCGCACCACCAGGTCGCGATGTGCGGCATCTTCAGCTCTTCGCCGAGCAGGCGGCGGCTGAGCGCCGGCAGGAAGCCGAGCATCGCCCTCGCCTCCAGCACACCGGAGCCAGGCATGTTGGCGACGACGACGCCGTCCTTGCGCAGCACGTCGATGAGGCCGGGCACCCCCAGCCGCGAAGAGGCATCGAGCTCGAGCGGATCGAGCGAGTTGGAATCGACGCGGCGGAGCAGCACGTCGAGCCGCTTGAGGCCCGCGACGGTACGGATGTGGACGCGGTTGTCGCTGACGGCGAGATCGTCGCCCTCGACCAGGAGGAAGCCGAGATAGCGCGCCAGCGTCGCGTGCTCGAAATAGGTCTCGCTGAAGCTGCCGGGGGTGAGCACGCCGATCCGCGGCTCGTCGCGATCGGCGCGCGCGCGCAGGCTGTCGCGAAACGCCTCGAAGAACGGCGCGACCCGCGGCACGTTCATCGACTTGTAGAGATCGGAGAAGGCGCGCGAGAGCACCAGGCGGTTCTCCAGCGCGTAGCCCGCGCCCGATGGCGCCTGCGTGCGGTCACCGAGCACCCACCAGCGGCCGTCGGGCCCGCGGCCGACGTCGGCGGCATAGAGCGAGAGGTAGCGTCCGCCCGGCGGCGGCACGCCGCAGACGGGACGGAGATATTCGGGACTGCCGGCGATCGCGGCCGCCGGCAGCGCGCCTTCCGCGACCAGCCGGCCCTCGCCATAGATGTCGCGCAGCACGAGTTCGAGCAGCTCGGCGCGCTGGGTGATGCCGTCGCAGAGCTGCTTCCAGTCGGCCTCGTCGATCAGCAGCGGCAGATGGCTGAGCGACCACGGCCGGTCGGCACTGTCGCCGGGGGCGCGGTAGGTGACGCCGGCCTCGCGGAGGTGACGGTCGGCCATGCCGAACCGCCGCTCGATCTCGTCGGGCGCAAGCGCCCCGAAGGCATCGAAGAAGCGGCTCCAGACCGCGCGCGGGGCGCCATCGGGCCCCAGGAACTCGTCGGGAATGCCAGGCAGGCGGCTATAGTCGCGGACCCATTGCGCGAGCCGGCGCTGGCTTTGCGCCCTACCCGCCTTGTCGTCCCCTTCGGCTGCGCCCTCGCCCATGCGCCTCTCCCTGCCCCACCCTCATACTCATTGCAGGAGCGGGGTTCGCAAGTCGAGGGTCAGCGGAAACTCATTTGTGCGTTCCTCGGGCGGCGGCTGCATCGGACCCGGCGTATGGCCGTGGTCCTGGAAGCGCGCCAGCCGCCGCGCCTCGGCCTCGTAGGTGTTGACCGGCTTGGTGTCGTAGCTGCGGCCGCCGGGATGGGCGACGTGATAGACGCAGCCGCCGAGCGAGCGGCCGTTCCAGGTGTCGATCAGGTCGAAGGTCAGGGGCGCGTGAACCGGAATCGTCGGGTGCAGGCCGGAGGCCGGCTGCCAGGCCTTGAAACGGACACCGGCCACGGCCTCCGAGGAACGGCCGGTCGAGGTCATCGGCAGGCGGCGGCCGTTGCAGGTGATGATGTGGCGGCCCTCGACAAAACCCTCCGCCTTGACCTGGAGGCGTTCGACCGATGAGTCGACATAGCGCACGGTGCCGCCGGCCGAGCCCTCCTCGCCCAGCACGTGCCAGGGCTCCAGCGCCTGACGCAGCTCCAGCGTCACGCCGCCATGATGGACGCGGCCGAAGGCGGGGAAGCGGAATTCGAGCTGGGCCAGATACCATTCCGGCTCGAAGGGATAGCCGAACTGCTTCAGCTCGGAGAGCACGTCCAGAAAATCTTCCCAGATGAAATGCGGCAGCATGTAGCGGTCATGCAGCGCGGTGCCCCAGCGCACGAACTTGCCTTGTTGCGGCTCGCGCCAGAACCTTGCGATCAGCGCGCGGATCAGCAGCTGCTGCGCCAGCGACATGCGCGGATCCGGCGGCATTTCGAGCGCGCGGAATTCGACAAGGCCGAGCCGCCCGGTCGGACCATCGGGCGAATAGAGCTTGTCGATGCAGATCTCGGCGCGGTGGGTGTTGCCGGTGATGTCGACGAGCAGATGCCGGAACAGCCGGTCCACCAGCCACAACGGCGTCTGGTAGCCCGGCGGCGGCACGTGCGACAGCGCGATCTCGAGCTCGTAGATGCTGTCGTGCCGCGCTTCGTCGATGCGCGGCGCCTGGCTGGTCGGGCCGATGAAGAGGCCGGAGAAGAAGTAGGACAGCGACGGATGCCGCTGCCAGTACAAGACCAGACTCTTGAGCAGATCGGGCCGGCGCAGGAACGGCGAGTCCTGCGGTGAGGAGCCGCCGACGACGACGTGATTGCCGCCGCCGGTGCCGGTGTGGCGGCCGTCGACCAGGAAGCGGTTGGCGCCGAGGCGCACCTTCGCCGCGTCCTCATAGAGGCCGGAGGTGATGTCGACCGCATCGCGCCAGCTCTTGGCCGGCTGGATGTTGATCTCGATGACGCCGGGATCGGGCGTCACCTTGATGACCTCGATGCGCGGGTCGAACGGCGGCGGATAACCCTCGACATGGACCTGGAGCTGCATCTCCTCGGCGGTCGCTTCCAGCGCCGCGACCAGCTCGAGATAATCCTCGATGCGCTCGACCGGCGGCATGAAGGCGCAGAGCACGCCATCGCGGACTTCGACCGACATCGCGGTGCGCACCGGAACCGACGTGTTGAGATTCTCGGGCGCGACCCGTGGCGGAGCTTCCGGGCGCGCGGCGAGCGTGAACACCGGCAGCTTGCCCCGCGCCTCCATCGGGTCGCGCTCGATGATGTAGGGATATTGGTTCGGCGGAACGTAGCCGAGCGAGCCGATCGGCAGGCGCAGGCCGAGCGGGGAATCGCCCGGTGTCAGGAACAGATGGTTGCGCCGCAGCGTCCAGCGCTCGCTGCGCCAGCGCGGCGGCGCGTTCCAGCGCTGCACCGGCAGCACGAATCCGCGCGGGGTGTTGAGGCCCTGCTCGAACACCCGCGCGATGCGCGCACGTGCCTCCGGATCTGACAATTTGGAGTCGGTCGGATCGACATTGACGGGAAGCTCGGCTTCCTTCTGAAGCCAGAGTGCGGTGTCCTCATAGGCCGGCATGATGTAGCCGGGATCGAGCCCAAGCCGCAGCGCCGCGCCCTCGATAAAGGCCTCGGCGTCCTTCGTCCCGGCCGGCCGCGGATTCTCGATCTTGGCGATCAGGTCAACATTCTTCCAGATCGGCACGCCGTCCTTGCGCCAATAGAGGCCGAAGGCCCAGCGCGGCAGGCTCTCGCCGGGATACCATTTGCCCTGGCCGTAATGCAGCAGGCCGCCCGGCGCGAAGCGCGTGCGCAGGCGGCGGATCAGATCGTCGCCAAGCGCGCGCTTGGTCGGGCCGACGGCCTCCGTGTTCCACTCCCCCGCCTCGAGATCGTCGACCGAGACGAAGGTCGGTTCGCCGCCCATGGTGAGCCGCACATCCGCGCTCGCGAGATCGCCGTCGACCTGCTCGCCGAGATCGTCGAGTCGCGCCCAGGATTCGTCGGAGAACGGCTTGGTGATGCGCGGCGCCTCGCGGATGCGCTTGACGCTCATGTCGAAGGCGAACTCGACCTCTGCAAAGCCGGCACCGCCGGAGATCGGCGCGGCCGAGCGATAATGCGGCGTGGCGGCCACCGGGATATGCCCCTCGCCCGCCAGCATGCCGGAGGTGGCGTCGAACCCGATCCAGCCCGCGCCCGGCAGGTAGACCTCGGCCCAGGCGTGCAGGTCGGTAAAGTCGTTCTCGACCTCGGGCGGTCCCTCGATCGGATCGATGTCGGGACGGATCTGGATCAGGTAGCCGGAGACGAAACGGGCGGCGAGCCCGAGATGGCGCAGCGTCTGGATCAGGAGCCAGGCGGAGTCGCGGCACGAGCCGGCGCCAGAGGAGAGCGTCTCCTCCGGCGTCTGCACGCCGGGCTCCATGCGGATGATGTAGCGGACGTGCTTCTGAAGCTCGCGATTGAGATCGACCAGGAAGTTGACGGTGTTCGGGGCTTCGTGCGGGATCGTGTCGAGAAATTTCGCGAACAGGCGATCCGGCTTGACGGTCTCGAGATAGGGCGCCAGCTCCGTCTTCAGGTCCTTGGGATATTCGAACGGGAAGCTGTCGGCATAGGGCTCGACGAAGAAGTCGAACGGGTTGACCACGGTCATCTGCGCCGTGAAATCGACCTCGAATTTCAGCTCGGTCGTCTTCTCCGGAAAAACGTAGCGCGCCAGCCAGTTGCCCTGCGGGTCCTGCTGCCAGTTCACGAAATGGTTGGCCGGCGTGACCTTGAGCGAATAGCTCAGGATCGGCGTGCGCGTGTGCGGCGCCGGCCGCAGACGGATGGTCTGCGGGCCAAGATCGATCGGGCGGTCGTATTTGTAGTGCGTGACGTGGTGTAACGCGACGTAGATCGACACGGGGTACGGTGCTCCAGCAGCTTTTTTGAGCAGAACACCTGACGTCAGTGCGATCAAGCACTAACAACGGGCAGAGGGTGCCTATGCAAGGTGCGGGCCGAGTGCGGTGGTCGCCAAGGCCGCGCTGCTTCCCTCTCCCCTTGTGGGAGAGGGTGGCTCGCCGCATAGCGGCGAGACGGGTGAGGGGTGCTGTCCGCATACACGCCTCTCGCTGTGGTGCGTGCGGAGAGAGACCCCTCATCCGGCGCTTCGCGCCACCTTCTCCCACAAGGGGAGAAGGAAGGGCAGCGTGCTCTTCGGATGACGCTACGCCGCGGACGTCAGCCGCTGCAGGAACTGCGTGACCTCGCGCTTGAGCGTCTCGACCTCGCCATGGACGCGTTCGGAGGCGCTATTGACGCGGCTCGCGACGCGGCCGGTGTCGGCGGCGGCTTCGCTGATGCCTGTGACGTTGGAGGAGACCTGGGAGGTGCCGGCCGACGCCTCCTGGACGTTGCGAGCGATCTCGCGGGTCGCAAGACCCTGCTGCTCGATCGAGGTCGCGATCGAAGCGGTGATGCCGTCGATCTCGGCGATGGTCTGCGCGATCGCCTCGACCGCTGCGACCGAATTGGTCGTCGATTGCTGCATCTCGCCGACCTTGGCGCTGATCTCCTCGGTCGCCTTCGCGGTCTGGTTGGCGAGGCTCTTGACCTCGGAGGCCACCACCGCGAAGCCGCGACCGGCCTCGCCCGCACGCGCCGCCTCGATCGTGGCGTTGAGCGCCAGGAGGTTGGTCTGCTCGGCGATCTCGCTGATCAGCTTGACCACGTCGCCGATCCGCATCGCCGCATCCGCAAGCGTGCGGATCTCGCTGCCGGCGCGATTGGCCTCGTTCACGGCGCGTCCGGTGCTCGCGGTCGAGCCGGTCACCTGACGGCCGATCTCGGCAATCGAGGACGCAAGCTGTTCCGCGGCGCTGGCGACGGTGGCGACATTGCGCGAGGCATGGTCGGACGCGCTGAGCACGCCGGAGGTCTGCCGGCTGGTCTTCTCGGCCGCCGCCGCCATCTGGCCGGCGTCGGATTCGAGATCGGTCGCGGCCCCCATGAGGGTGCCGGCCACCTGGTCGAGATGCGTGCCGAACTGCTGTGCGAGGTCCGCAATCTCGACGACCCTGCGGCCGAGACTGTCGGTGCCGGAATTGATGACGGCGGCCGAACGGCGGAACGAGCCGGGCAATCCGCGCGCCAGGATCTTGCGGAAATACTTGCCGCGGCTGGCGTAGTTCATCGACGCCGAGGCTTCGCGCAGATAGGCGTCGGTGATGTCGAGCATGTCGTTGACCGACTTCTGAATGGCGCCGATCCGCCCGGCTTGCCGCTCGCTCAGGATGCGCGCCTCGAGATCGCCGCGCGCCGCCTTGCGGCACACATCCGCGACCTCATCGACCGCCTCCGCCGTGCGACGCTGGCACCAGACGGCATAGCCGAGCAGCACGATCGTCGCGCCAGGCAGCGCCGCACCGGAGATTCCGGTCACACCGAGAAGCGAGAGGACGAACGCAACGACGGCGAGAACACACGCGAGCGCGGTCGCTCCCTGCGCCTTAGAGAGAGAGCACAAATTCATCGTAACCGACACCCTGTTGCTTGAGCAGGCCGACCATCGCATCGAAGCTAGCATGCATGCCGTCCTTGGCATTGGCATGCCGCGCCTCTTCCGCGCACAGCGTCTTGTAGATCGGCTTGATGCGTTCGACCTGCGCCGGATCGGGCTTGCGGCGGTTGGAGTGATAGCCGACGATATTGCCACGCTCGTCGAACGTCGGCGTGACGTGGGCGAACACCCAGTAATGACTGCCGTCCTTCGCCAGATTGACGACGTAGGCGAAGATCTCCTGCCTGGACTGAAGCGTGTCCCAGAGCAGCTTGAAGACGCAGCGCGGCATGTCGGGGTGGCGGATCAGGCTATGGGGGGCGCCCATCAGCTCGGCATAGCTGTATTTCGCCATGCGAAGGAAAATGTCATTGGCGTAGGTGATGCGGCCCTTGAGATCGGTCTTCGATACGATCAGCTCCTCCTCGCCGAGGAGATTTTCCACGCCAGTCGGCCGTATCGCACGCGTCATCGTTGACGAATCCTCACGAAGGCAGCGCCCTCGAAAGGTCGCCCGCATCACCTCACGATTACGGTGCGAAATATTAACCCCGAGTGACCGCAGGAACTCCTGCGGTCATATGGCACCTACGTATGACTACGTAGGTGTCCGCTGTTCGTGCTGCCGGTCCGGCAGCGAGGTGCATCAGCACCGCTACATCGTCGCGCCCAGCACCCAGGGTGCGAACTCGGCGCCGCCGAAATCGAAACTCTCGCTCTTGGTCGGCTGGCCCGAGGCGGTCTTGAGGATGAGCTCGAAGATGCGCTGGCCGCATTGCTCGACGCTCTCCTCGCCTTCGAGGATGGTGCCGCAATTGACGTCCATGTCCTCTTCCATGCGCTTGTACATGGGCGTGTTGGTGGCGAGCTTGATCGAAGGCGCCGGCTTGCAGCCGAACACGCTGCCACGGCCGGTGGTGAAGCAGACCAGATTGGCGCCGCCGGCGACCTGGCCCGTTGCCGCAACGGGATCGTAGCCGGGCGTGTCCATGAACACGAAGCCCTTCTTGGTGATGGGCTCGGCGTAGCGCAGCACCTCGACGAGGTTGGTGGTGCCGGCCTTGGCCATCGCGCCGAGCGACTTCTCCAGGATGGTGGTGAGACCGCCGGCCTTGTTGCCGGGGCTCGGATTGGCGTTCATCTCGGCGCCTTCGCGTTCGGTGTACGCGTCCCACCAGCGCATGAGGTCGACCAGCTTCTCACCGACCTCGCGGCTGACCGCGCGGCGGGTGAGCAGGTGCTCGGCGCCGTAGGTCTCCGGCGTCTCCGACAGGATCACGGTGCCACCATGGCGCACGATGAGGTCGCTGGCGGCGCCCAGCGCCGGGTTGGCTGATACGCCGGAATAGCCGTCGGAGCCGCCGCATTGCAGGGCAACGGTGAGCTCGCTTGCCGGCACCGTTTCGCGCTTCACCTTGTTGGCGTCGGCCAGCGCCTCGCGCACGAAGGCAATGCCCGCTTCCACGGTCTTGCGGGTGCCGCCGACCTCCTGGATGTCCATCGCGCGGAGGCGGCCGGCGAGCTTCTGCTCCTCCATCAGGCCGCCGATCTGGTTCACCTCGCAGCCGAGGCCGAGCACGATGACGTGGGAGAAATTGACGTGGCGCGCGTAGCCGCCGAGCGTGCGGCGAAGCAGCGCTAAGGGCTCGTTCTGCGTCATGCCGCAGCCGGTCTTGTGCGTGAGCGCGACCACGCCGTCGACGTTGGGAAAATCGGCCAGCGGATTGTCGCCGTTGAAGGGGTTCTTCTTGAAGACGTCGGCGACGAGGCTCGCGACATGCGCGCTGCAATTCACGGAAGTGAGGATGCCGATATAGTTGCGCGTGGCGACGCGGCCGTCCGGGCGGCGGATGCCTTCGAACGTCGCCGGCAGGTCGAAATTCGGCGTCGGCTTGACGTCGACGCAATAGGCATAGTCCTTGGCGAAATCGCCCATGCCGCAGTTCTGCGTGTGCACGTGCTGGCCCGGCGCGATCGGTACCGTCGCAAAGCCGATGATCTGGCCGTAGCGCCTGATCGGCTCGCCCACGGCGATCGGCTTGATCGCGACCTTGTGGCCGGAGGGAATGCGCTCGACCGTGGTCACGCCGTCGGCCACCGATGTTCCCGGCGGCAGGCTCGCGCGCGCGATCAGCACGCCATCATCGGGATGCAGGCGGATGACAGGGCTGATGGTCATGGAAGGTCTCCTTGGGTCTTCTAGGTATCGTGCCCCGGACGCTGCGCAGCGCGAAAGCGGTGCGCTGCTGATCCGGGGCCCAGTGTCACATCATGTGTTGGGCTGGCAACCGGGTCCCGGCTCTGCGGAGCGGCACCATAGCGCGTCAAAGACGCGCGTAAACGCGCTTATGGTGCTGCACCGCGTCCGGGACACGGAAGCTTACGCCTTGCCGCCGGAATCCTTGCGGGTCGCGTTGACTTGCATCTTGGCGTAGGTCGTCATCATACCGACCTCGTTCGAAAGCGTCACCAGCTTGAAGCCCATGTTGATGGCGCGCGCCGCGCCTTCGGCGCCGCTGCAATGGATGCCCGGGTTGAGGCCGCGCTTGCCGCACTCCTTGATGATCTTGTCGTAGATCGCGAGGATCTCAGGCTCGGTGCGATCGAGCTTGGGCTCGAGGCCGTAGGAGAAGCCGAGGTCGGACGGGCCGATATAGACGCCGTCGATGCCCTCGACGTCGAGGATCGCTTCCATGTTCTCGACCGCGGTTTTGGTCTCCATCATCGGCAGCAGAATGGTGTCGGCGTTCGCCGTCTTCTGGTAGGAGCCCGCGGTGCCGTACATGCCGGCGCGGATCGGGCCGTTGGAGCGCACGCCCTGCGGCGGATATTTCGAATAGGAGACGAGGTTCCTGGCTTCCTGGGGCGTATTGACCATCGGGCAGATCACGCCATAGGCGCCGCCGTCGAGCACCTTGCCGATGATGCCGGGCTCGTTCCAGGGCACGCGGACCATCGGGGTCACGGGATGCTTGTCCATCGCCTGGAAGCACTGCACCATCGACAGATAGTCCTGCACGCCGTGCTGCATGTCGACGGTGACGCTGTCGAAGCCGCATTGTGCGATCATCTCGGCCGAGAAGCCGGAGGGAATCGCGAGCCACGCGTTGACCACGGCCTTGCCCGACTTCCAGATTTCCTTGACCTTGTTCGCCACGTTGCCTTCCTTCTTTGTTGTTTGGACCGTCGTCACCATGACGAGCGCCGCGACAGCGCGACGTCGCTGTTAGCGCGAACCGGAGCGCCGCGCTACGCTCGCAATGACGCAAGACCTATGCGGTCGCCCTCTGGATGCTGATTTCGCTGACGCCGACCTCGCGGGCGGTATTCACTATCGCCGCCCAGGTCTCATCCGGCAAGGGGATGCCGTTCTGGGTGCGCTCGGCCCTGGTTTTTCGCTCGGGATCGCCGGGAATCAGCACCTGATCGGCCCCGACCACCGGCCTGGTGGCGCGGATGAAGTCGACATGGCGCGAGACCTCTGCATCGAACACATGGGAGGTATCGACCACCTCGGGATCGACATGGAACGCCAGCATGCCGTTGGCGAAGCCGCGCCCGCCCGAGGTGGCTCCGGTTCCGGTCAGCGCGCCCTTCGGCAGCTTCTGCCGCCGCGGCTAGCCACCAGCATCTTGCCTTCGGCGATGACCCAGGTCGCAAAGTCCGGCACGATCGGGTCCTGGCCCTCACTCCTCGGCACTTGCCTCGTTGCCGGCGCCGAGCCCCGCAAGACTCTGTTCGAGCTCGCCGAGCATCTCCTGCAATTCGGCGAGCTTGCGGGCGCCGAAGCGGCTGGTGATCTCCGCGTAGATCGCCTCCGACGTCGGCGCGACGGAGGCCATCAGCTTCACGCCCTCTTTCGAGATCGAGACCATGCTGCGACGCTGGTCCGCCTTCGCGGTCTTGCGCTCGATCAGATTGCGCGCCTCGAGATCGCGCAGGATGCGCGACAGGCTTGGCCCGAGCAGGAACGCGGTGCGCGCGAGTTCCGTGACCTCGGCGGCCTCGATGGCCGCCAGCGCGCGCAGGATGCGCCATTGCTGCTCGGTCAGGCCGTGCTCGCGCAGCGAGGGACGAAACTGCCGCATCACCGCCTCGCGCGCCCTGAGCAGCGACATCGGCAGCGAGCGCGAGAAGTCGCGCATCGGAACCTGCCGTGCGGCAGGCGCGCTTGCGTTGGCGGGATCAGCCGGTCTCTTCGTCATGACGCCCTTTCAAACCGCAAAATGTTTGCAGTGCAGCAAGGTCAGATTCTGTTTGACGCATTCACTTAACATGTTAAGTATCTCCCGGCACCACGATTTGTAAGATCCCAGATGGCGCTTTCCAACGACGATATCCAAGCTTGCGCGAGGCGTCTGCACCGGGCGGAGAAGACCCGCACGCAGATCCGGCAGCTCTCGCAGGATTTCCCTGACATCACCATCACTGACGCCTACGCGATTCAGAAGGCCTGGGTCGACGTCAAGATCGCCGAGGGGCGCCTCGTCAAGGGCCACAAGATCGGCCTCACCTCGAAGGCGATGCAGAGCGCGCTCAACATCGACGAGCCGGATTCCGGCGTGCTGCTCGACGACATGTTCTTCGCCGACGGCGGGATCATCCCGACCGAGCGCTTCATCGCGACGCGCGTCGAGGCCGAGCTCGCCTTCGTCATGAGCAAGCGCCTCGCCGGGCCCGACTGCACGATGTTCGACGTGCTCAACGCCACCGACTTCGTGGTGCCGGCGCTGGAAATCCTGGACACGCGGATCGAGCGCGTCGATCCCAAGACCAAGGCCACGCGAAAAATCTTCGACACCATCGCCGACAATGCGGCGAATGCCGGCATCGTGCTCGGCGGCCGGCCGATCCGCCCGCTGGACGCAGATTTGCGCTGGATCGGCGCGCTCTGTTTCAGGAACGGCCAGCTCGAAGAGACCGGCCTTGCCGCAGGCGTGCTCAATCATCCCGCCACCGCCGTGGCCTGGCTTGCCAACAAGATCGCGCCGCTCGGCCTTGCGCTGGAGCCCGGCCAGGTCGTGCTGGCCGGCTCCTTCATCCGCCCGATCGAGACCCGCAAGGGCGACACAATTCAAGCCGATTATGGCGCCTACGGCTCGGTGAGCTGCTACTTCGCTTAGGCGAACAAAAAAAGACAGGGAGTGAAACCGCCATGCCGCATTTCACGATCGAATATTCGGCCAATCTCGATGGCCGCCTCGACATCGCCGCGGTGTGCGAAGTGGTGCGCAAGGCGGCGGTGGAGACCGGGATCTTCCCGCTCGGCGGCATCCGCGTCCGCGCTGTCAGATGCGAGCATTACGCGATTGCGGATAACAGGCAGGATTACGGCTTTCTCGACATGGTGCTGCGCATCGGCGAGGGCCGTGACCTCAAGACCCGCCAGCAAGCCGGCGAGCATGTCTTCCAGGCGCTCTCCAAACATCTCGATCCCGTCTTCGCCGCCAGCAAGTTCGCCCTCTCGTTCGACATGCAGATCAACGACAAGGACACCAGCTGGAAGCGCAACAACATCCACGACGCCCTGAAAGCGGAGGCCGCCCATGGATAAGCCCACGCCGAAAGCCGATGTGTTCCAGGCCAACCGCGACCGCGTCGCGCCGCTGCTCGAGAAGCTGCGCGCGGAGGGGATCGGCCACATGATCGACGGCAAGATGGTCCCGTCGATATCAGGCGAGACCTTCGAGACGAAATCGCCCGTCGATGGCGCGGCGCTCGCGAGCGTCGCCCGCGGCAATGCCGAGGACATCGACGCTGCGGCGACCGCCGCTGCGCTTGCCTTCAAGTCCTGGCGCGACATGGGGCCCGCGATGCGACGCAAGCTGCTGCATCGCGTGGCTGATGCCATCGAGGACAATGCCGACGACATCGCTGTGCTGGAATGCATCGACACCGGACAGGCCTATCGTTTCATGGCGAAGGCCGCGGTCCGCGCCGCCGAGAATTTTCGTTTCTTCGCCGACAAATGCGCGGAGGCGCGCGACGGCCTCAACACGCCGAGCGACGAGCACTGGAACGTCTCCACCCGCGTGCCGATCGGCCCGGTCGGCGTGATCACGCCGTGGAACACGCCGTTCATGCTCTCGACCTGGAAGATCGCACCGGCGCTGGCCGCCGGCTGCACGGTCGTGCACAAGCCGGCCGAGTGGTCACCGGTGACGGCGGCTATTCTGGCGAAGCTCGTCAAGGAAGCCGGCGTCCCCGACGGCGTGCTCAACACCGTGCACGGCTTCGGCGAGGAAGCCGGCAAGGCGCTGACCGAGCATCCCGCCATCAAGGCGATCGGCTTCGTCGGCGAGAGCGCGACGGGCTCCGCGATCATGGTTCAAGGCGCGCCGACCTTGAAGCGCGTGCATTTCGAGCTCGGCGGCAAGAACCCGGTGATCGTGTTCGACGACGCCGATCTCGACCGCGCGCTCGATGCCGTCGTGTTCATGATCTACTCGCTCAACGGCGAGCGCTGCACGTCGTCGAGCCGCCTGCTGATTCAGCAAGGCATCGCGGAGAAATTCGTCGAAAAGCTGACCGCGCGCGTGAAGGCGCTGAAGGTCGGCCATCCCCTCGATCCCGCGACCGAAATCGGGCCGCTGATCCACGAGCGGCATCTCGCCAAGGTCTGCTCCTATTTCGACGTCGCGCGGAAGGACGGCGCGACGATCGCGGTCGGCGGCAAGGCCTATGATGGACCCGGCGGCGGCCACTACGTCGAGCCGACGCTGGTGACCGGCGCGAACGGCAAGATGCGCGTCGCGCAGGAGGAGGTGTTCGGACCGTTCCTCACCGTGCTGCCCTTCCGCGACGAGAAAGACGCTGTCGAGATCGCCAATGACATTCGTTATGGCCTCACCGGCTATGTCTGGACCAACGACATGGGCCGTGCGCTGCGTGTCGCGGATGCGCTCGAGGCCGGCATGATCTGGCTGAACTCGGAAAACGTCCGCCATCTGCCGACGCCGTTCGGCGGCATGAAGGCCTCCGGCATCGGCCGCGACGGCGGCGACTATTCGTTCGACTTCTACATGGAAACCAAGCACGTCTCGCTGGCGCGGGGCACGCACAAGATTCAGAAGCTGGGAATGTGATCGTCATTCCGGGGCGATGCGAAGCATCGAACCCGGAATCCATTCATCCACCAACACTGCTGCGCGATGGATTCCGGGTTCGGCTCTGCGAGCCGCCCCAGAATGACAGGACCGAGGGGAAACGCCAATGCCGGTACCGCAACACATCTTCGAGCCGCCGTTCAACATCATCCGTTCGAGCCACGTCGTGCTCGACGTGACCGATCTGAAGCTCAGCCGCGCGTTCTACGAGACCACCGTCGGCCTGCATGTCGAGGATGCCGACGACAAGGTCGTGTATTTGCGCGCGGCCGAGGAGCATCAGCATCACTCGCTGGTGCTGCGCAAGGCGGCTGCGCCCGCCTGCGCCCGGCTCGGATTCAAGGTCGGCAACGACAAGGACCTCGACAAGGCCGCCGCGTTCCTTTCCGAGAACGGCCTCGCCTACGCCTTCGTCGATCAGCCCTTCCAGGGCCGCACGCTGCAATTCACCGATCCCTACGGCTTCCAGATCGAGCTCTATGCGTCGATGGACCGCCGGCCGCATCTGCTTCGCCGCTACGACCTCTACCGGGGCTGCCACCCGCAGCGGCTCGATCATTTCAACGTCTTCGCCGCCGAGGTGCAGGACACCGTCGAGTTCTACGCGCGGCTCGGCTTCCGCCTCACCGAATACGCCGAGGAGGATGGGCCGAACGGGCGCATTGCAGCCGCCTGGATGCATCGCAAGGGCAACGTCCACGATTTTGCGATCACCAATGGCAAGGGCCCTCGCCTGCACCACTTCGCGTACTGGACGCCGACGGCGATGAACATCATCCATCTCTGCGACGTGATGGCCTCCGCAGGCTTCGTCAAAAACATCGAACGCGGCCCCGGACGCCACGGCATCTCGAACGCGTTCTTCCTCTACGTCCGCGACCCTGATGGTCACCGCCTCGAGCTCTACACCAGCGACTATTTCACCGGCGATCACGACCACGAGCCGCTGCGCTGGTCGCTGCGCGATCCACGCCGCCAGACGCTGTGGGGCGCGCCAGCGCCGCGCTCGTGGTTCGAGCAGGGCTCGCCCTTCACCGGGCAGACCGTGCGCGAGCCGAAATTCGTGGCCGACGTGCTGGTGGCGGATTGATGTTAGTGGTCAATAAGGACTCTTTCCCCGTCGTCCCGGCGAAAGCCGGGACCCATAACCACAGGGAATGGTTTGGCGAAGACTGGTCGTTCGGGATTGTCATCGCGCGCTATCGATAAATCACGCGGTATGGGTCCCGGCTTTCGCCGGGACGACGCATAATAGTGGGCTACCAATGACACTCCCCCGCCTCGCCACCTACTCCGTCAAAGGCTCGACCCGCTACGGCGCCGTCGTGGACGGCGGCGTCGCCGATCTCTCCGCCCGACACACCAAGGACTATCCGACGCTGCGCGAAGTGATCGCGGCCGGCAAGCTCGTGAACCTCGCCGAGGAAGCAGCCGGCCGCGCGCCGGATCATGCGATCGGTGACATCACCTTTCTGCCGCCGGTGCCGGCGCCGGAAAAGATCATCTGCATCGGCGTCAACTATCCCGACCGCAACGCCGAGTACAAGGACGGCCAGGACGCGCCGAAATATCCGAGCATGTTCATGCGCTCGCCCCGCTCGTTCGTGGGCCACGACACGCCGCTGGTGCGCCCGCGTGCCTCCACACAGCTCGATTATGAAGGCGAGATCGTGCTGGTCATCGGCAAGGCCGGCCGGCACATTCCGGAAAGCACGGCGCTCGACCACATCGCCGCCCTCACGCTCTGCAACGAAGGCTCGGTGCGCGACTGGCTGCGCCACGCCAAGTTCAACGTCACGCAGGGCAAGAATTTCGATTCGAGCGGCAGCCTCGGTCCATGGCTGGTGCCTTACACGCAGGAATCCCAGATCGCCGACATCAGGCTCACCACGCATGTCAGCGGCGAGCTCCGGCAGGACGACCGTACCAGCCGGCTGATGTTTCCGTTCCGCTACCTCATCAGCTACATCTCGACCTTCGCAACGCTGGTCCCCGGCGATATCATCGTCACGGGCACGCCGACCGGCGCCGGCGCGCGGTTCGATCCACCGCGCTATCTGAAGCCGGGCGACGTGATCGAGGTCGAAGCCGAAGGCATCGGCCGCTTGCGGAACGGCGTCGTCGACGAAGCCTGAAAACGAAACGAATGGAATGATGCAATGACCACCCTCACCGGCGGTGAAGCGATCGTAAGCGGCCTTGTCGCCCATGGCGTCGACACCGTGTTCGGCCTGCCCGGCGCGCAAATCTACGGCCTGTTCGACGCCTTCCATCAGGCGCAGCTCAAGGTGATCGGCGCGCGGCACGAGCAGGCCTGCGGCTACATGGCGTTCGGCTATGCGCGCGCCAGCGGCAGGCCCGGCGTGTTCAGCGTGGTGCCCGGGCCGGGCGTGCTCAACGCCAGCGCGGCGCTGCTCACGGCGTACGGCTGCAACGAGCCGGTGCTCTGCGTCACCGGCCAGGTGCCGACGCAGTTCCTGGGCAAAGGCCGCGGCCATCTGCACGAGATGCCGGACCAGCTCGCGACCCTGCGCACTTATGTGAAATGGGCGGACCGGATCGAAACCCCGGGCAACGCGCCGACCACCGTGGCGCGCGCCTTCCAGGAGATGACGTCCGGCCGGCGCGGCCCGGTCTCGGTCGAGATGCCCTGGGATATCTTCACCCGGCGCGCCGACACCGCCGCCGCAGAGGTGCTGGAGCCCCTGCCCGCGCCGCTGCCTGATCCTGATATGATCAAGCAGGCGGCCGCACTCATCAAAGGCAGCAAGGCGCCGATGATCTTCGTCGGCAGCGGCGCGATCGAGGCGGGCGCCGAGATCCTCGAGCTTGCCGAGATGATCGATGCGCCCGTGGTCGCCTTCCGCAGCGGGCGCGGCATCGTCTCCAATGCGCACGAGCTCGGCCTGACCATGGCTGCCGCCTACAAGCTGTGGCCGAACACCGACCTCATGATCGGCATCGGCTCGCGGCTGGAATTGCCGACAATGTCGCGCTGGCCCTACCGGCCCGACGGGTTGAAGAGCATCCGCATCGACATCGATCCGGTCGAGATGCGGCGCTTCATCTCGGACACCGCTATCGTCGCCGATGCCAAGGCCGCGACCGCCGATCTCGTCGCCGCCGTCAGCAGGGCCGGCTACAGCAAGACCGCCGGCCGCCGCGCCGCGATCCGCGAGGCCACCGCGACCGCGCAAGCCGAAATCCAGCGCGTCCAGCCGCAGATGGCGTATCTGAACATCCTGCGCGAGGTGCTGCCGGCGAACGCGATCGTCACCGATGAATTGTCGCAGGTCGGCTTCGCCTCCTGGTACGGCTTTTCGATCTACGAGCCGCGCACCTTCATCACGTCAGGCTACCAGGGCACGCTCGGATCGGGCTTCCCGACCGCGCTCGGCGCCAAGGTCGCCAATCCCGACAAGCCGGTGGTGGCGATCACCGGCGACGGCGGCTTCATGTTCGGCGTGCAGGAGCTTGCCACCGCCGTGCAGTTCAACATCGGCGTGGTGACGCTGGTGTTCAACAACAACGCCTATGGCAATGTCCGCCGCGACCAGCGCGAACGCTTCGACGGCCGCGTGGTGGCGTCTGACCTCGTCAATCCGGATTTCGTCAAGCTCGCGGAGTCCTTCGGCGTCGCGGCCGCGCGCGTCACCGCGCCGGACCAGTTCAGGGCGGCGATGGAGAAGGCGCTCGCCCATGGCGGGCCGTATCTGATCTCGGTCGAGGTGACGCGGGATTCCGAAATCAGCCCGTGGGCGTTCATCCACCCGCCGAAGCCTTGATGTCGTTCCGGGGCGATGCGTAGCATCGAACCCGGAACCTCGAGATTCCGGGTTCGCGCTAACGCGCGCCCCGGAATGACAGGTGCCTACTGCGTCCGACGAAACGTCAGATTGATGCGCTGCTGCCCGAGCAGCGGATGCTCGCCGTCGGCGAGCGGCGCCACGCCGTGATAGGCGAGCCGGTTAGGGCCGCCCCAGACCACGACGTCACCATGGACGAGCCGGAAGCGGCGCGGCTTGTCGCTGCGCGCCATGCCGCCAAACAGGAAGGTCGCGGGCAGCCCCAGCGAGACCGAGACGATCGGCGCCGCATAGTCCAGCTCGTCCTTGTCCTGATGCAGCGAAAGCCGCGTGCCGGGTGTGTAGCGATTGACGAGGCACGCATCGGGCGCAAAGCCCGTGAACCCGCCCTGCTCCGCAGCCCGGCGCGCCAGATCGCAAAACACCGGCGGCATCGCGGGCCACGGCGCGCCGGTTCGCGGATCGATCGGGTCGTAGCGATAGCCGGTGTGGTCGGCGATCCAGCCGCGCGCGCCGCAATTGGTCATCGCCACCGACATCTGATAGCCGCCGGGCGTGGTCATCCGCCGGAACGGCGACTGTGCAACGATCGCACGCACCGCGGCAATCAGCTCGCTCTCGATCGGCTTGACGAAGCCACGCAGCAGCACGGCTCCATCGGCGATCTCTTCACGCGAGGGCTGCGCCTCCGCGACGCTATCAAACAGATCCGCCGTCAATTCCCGTGCTCATTTGGCATCATGAAAGATCACACCCAGCGTATGGCGTTGGCCGGACCGGATGCGGCTGACGCCATGGCGGAGGTTAACCCGGTAGGTGCCGCGCGTCCCCTGCACCGGGCGGTGATGCACAGCAAAGGCGACCGCGTCGCCCTGCACCAGCGGCACCACCTCGGCGCGGGACTGCATGCGCGGGCGCTGCTCGGTCAGCACAAACTCGCCGCCGGTGAAGTCACGTCCGGGCTCGGACAAGAGGATCGCGACCTGGATCGGGAACACGTGCTCGCCATAGAGGTCCTGGTGCAGGCAGTTGTAGTCGCCGTTCCTGTATTGCAGCAGCAGCGGCGTCGGGCGCGCCTGTCCCGCCTCGTGGCAGCGCTTCAGGAACGTCGCATGCGCGGCGGGGTAGCGGATGTCGATCCCCATCGCCTCGTTCCAGCGATTGGCGACGCCTTGCAGATGCGCGTAGAGCGCCGGGCGCAGCTGCGCGATCAGATCGGGCAGCGGGTAGGAGAAATATTTGTACTCGCCGCTGCCAAAACCGTGGCGGCCCATAACGATGCGGCTGCGGAAGTGGGTGTCGTCCGGATAGAGCGCGGCGACGGCGCGGCATTGGTCCGGGCTGAGGAGGCCCTTCAATATGGCACAGCCCTGGTTGTCGAGCTCGGCGGTGATTTGAGGCCAGTCGAGGGTGTCGACGTGGGAGGCAATGTCAGTTCCGGAATCTGGTGCGGCAATACGTTTGGCGACAGCCATGGCGATCATCCTATCCACTTCCGTCATTCCGGGGCGCGCCCTCTTGGGCGCGAGCTACGATGCGCAATTGCGCATCTGAGAATCCATCGGGCCGCAGAGACGGCGGATGAATGGATTCCGGGCTCGCGACTTCGTCGCGCCCCGGAATGACGGAGGTTGGTGTCGCAGATCGCGGCCGCGACAACCACCCGATTTCCGACGACCGGTCCCCGTCATTGCGAGGAGCCCTTGCGACGAAGCAATCCAGACCGGTTCCGCGGAGAGACTCTGGATTGCTTCGCTTCGCTCGCAATGACGGTGGAGAGAGCTAACCCCGCACCGGCAACATCACCACGTCATACCCGTGCCTGATCGTCCGCTTCAGCACGGGGTCCTCCAGCTCGAACTCGAACCGGTCGGCCGGGCGGATGCCGCCCTTGGCGGCGAAGGTGCCGCCGAACATAGCGCAGCCGTCGGGGAGCTTCTTGCCGTCGAAGCCGCGCGCGACGAGGTCGGCGACCGGCAGCATCGCGTCGAGCGTGCCCTCCTGGTAGGGCACGCGCTCGCCCTTGATCCAGGCGTAGGAGCGAAGGATCATCCTGTCCCAATGGCCGATGACGTCCTCGAGCTCCCACAGCGTCGAGGCGATCGGCTTGTCGCACATCTGCTTGGACACCGTGACGTTGTAGGCCTCGACCTTGCGGTCGGTGTGGTCGGAGCCGCAGCCGACGAAGACGCGGCCCTGCCAGCCGATCAGCACGAACTCGACCTCGCCACTGGAATCGCCGCCGCAGCACTCGATGCGGTCTTCCAGGGTCAGCCGCCGTGCCGAGGCGCGATAGTAGATCGGGGTCGAGGCCGGCGGGGCGATGCCCATCTCTTGCAGCTCGGCGATGTGCTTGTCGCGCGCGACGGGATCGCGGCCGGTCCAGCCGGCGATGACCATCTGGTCGATCGCCAGCGTCAGCGGCGTAGTGGTGTCCTGGGCATCGACGGTGAAAGTCAGGTCAAACACGAATTACGGCCTCCATGCCGGCAGCAAGCTCGAAGATACGGCGGTCCGATCCGCCCGCACCGGCCAGCATCAGGCCGACGGGAACGTCGCCCTCGCGATGCGCGGGGAGAGAGATGGCGCAGCCGTCGATCATGTTGATCAGGGTACAATTGCGCAGCGCACGCAGGTTCTGGGTGGTGAACGCCTTGTCGTCGGCGAGATCGGCGATCTTCGGCGGCGTGTTGGCGGTGGTCGGCAGCACCAAGGCGTCATAGGGCGCGATGCGAGCATTGACGCGGGCGATCAGCGAGCGGCGCTCGTTGAGGAGATCGATGTAGTCGGCCGCACTCTGTGCCTCGCCGCGCATGATGCGCACGTAGACCCTGGGATCGTAAACGTCGCCCTTGGCCGTGATGAGATAGCGGTGCCAGGCGTAGCTCTCGGACGCGGCAAAACCACCCTTGGCGTTCATCGGTCCGATGTCGTGGAATTCCGCCATCTCGATGCGCTCGATGCTGGCGCCATGATCAGAAAGCGTCTTCAGCGCGCGCTCGAACGTCTCGGCCACTGCCGCATCGAGATCGTCGAGCGCGATCGTGGTGGGCACCGCCAGCCGCATGCCCTGGATCCGCCGCGGCTTCAGCGCAACGATCGGCTCGTTGGCGAGCACGGCGTCGAGTATGGCACAGCAACTGACCGATCGCGCCAGAGGCCCGATGCTGTCGAGCGAGAACGACAGCGGCACCGCGCCGTCGAGCGGCACACGGCGCTGCGTCGGCTTGTAGCCGACGATGCCGTTGAAGGCGGCCGGAATCCGGCAGGAGCCGCCGGTGTCGGTGCCGAGCGCGCCGTGCGCCATGCCGTCGAGCACGGACACCGCCGCGCCCGAGGACGAGCCGCCGGGCACGTGCCCCTCGGCCCGGTTCCAGGCGCCCTTCGGCGTACCGTAATGCGGGTTGGTGCCGATGCCGGAATAGGCGAATTCGGTCATGTTGGTCCGCCCGATCAGGACGAAGCCGGCCTTGCGCAGCCGCTCGACCGTCGCGGCGTCGTGCTCCGCCGGATCGGAATCGTCGAGCGCACGCGAACCGGCGCGCGTCGTCTGTCCTCTGATATCGAAGAGATCCTTGATCGAGATCGGGATACCGGCATAGCGCGACGGCGCGGCCTTGACCTTGCGCAAGGCGTCCATCGCGTCCGCGGTCGCGAGCGCCGCATCCTTGTCGACATGGATGAAGGTGCGCTGGCCCTCGCCGGCGGGGTCGGCGATCCTAGCGATGCAGGCCTCGACCAGCTTGCGGGAGGTGGTGCGGCCGCTTTCGAGGTCGTCGGCGAGCTTCGCAAGTGTCGGAAAATCGGGCATGTCTGTCTCACGGAATATCTGCGCGCGCAATCTATAGCGCTGCCTCAGTTCGACACAAGCATTGTGCGCATGATGGCATGCATGCGCATTGCTGGACCGTTGACGCGCCATGGTCGATTGTCGCATCAAGATCGAAACAGGCAGGCACAAAGGCCTGCTGCCCGGGAGGACCCGCCGACATGGCCGAACCGCAGCGCGCGCGACCGAAACCGACGCCGGAAACCCAGCATTTCTGGGACGGCACGAAAGCGGGCGAACTGCGCTTGCAACGCTGCGACGCCTGCGCGCATGTCTACTTCCCGCCGCGCCCGTTCTGCCCGTCCTGCGCCTCGCGCAAGGTCAGCATCTTCAAGGCGAGCGGCAAGGGTTTCCTCTACAGCTACGTGATCAACCACCGTCCCGCCGCGCCCGGCTTCACGCCGCCTTATGCGATCGCCGTGGTCGAGCTTGCCGAGGGACCGCGGATGATGAGCAACATCATCGACTGCCCGCAGACCCCGGAGGCGCTCGAGCTCGACATGAAGCTCGAGGTCGCCTTCCAGCAGCTCGACGACAAGATCACCCTTCCCGTGTTCCGTCCGGCGAAGGGGTAAGCCATGCGCAGCAACCAGGTTGCCGTCGTCGGCGCGGCCGAGACCACCGAACTCGGCGTCGTCCCCAACATGTCGCAGCTCCAGCTCCACGCGGACGCGGCGCTCAACGCCATCGCTGATGCCGGGCTGAAGCTGTCCGACATCGACGGCTTCGCCACCGCGGTCGAAACGCCGCAGCAGGTCTGCCACTATCTCGGCATCAAGCCGACCTGGGTGGACGGCACCTCGGTCGGCGGCTGCTCCTTCATGCTGCATGTTCGTCATGCCGCCGCGGCGATCGAGGCCGGCCTGTGCAAGACCGTGCTGATCACCCATGCCGAGAGCGGCAAGTCGATGATCGGCAAGGCGCCGCGCTCGACGCCGGCGGACAGCCTCAACGGCCAGTTCGAGGCGCCCTATGGCGTCTACGGCCCGCCCAGCATGTTCCCGATCCCCGTGCTGCGCTTCATGAAAACCTACGGCATCACCCATGAGCAGCTTGCTTCGGTCGCCGTGGTGCAGCGGGAATGGGCGGCGAAAAATCCGCGCGCGATGATGAAGAATCCGATCACGGTCGCCGATGTCCTCAATTCGCGCATGATCGCCTATCCGTTCCGGCTTCTGCAGTGCTGCCTCGTCACCGACGGCGGCGGCGCCCTGATCCTGACCTCGGCCGACCGCGCCAGGGATTTTCCGCGCAAGCCGGTCTACATCATGGGCACCGGCGAGAGCGTGGAAACGCCGATGGTCAGCCAGATGGAGACCTTCAACTCCTCGCGCGCGTTCAAGACCGCAGGACCGCTGGCGTTCAAGGAGGCCGGCATCGCGCACAAGGACGTCGACCATCTCATGATCTACGACGCCTTTGCGCATCTGCCGCTGTTCGGCCTCGGCGACCTCGGCTTCATGCCGCATGAGGAGACCGGAAAGTTCATCGCCGACGGCAATACGCGCCCCGGGGCTAAGCTGCCGCTCAACACCAATGGCGGCGGTCTCTCCTACATGCACTCGGGCATGTACGGCATGTACGCGCTCCAGGAAAGCGTGCGGCAGATGCGCGGCATCGCGCCGGCGCAGGTGCCGAACGCGAAGATTTCGGTGTGCCATGGTGTCGGCGGCATGTTCGCGGCATCAGGCACGATCGTGTTTACGAACGAGAGGTAGCGGTCCGTCATTCCGGGGCGGCGCGAAGCGACGAGCCCGGAATCCATAACCACGATCGGGAGTATGGATTCCGGGCTCGCGCCAAGAGGCGCGCCCCGGAATGACGGCGGAAATTGGAACGGCTAGCGGAGAACCCACATGACAAAATCACTGCAAGACAAGGTCATCATCGTCACCGGCGCAGGCCGCGGCATCGGGCGGGAGATCGCGCTGCGGTGCGCGGCGGAAGGCGCCAAGGTCGTCGTCAACGATCCCGGTGTCGCCGCCGACGGCGCCGGCTCGAGCGCTTCTCCCGCCGAGGAGGTGGTCGAGGAGATCAAGAAGCGCGGCGGCGCTGCGGTCGCCAATTTCGAGTCGGTGGCGGAAGCGATCCCCGCCAGCAGGATCGTGAAGACCGCGACCGATCATTTCGGCCGGCTCGACGGCGTCGTCAACAACGCCGGCATCTTGCGCGACATGATCTTCCACAAGATGAGCGTGGAAGCCTTCGAGGCCGTCATCAAGGTGCATTTGATGGGCTCGTTCTACGTCAGCCACGCCGCGGCGCGGATTTTCCGCGAGCAGGAGTCCGGCTCCTTCGTGCACTTCACCTCGACCTCGGGCCTGATCGGCAATTTTGGCCAGGCCAACTACGCCGCCGCCAAGCTCGGCATCGTCGGCCTGTCGAAGTCGATCGCGCTCGACATGGGTCGCTTCAACGTCCGCTCCAACTGCGTCTCGCCGTTCGCGTGGACCCGCATGATCGGCACCATCCCGACCGAGACCGAAGCCGAGAAGGCACGCGTCGAGAAGATCAAGCAGATGGGACCGGAGAAGATCGCGCCGGTCTGCGCCTATCTGCTCTCCGATGCCGCCAAGGACGTCAGCGGGCAAATCTTCGGCGCGCGCATGAACGAGCTGTTCCTGTTCAGCCAGAACCGCCCGTTGCGCTCGGTGCACCGGAGCGAAGGCTGGACACCGCAATCGATCGCCGAACACGGCATGCCGGCGCTGAAGGGCTCGTTCTACAAGCTCGACCGCTCCGCCGACATCTTCCCCTGGGATCCCGTCTAGCCGTTTTCGCAGCAATTGTTGCATTGCGATCTCTGGTTGTCCGGCCGGAGATCGCCCGCATTACGCCCGATTGCGGGCGAATGGTTTCCTTCCAACAAAAAACGGGAGGCGACTATGACAAAACCACTTACCATTTCTGCCGGTACCAATGAGCCCTGCCTCGGGCGCCGCACCCTCTTGAAGGGCGCGGCGGCTGCAGTAGCCGCGACGGGCGTCACTATGAACGCAGCCCTGGCGGCCTCCGTCACGCCGTTCGGCCAGACCGCCACTCCGACCAGGTCGACGGCGCCATTGCCCTTGGGACCGCTGCCCGGCAGCCGCTACCCGGACTCCCATCTGGAATCCGCCAAGAAGGGACCGCCAACGTTCGGGCCTGCGGACTTCCCGGCCTTCGCCGGCACGATGGCCGTTGAGCGCGTTGCAACCGGCTTCCGCTGGGCCGAGGGACCGGTGTATTTCGCGGCCGGGCGATACCTGCTGTTCAGCGACATTCCCAACAACCGCATCATGCGCTTCTCGGAGGATGACGGTCACGTCAGCGTCTACCGTCAGCCCTCGATGAACTCGAACGGCAACACCATCGATCGCGAAGGACGCCTGATCACATGCGAGCATAGCGGTCGGCGCGTGACGCGGACCGAACTCGACGGCTCGATCACCATCATTGCCGACAAATTCAACGGCAAGCGACTGAACTCGCCGAACGACGCGGTCGTCACCGCCGATGGCGCGATCTGGTTCACCGACCCCGCCTACGGCATCGGCGGCTTCTATGAAGGGATCAAGGCCGACCCCGAGCAGGCGAAGAAGAACGTTTATCGGGTCGACCCGAAATCCGGGGACGTCAAGGTCGTCGTCGACGATTTTGTGGAGCCCAATGGGATCACCATCTCGCCCGACGAGAAGAAGCTCTACATCTGCGAAACCGGATTCACGGACGGACCGGACAACCCATCGCATATCCGCGCGTTTGACCTCGACGTGGCAGCGGGGAAGGTGTCGAACAGCAAGGTCTTCGCCGAAATGCCAAAGCCGAGCATCACCGACGGCGTCCGCTGTGACACCGAAGGACGGGTCTGGTGTTCGGTGGGCTGGGGCGATCCCAACGAAGACGGCGTGCGCTGTTATACGCCATCGGGCGATTTGGTCGGCAAGATTCATATTCCGGAAACAGTGGCGAATCTGAGCTTCGGCGGTCAGCAGCGAAACAGGCTTTATATTTGCGGCTCGACATCGCTTTATGCCGTCTACACCAGTGTGCAGGGCGCACTAAAGCCGTAAACGGCAGCGCATAGGGAATGGCGAGTAGGGTTCTATTCGCTACTCGCCACTTCGCTATTCCTCAACCCGTATTCCGCAACCCCGCCGAGATGCCGTTGATCGTGAGCTGGATCCCGCGCAGCACCTGCTCGTCCGGGTTCTGCGCGCGGTGCTCCTTCAAGAGCTCGACCTGCACGTGGTTGAGCGGGTCGAGATAGGGAAAGCGGTGGCGCACCGAGCGTTCGAGCAGCGGGTTGCCCTGCAGCAGCCGGTCCTGGCCCATGATGTCCAGCAGCGTCTCGATACAGGAATGCCATTCGCGGCGGATGCGGCCGAAGATTTTTTCGCGCAAGGCTTCATCCGGCACCAGCTCGGCATAGCGCGAGGCGATCGCGATCGAGCTCTTGGCGAGCACCATGTCCATGTTCGACAAGAGCATGCGGAAGAACGGCCATTCCTTGTAGAGCTCCTTGAGGAACGGCATGCCCTTGTCGGGATGCTCGGCGATCCATTGCTCGACCGCGCTGCCAAAGCCGTACCAGCCCGGCAGCATCAGGCGGCACTGCGCCCAGGAAAACACCCAGGGAATGGCGCGAAGGTCCTCGATCGCGCGGGTCTTCTTGCGCGAGGCCGGTCGGCTGCCGATGTTCAGCGTCGCGATCTCGTTGATGACGGTCGAGGCCCAGAAGTAATCGACGAAACCGTCGGTCTCGTAGACGAGGCCGCGATAGGCCTTGAAGGCGAGACTTGAGAGCTCGTCCATCGCGGTCAGGTATTCGCGGCGCGGCGCGCTCTGGCGTGGATGCAAGAGGCTTGCCTCCAGCGTCGCGGCGGCCAGGATCTCCAGATTGTTGCGCCCGACTTCGGCGTTGGAATATTTCGACGAGATGATCTCGCCCTGCTCGGTGATGCGGATCTGGCCGTTCACCGCGCCGCCGGGCTGCGCGATGATGGCGTCGTAGCTCGGCCCGCCGCCGCGGCCGACCGAGCCGCCGCGGCCGTGGAACAGGCGCAGGCGCACGTGGTGGCGCTCGAACACGTCGACGAGGTTGATCTCGGCCTTGTAGAGCTCCCAGCCCGAGGTGACGAAGCCGCCATCCTTGTTGCTGTCGGAATAGCCGAGCATGACCTCCTGCACGCTGCCGCGGCTGTCGACCAGGCGGCGGTAATCGTGCAGCGACAGCATGCGATCCATGATGCCGCTTGACGCCTGCAAATCCTCGATGGTCTCGAACAGCGGCACGACGTTGATGGCGCTGCGCCCGGAGGGATGGACGAGGCCCACCTCTTTCAGCAGCACCGCGACCTCGAGCATGTCGGACATGCCCTTGCACATCGAGATGATGCATTGGGGGATCGCGTCCGAGCCGAACTTCGCATGCGCCTCCGCTGCGGCATGGAAGACGTTGAGCTCGCCCATGGTCTCGTCGCTGTACTTGACGAACGGGGACACCAGCGCGCGCGTCGAGCGCAGTTCGTTGGTGAGCAGCGAGATACGCGCGTCCTCGCCGAGCGCAAGATAGGACATGCCGGGGTTGGCGGCGTCCATCAGCTCGGCGATGGTGCGTTCATGCACCGCCGAGTTCTGGCGGATGTCGAGCCGCGCCAGATGGAAGCCGAAGCAGTCCACCGCGCGGCGCAACAGCCGCAGCCGGCCGCGGGCGATGACGCGGGCGTTGTTGGAGATCAGCGAGCGGTGCAGCACGTCGAGATCGGCCTGCAACTCCTTGACGCTCTCGTAAGGCCTGCCCTTGCCGACCGGCCGGCGCGTGATCTCGACCTCGAGCGCTTCGGCCGTCGCCGTCAGTCGCGCATAGATGCCGGAGACCGCGAGGCGATACGGCTCGCCGCTCCGGTGCGGCGAGGTGTCGGGCGAGCGCTCCGCCAGCGTGCGCAGCTCCTCGGAGACGTCGGCGAGATGGGCCGCGATCGACAGCTCGGCGCCGAGCACGTGCAGCTCGTTCAGATAGAACTGCATCACCCGGCTCGACTGCAGCCGCAGCGTGCCGCGCATCACGTCGGCGGTGACAAAGGGATTGCCGTCGCGGTCGCCGCCGATCCAGCTGCCCATGCGCAGGAACGAGGCGAGTTCGCTGGCCGCCTGCTCGCCGCCCTCCTCCAGCCGGTCCTCCAGCACGTTGACCAGCCGCGGCACCTCGCGCAGGAAGGTGTAGTCATAGAAGGACAGGCCGTTGGCGACCTCGTCGAGCACGGTGAGCTTGGTCCGGCGCAAGAGATTGGTCTGCCAAAGCGTCAGCACCTCGCGGCGGAGCTGCTCGTCGCTGGCGGCGGCCTCGTCTTCAGTCAGCGCCACACGCTCGCGGCGGTCGAGCAGGCTAGCGACCTCCATCTCGCGATCCATGGTGCTCTTGCGGCGGACCTCGGTCGGATGCGCGGTCAGGACCGGGCTGACGAGCGCGGTCTTGAAGAAGTTGCGCAGGGCATCGGGGCCGATGCCCGCGGCCTTGGCATGGGCCAGCGTGTCCGCCAGCACGCCGGAGCCGCCGTTCTTGGCTGCGGTACGGGCGCGCATCTGGCGGATGTTGTTCTGGTCCTCGGCAATGTTGGCGAGATGGGAGAAATAGCTGAAGGCACGGACGATCCGCACCGTCTCGGAGGTCGACATGCTGTCGAGGATCTGCTCGAGCTCGCGGCGGGCGATCCGGTCCTCGTCGCGGTGGAACCGGATCGAGGTCTGGCGGATGCGCTCGACCAGGTCGAACAAGTCGGCGCCCTCCTGGTCCCGCACCGTGTCGCCCAGGATGCGTCCGAGCAGGCGAATGTCGTCCCGCAGCCGGGCGTCCGCCTCCAGCGCCTGGACGTCCTCCGGGCGATTGGGGCGTTGATCGGCGGCGTCGGATGGTAATGTCTGGAGGGACATGGCTCGCTCCCCTGGTTCGAGCTCGCTTGACTGCCCGGCTCAGCCGAGTGTGCGATATTTTTCTGCCGCAGTGCAAGATGAACTTGGTGGCGGCGCGGCAACATCGCTGACCGTCGCGGAATGGTTTCCAGAGCGGCGCGCGCACAGCTCCTCGGCCTCGCGGCGCTGGCGCCCGAGCTTTGTTGTCCGTTTCGCCCTCATCGAGAAGAAAGGGCGCAGGGAAGGCCGGGTGCCGGCTGGCACCCAGGGTCCGCACGCGAGAAACGCACGCGGGGTGACCACAGGTGATGCCGGGACATCCGGCCTTCCCTGCGCAATGGTTTTACGGCTTATGGCGCGCTCTCCCCGGGGAGCGATGCACTATTGCCCCCGTCGCCTTGCGGATGATCGATGCGCGCACCCGGTCGGGCAGCTCACACCACCGCAAGCCTTGACGCACAGACCCCGGGCGTCAGGACCACACGCTTTTGCCGTCCGCGGACGTCCCTCCCCCAAGCGTTCGAAAGCTCGCGCGTGCTCGCCCCCGAAGCCGAAAAGAAACGCTGTGACCGCGCCGTGTCGATCCCGCGGATCGCGATGGCTCACGGGGTTCGCCCGCCCTGCCATCCCGTCACGCGCCGGCGCTGCCGCGTCCATCGCATCCCGGCCTGCGTATCGTGACGATCGCGAAACGCCCCTTTGGCGGCCGGGATGTCTTGCGGTTTAACCGAAGTTACGAATTCGGTCAATCAGAATATTTGGAAGGCGCGCCCTTGACCCGCATGTGGCGTGTTTTGCCCGTCGGGCAACGCGAGGATTGTGTATGGAGCCCGCAGGATGGGTAGAGCCCTTGCGAAACCCATCCTGCTTCGGCATCGGTGGACGGATGATGGGTTTCGCTGGCGCTCTACCCATCCTACGGGCTTGGGACCGGGACTGGCGCTAGGCCGGCACGATCACCTTCCCGATCGGCCAGAGCGCAATGCCAGCAAGTTTGAGATGGGCCCAGGCGAAGGGGATGCCGATGATGGTGATCGCGAGGACCAGCGCGGTCACGAGGTGGCCGAGCGCCAGCCACCAGCCGGCCAGCACGAACCAGATGATGTTGCCGATCACCCCGAGCGGCCCGGTGCCGATATCCTCGACACCCGTGACGTCGTAGCGGTTGACCGCCCGCGAGCCGAACGGCAGCAGCGTATAGACGGCGATGTTGAACGCCGCTCGCGCCCAGGGCAGGCCGACGATGGTCACGGCCATGATGACCGCGGCGACCAGCCAGCCGAACGCCATCCAGGCGCCGCCGATGAGGATCCAGAGGATGTTGAGCAGGATGGAGACGGGAGCCATGGCATGATCCGGAAGTTAATGTCCCCGTCTGTATAGCACGACCGCCGAGGTCGCGCAGCGTCATGCGAGACGCGTAGCCCGGATGGAGCGCTGCGCAATCCGGGATTCCAGCGGCCTCGAAAGGCCCCGGAATACGCTTCGCTCCATCCGGGCTACAAACGACCGCTACCGCCCCTCGAATTTCGGCGCGCGCTTCTCCATGAAGGCCTTCATGCCCTCGGCCATGTCCTGCGTCTTAAATAGCGGCAGGAGCTGAAGATAGACGTGGTGGACGTGGTCGGAGAAGTTTTCGTTGAGGCCCATCCGCATCATGCGCTTGGAGGCCTGCACCGCGAGCGGCGCGTTGGCTGCGATTTCGCGGGCAATCGCAGTGGCGCGGCTCATCAAGTCGGCGTCCGGCACGACCTCGTTGGCAAGGCCCCATTCCAGGCACTCGCGTGCGCTCAGCGTTCGGCCCGTAAAGATCAGCTCGGAGGCCTTGGCCCAGCCGAGCATGCGCGGCAGCAGCCAGGTGCCGCCGGACTCCGGCACCACGCCGCGCTTGACGAAGGCGGCCGCGAGTTTTGCGGATTCCGCCATGATGCGGATGTCGCAGCCGAGCGCGGTGTCCATGCCGTAGCCGGCGGCGCCGCCGTTGACGGCGCAGATGGTCGGCTTGTCCATCGCCTGCAAAACCGTTGGCGGCGTGTTGCGCAGGTTGATGGTGGTCGGCGAGGACGCCGCGCTGAGGCCATTGCCGTCGCGCTCCTTGCGCAAATCGAGACCCGCGCAGAATGCCCGCCCCTTGCCGGTGAGGATCACGACGCGAACGTTCTTGTCCTCATTGGCCTCGGTTAGCAGCCGCGCCAGATCGTTCAGCATCGGCCCGGAGATCGTGTTCATGCGCTCCGGCGCATTCAACGTGATGGTCGCGATATGGTCGGCGACCTCGTAGAGGACTTCTTGCGTCTTGTCTGCGCCTGCTGCGTCGCTCATGGAAGTCCCCACCTTTTGTAGCCCGGATGAGCGAAGCGACATCCGGGACTTTACTCTCACCGTCCCGGGTATCGCTTCGCTCACCCGAGCTACGCACTGTCAGATCTTCCGGCCCGCCTGCTCCCAATATGGATCGCGCAGGCGGCGCTTGAAGATCTTGCCGGAGTCTTCGCGCGGCAGCCCGGAGCGGATCTCGATGTGCTTGGGCACCTTGTAGTCGGCGAGCGAGGTCTTCAGCCGCGCGCGGACATCGGCGGCCTCGAGCGTGACGCCGGCTTGCGGCTCGACCACGGCCATCAGCGCCTCGCCGAACTCGGCGTCGGGGATGCCGAACACGGCGCAATCATGCACGCCGGGCACGGCGTGCAGCACGGATTCGATCTCGGCCGGATAGATGTTGACGCCGCCCGAGATCACCATGTCGCGCTTGCGATCGCAGATGAAGACGTAGCCGTCTTCGTCGATATAGCCGACATCGCCGGAGGTGACGAAGCCGTCGCGGTCGATCTCGGCGCGCTTCTCCGGCTTGTTGTGGTAAGTGAAATCGGCCAGTTCGGCCATGCGGGAATAGATCTCGCCGATCTCGCCCACGCCCAGCACGCGGCCGTCCTCGCCGATGAAGCGCAGCTCGGCGCCGGGCGAGATCTTGCCGACCGTGCCGGGCTTGCTCAACGCATCCTCCGAGGTCGCGAAGGTGACGGCGCTGGATTCGGTCGAGCCGTAGAATTCGTAGATCACCGGCCCCCACCACTCGATCATGGCGCGCTTGACACCGGCCGGGCAAGGCGCTGCCGCGTGGATGATATGACGCAGCGAGGAGACGTCGTACTTCTTGCGCACCTGTTCCGGCAACTTCATCAGGCGAATGAACATGGTCGGCACCATGAAGATGGTGTCGATTTTGTAGCGCTCGATCAGCTCCAGAAACTCTTCCGCCTCGAAGCGCGGCATCAGCACCAGCGCGCCGCCGAGCTTGCCGGCGCGGATGCCGAACGAGTTCGGCGCGGAATGATAAAGCGGGCCCGGCAAAAGCGCGCGAGCGCCGGGCTTCAGACCGTAGATCATCGCGCGCATGCGCTCGCCGGCAGCCGCTTGCTCCGGCGTCGGCGCATTGCGCCGTACGCCCTTGGGGTGGCCGGTCGTGCCCGACGTGTAGATCATGTTCATCGGCTGCGGCACGATTGGGCCGTCATAAGGCTGATGCTGCGCGAGCCATGTCTCGAATTCGATCGCGAAATTCGGGGGCGCCAGATGATCCGGATCGATCTTGTAACTGGACAGGATCTCCGGCGGCGTCGGCACGCTGAGCACGGTGACGCCCTTGGGAATCGCATCGCGCAGGGCGTGCAGCATGTCGGCATGACCGATCAGGACGGACGTGCCGGTATCGCCAAGGATGTAGTTGATCTCCTCCGGCTTGAAGTGCCAGTTGATCGGTACGCCATAGGCCCCGAGCCGCATCGCGGCGTAGGCGGACTCGAGGAAGGCTATGTCGTTGCGCATCAGCATGCAGACGCAATCGCCTTGGCGGACGCCGATCTTGCTGAGGCCACTCGCGATGCGGTCGGCACGGTCAGCGACTTCGGCGTGGGCACGGCGGCGCTCGCCGGAGACGATGCCGAGGAACTTTGACGTTTCGCTCATTTGTTGTTGTCCGATCTTTCGTCGGGTTGAGAAACTTGGACACCACTCAGCTCGTCATTCCGGGGCGATGCGAAGCATCGAACCCGGAATCCATTTCACCGCAGACAATGCGGCTCGATGGATTCCGGCCTGCGCCTACGGCGCATCCCGGAATGACAAGTCGCTAATCCGCAAACCTCGGCGCGCGCTTTTCGAGATTGGCGCGCACCGCCTCGGTCTGGTTCGCGCTGCCGATCAGCTTCTGCTGCTCGACCGACTCGGCAAGCAGCGCCGGGCCCGGATCGACCGAGAGATTGTTGAGCAGACGCTTGGCGGCACGGATCGCGTCGGGGCTCTTGCCGGCGATCTCGCGCGCGACGTCGAGCGCTGCGGCGCGCGGATCGTCGCAGATGCGCGTGGCGAGGCCATAAGTCATCGCCTCCTGCGCGGAGAAGATGCGGCCGGTGTAGGTGAGATCGCGCAGGATGTCGTCGCGCACGAGACTGGCCAGGATCGGCGTGCCCGCCATATCAGGCACGAGGCCCCATTTGATCTCCATCACCGACATCCGCGCATCGGGGGAGAGGAAGCGCATGTCGGCACCGAGCGAGAGCTGGAAGCCGCCACCGAAGGCAACGCCGTGCACGGCCGCGATCACGGGAACCGGAAGCTGTCGCCAGCCCCACACCGCCTGTTGCGGGAAGTTCGCCTGACCATGCGTCCGCTTGGTGAGGTCGCGATTTTCGCCACCCGGAATTCCGTTGCCGCCCTTCTCCTTCATGGCGGCAAAACGCCCCATATCGAGACCGGCGCAGAAGGCGCGGCCCTCGCCCGAGAGCACGACGACACGCACGCCTTTTTCCTTCGAAAGCCGGTCGGTTGCGGCAACAAGGGCCTCGAACATGGCCTGATCGAGCGCGTTCATCTTGTCGGCGCGCACCAGGCGCACGTCGGCGACGCCTTCCGAGATCGAGATCGAGACGCGCTCTTCCATGGATGAATTCTCCCCTGTTCTTGTTCAGTGCCGCTTTACAGGAAGCCAGCGGCCGGATTTAGTCAATCGACCAATTAACTGACAATCCGTACGGGAGAAACAGCCATGTTCAAGGAAAATCTTCTGGCCGGCAGGAACATCCTTGTCACCGGTGGTGGCACCGGACTCGGCAAGTCGATGGCGGCGCGCTTCCTCCAGCTCGGCGCCGACGTGCACATCTGCGGCCGGCGCAAGATCGTGTGCGACGAGACCGCAACCGAACTGATGGATCTCCATGGCGGACGCGTCACCAGCCACGGCGTCGACATCCGCAACGCGCTCGCGGTCGAGGAGATGGTCGAAAACATCTTTCGCGAAGCGCCCCTCACCGACCTCATCAACAACGCCGCCGGCAATTTCATCTCGCGCACCGAGGAGCTGTCGCCGCGCGGGTTCGACGCCGTCGCCAATATCGTCATGCACGGCACGTTCTACGTCACGCACGCGGTCGGCAAGCGCTGGATCGCCTTGAAGCAGCCGGGCAACGTCGTCTCGATCACCACCACCTGGGTGCGCAACGGCTCGCCCTATGTGGTGCCGTCGGCGATGAGCAAGTCGGCGATCCACGCCATGACGATGTCGCTTGCGACCGAATGGGGCAGATACGGCATCCGCCTCAACACCATCGCGCCCGGCGAGATCCCGACCGAGGGCATGAGCAAGCGCATCAAGCCGGGCGACGAAGCCGGCGCGCGCACCAAGGCGATGAACCCGATGGGCCGTGTCGGCACCATGGAGGAATTGCAGAACGTCGCCGTGTTCCTGATCTCCGGCGGCTGCGACTGGATCTCCGGCGAGACCATCGCCATGGACGGCGCCCAGGCGCTCGCGATGGGCGGCAATTTCTACCAGCTCCGCGACTGGAGCGACGACGACTGGAAGACCGCGCGCGAGAGCATCATGGCCCAGAACGAGAAGGACCGGGCGAAGCGGGGGTGATCTCCTTGTAACGAGAGGCTTGAAGACGCCGCTCCACATTCCGTCGTCGTCCCGGCGAAGGCCGGGACCCATAGCCACCGAATCCAGTTTGGCGAAGATTGGTCATGACCAGTCTTCACCAAATTGCGTTCAGTGGTTATGGGTCCCGGCCTTCGCCGGGACGACAGCGTGGCTCCCATCTTGTCTTCACGCGCGGATGACGCCACACTCCCAGGCATAAAAACAAGACGCCACGGGAGGAACATGTCCACACAGCCATTGGCGAATCTCGCCGACATGGTGCGCGAGCGCGCGGCGAGCCGCGGCAATGCCACCGCCTATGAGTTCGAGGGCCGCGTCACCAGCTTTGCCGAATTCGACGTGAAGACCAATCAGGTCGCCAACGCGCTTCTGGCGATGGGCGTGAAGAAGGGCGAGCGCATCGCCTATCTCGGCAAGAACAGCGACCTCTATTTCGAGCTGCTGATGGGCGCGATGAAGGCCGGCGTGGTGATGGCGCCGGTGAACTGGCGGCTTGCCGGGCCCGAGGTCGCCTTCATCGTTGGCGACTGCAGGGCGCCGGTGCTGTTCGTGGGACCGGAGTTCCTCACACTGGTCTCGCAGATCAAGGACAAGCTGCCCGGCGTGCGCACGATCATCACCACCGAAGGCGGCGCGCCGGAATGGCAGGATTTTACGGCCTGGCGGGATGCGCAAAGCGGCGACGATCCAAAGGTGCCGATCGACACGAAGGACATCGCGATCCAGCTCTACACCTCAGGCACAACGGGCAAGCCGAAGGGTGCGATGCTGTCGCATGCGAACTTCCTCAATCTCGTGCAGACCGGTAATGCCGAAGACAAGCCGGAGTGGAACCGGTGGTCGACCGACGACGTGTCGCTGGTCGCGATGCCGATCTTCCACATCGGCGGCTCCGGCTGGGGCGTCATGGGACTCTATCACGGCGCCCGCGGCGTAATCGCGCGCGAGTTCGATCCGACCAAGGTTCTGGATTTCTTCGAGCAGTCCGGAATCACAAAACTGTTCATGGTGCCGGCGGCGATGCAGTTCGTCGTGCGGCAGCCTCGCGCCAGGACGGTCGATTTCTCGCGGCTGAAATACATGCTGTATGGCGCCTCGCCGATCCCGGCAGCGCTGCTGAAAGAGTGCATCGAGGTCTTCAAATGCGGCTTCGTGCAGATGTACGGCATGACCGAGACGACAGGCACCATCGTCGCGCTGCCGCCGGAAGATCACGTCGAGGGGTTGGAGCGGATGCGTTCGGCCGGCAAGGCGCTGCCCGGTGTCGAGCTCGCAATCCTGGACGCGGACGGCAAGCCGCTGCCGCCGCGCCAGGTCGGCGAGATCGCGACGCGCTCGGGCTCCAACATGGCCGGCTACTGGAACCTGCCGGAAGCAACCGCGTCGACGCTGCGCGGCGACGGCTGGCTGCGCACGGGCGATGCCGGCTACATGGACGAGGACGGCTACCTCTATATCCACGACCGCATCAAGGACATGATCATCTCCGGGGGCGAGAACATCTATCCGGCCGAAGTGGAGAGCGCGCTGTGCGATCACCCCGACGTCGCGGAAGCTGCCGTGATCGGCGTGCCCGACGACAAATGGGGCGAGGCGGTGAAGGCGGTGGTGGTCATGAAGCCCGGCAAGCAGGCGAGCGCCACCGACATCATCAACTTTACCCGCGAGCGCATCGCCGGGTTCAAGACGCCGAAGAGCGTGGAGTTCCTGCCGGCGCTGCCGCGCAATCCGAGCGGCAAGATCCTGCGGCGGCAGCTGCGCGAGCCGTATTGGGCGGGGAAGGATAGAAGGGTGAATTAGGCCTGCCCTATCCACATCGTCGTCCCGGCGAAGGCCGGGACCCATACCCACCGAATTCGATTTGGCGAAGATCGGCAATGACCTGTCTTCGCCAAATTGCGTTTCGTGGTTATGGGTCCCGGCCTTCGCCGGGACGACATTGGGGGTCTCACGTCGTCCTGGACAAGCATAGCGAAGCGGAGCGCTGATCCAGGACCCATTACCACAGGGAGGAGTTTGGCGAAGACTCGCGGTTGCCATCTCACGTCACGACTTCTCCCTGGGGTAATGGGTCCTGGCTTTCGCCAGGACGACTCGGGGAGAGAGCGCCGCGGCGACCTAATGCTTCCCCGGCCCCATATACCCGAACAGGAACCCGGCCACTTTGCGCATCTGGATCTCCTCGCTGCCTTCCGTAATGCGGTAGCGCCGATGGTGGCGGTAGATGTGCTCGAACGGCTTGTGGCGTGAGTAGCCCATGCCACCGTGGACCTGCATGGCGCGGTCGGCGGATTCGCAGCAGAGGCGGTTTGCCCAGTAGTTGCACATCGAGACGCGGTCGGAGAGGGTGCGCTCGATCTGTTCCTCGGTGAGCCGGTCCATCTCCCAGGCGGTCTTGCGGATCAACAGACGCAGCATCTCGGCTTGCGTCGCGAGCTCGACCAGCGGGAACTGGATCGCCTGGTTCTCGGCGAGCGCCTTGCCGAACGGCTTGCGCTCGCGCGCATATCTGACGCTTTCGTTGATGCAGTAGACGGCGGCGCCGAGCGAACTCGCGGCCTGCCGGATCCGGTTCTGGTGCACGAAGCATTGCGCCAGCGACAGGCCGCGGCCGACCTCGCCGAACAACGCGTCCTCGGGCACGAACACGTCGGTGAAGCTGACGCGGGGATGATCGGTCGGCATGTTGAAAGTCCACATGTACTCCTCGATCCTGACGCCGTGGCTCTTGGCCGGCACCAGGAAGCAGGTGATGCCGCGCGCATCGCCGTCATTGCCCGAGGTGCGCGCGAACAGCGCGCAGTGGGTGGCGACATGCATGCCGGTCGTCCACATCTTCTCGCCGTTGATGATCCAGCCCTTGACGTTGTCGCGGGTCGCCGGCACCGCGCGCGTTTCCATGTGGGTCGCGTCGGAGCCATGATGCGGCTCGGTGAGGCCAAAGGTGATGCGGTACTTGCCCTTGATCGAGCCGTCGATCATCGCCTTCTGGTCATCGCGGCCGTAGCGGTCGAGCATGGTGACAACAGGGAAATTGCCGACGATGGAATGCTCGTTCTGAAGGTCGTTGTGCAGCCCGAGGCCCTTGGCGGCAAAATGCTCACGGATCACCGCCATCCAGAGGTTGGAGCCGTCCTTGCCGCCATACTGCTTCGGCACTGGAAAGCGCAGGTGACCGGCGGCGTCCGCGAGATCCTTGGCCTTGCGCAGCAGCGCCTCCCACTCATGGCGCGGCAGGCCGCCATTCTCGAAATCGGTGCGCGCCCATTCGCGGCGATGGTCGAAGAAACGGATGTTGTCGTCGGCCGCTTCCAGCGGCTTGATCTCGCGTTCGATGAAACGATCGAGCTCTCCGAGATAGGCGACGAGATCTGTTGGTAATGAGAAATCCACGATTCTCTCCCGGATGATTTTTTCGTTTTGCGTTAAGGCGCTAACCGCGCTTTGCTTCGCACGATTAAGGTGAGAAGAGCACGCGCGTGTCAAGCAAGCCGAGACGTGCCAGCCACGCAAGGCGCGCCCGCGCAATTCGATGGTGCTCCGGCGCTCGCGCGCGCTAGTATGCCGGCAATATTCCTTCAGGAGAAAATGCGGGAGCGAGCGATGGAGCTGAAATTTTCCAAGGTGGAGCGCAAGGGACCGATCACGATCGTCACGCTGTCGCGGCCCGAGGTCTACAATGCGCTGCACACCGACGCGCATTTCGAGCTCCAGAAGGTGTTCGACGATTTCTCGGCCGATGCCGAGCAATGGGTCGCGATCGTCACCGGCGCCGGCGACAAGGCGTTCTGCGCCGGCAACGATCTGAAGTGGCAGGCGGCCGGGGGAAAACGCGGCTGGGACAAGGGCGGCTTTGCCGGCCTCACTGCGCGCTTCGACTGCGACAAGCCGATCATTGCCGCTGTGAATGGTGTCGCGATGGGCGGCGGCTTCGAGATCGCGCTCGCCTGCGACCTGATCATCGCCTCGGAAAACGCCACCTTCGCCCTGCCCGAGCCGCGTGTTGGGCTCGCCGCGCTCGCCGGCGGCCTGCACCGGCTGCCGCGGCAGATCGGCCTCAAGCGCGCCATGGGCATGATCCTGACCGCGCGTCATGTCAGCGCCAAGGAAGGGCTCGAGCTCGGCTTCGTCAACGAAGTGGTGCCGCAGGGCGAGGCACTGACGGCCGCGCTACGCTGGGCGGAGATGATCACCAAGAACTCACCGATGTCGATCCGGGCCTCGAAGCAGGCCATCCAGAAGGGCCTCGCCGTCTCGCTGGAGCAGGCGATCGAGGAGCAGCGGGAATATCCGGCGGTGAAGGCGATGGTGGCCTCGCAGGACTACATCGAGGGCCCGAAGGCGTTTTCGGAGAAGCGTCCGCCGAAATGGGTGGGGAAGTAGGGAGTCGCGCGGCGTAGGGCAGCAGCGCGCACCGCGGAAAGTCGTGCGCAACTTCCTCCCCGAGTCGTCCCGGCGAAGGCCGGGACCCATAGCCACAGGAAGAGGTTTGGCGAAGACTCGTCGTTCGGTACTCATACCGCTCACAACCGATAGATCACGCGGTATGGGTCCCGGCCCTCGCCGGGACGACGATGGGATAGGCCTACCCGCCTCGCTCCAGCTCGCGCTTGTAAGAGGCGTAGTTCGGCTGGTCCACCGCGAGCTTGTCCATCGTCGTCGCCCACAGATGCTCGGCGAAGCCCGGCGTTGCGAGGTCGAGCTCGCCCCTGGCGATGCGCTCGGCCAGCACCCGGTTGAGATCCGTCACCGAGCCGTCAATGCCAAGCAGTGCACGCAGCCGCTCCACCTCTTTCGCATCGCTCCCCTGCTCCTGCGTCAGCTGCCGCGTGACGAGGTCGAGGATGTTGATGGCGACGCGCAACTTGAAGGCCTGATGGCCGGAGATCAGCGGCGTGATGTCGCTCCGGAGGAAATCGGCGACTGACTTGGTCAGCTCGACCGGGGTCGGTTCGTCCTGCATGCGTCAGCTCCCGCGCGGCGCCAAGAGCCGCAACAGATCGATCTCGGTCTCGGAGGCGCGGCGCCCGATCATGGCGCGCTCCATGGAATGGTCCGGGCCCTCGCGAAACCGCTGCATCATGCCGCCGCACATGATGCCCCAGCGCAGCGTGCCCATCACTTCCCAGAATTTTACGCGCGCCGGATCGACTTTTCGGCCCGCCGCCTCATAGCCTGCGAACAGCTCCTCGCGCGTGCCAAAACCGCCGACGGGCTTGTCGATCTCGCCGAAACGCCAGGAATTGACGCAGACCCAGCCGAGATCCTCCATGGGATCGCCGAGATGCGCAAGCTCCCAGTCGAGCACGGCGCGGACGCCGTCGGCACCGATGATGAGATTGCCGTTGCGGAAATCGCCATGCACCAGCGTCTCCTCGGCGGAGGGGCCGGGATCGTTGTCGCGCAGCCAGCGCAATGCCAGCTCGAACACGGGCTTGGGCCAGTTCAGACTGCGATAGTCGCGCTCGAACTCGCCGATCTCCTTCGCCGCGGTCATGCGCCGCAACTCGGGCAGCTTGTCCAGCGGCAGCCTGTGCAGGCCCGCAAGCACGCCGCCGATTTGCCGCGCGAGATGCGGCCGCGCCGCCGCAAACTCGTCGTCGCGCAGGATCTTGCGCGCGATGGTCTCGCCCTCGACCCGCTGCATGATGAAGCCGGTGCCGAGATCGTCCTCGGCCGTCAAGACATGCATCACGCGCGGCGACGGCACGCCGGCTTCATAGGCGAGCTGCATCAGTTGCGCTTCAGCGCCGAGCCCCGCCGCGCGCGTTGGAGCGGCGCCATAACCCTTCGGCGAGCGGCGCAGGATCGCACCGATCGGCCCCTTGGGATGCACGATGTCGAAGCGCCAGGTCTCCTGGCTGGCACCACCGGACAGCTTTGCCGCGCCGGTGACGCCGGTCGCCCCCTCGCACCAGCGCGTGACGCTGCGGGAAAGCGCCGCCTCGATCATTTGCCTTTGAACTGCGCGGGGCGCTTCTCAAGGAACGCGCCGACGCCCTCGCGAAAATCCTGCGTGTCGCCGGCGCGAAGCTGGCACTGGAATTCGAGATTGAGCTGATCCTCGAAGGAATTCTCCGGACTATCCCAGTAGAGCTTGCGGATCAGCGACAGCGCAACCGTCGGGCCGCTCGCGAGATCACGCGCAAGCTTCATCGCCTCCTCCATCAGCACGCCGTCATCGTAGACGCGGTTGACGAGGCCCCATTCCAGCGCCTTCTCGGCCGGGAGCCGCTCGCCCATCAGCGACAGTTCGATCGAGCGGGCCCGACCGACGAGGCGCGGCAGCAGCCAGGTCGAGCCGCAATCCGGCACGAGGCCGATGCGGCGGAACGCCTGGAGGAAATAGGACGAGCGCGCGCACAGGATCATGTCGCCGAGCAGCGCGAAGCTCATGCCGGCGCCCGCCGCCGGGCCGTTGACCGCGGTGACAATAGGACAGTGCAGATTGCGGATGCGGCGCAGGAACGGGTGAAAGCCGATCTCCAGCGTCAGGCCGGCCTTGGTCTTCTTCGACTGGTTGTTGCGGCCCTGAAGATTGGCGCCGGTGCAGAACGCCCGCCCCGCGCCGGTCAGCACGACGCAGCGCACCTCGTCCTTCTTCTCTTCGATCGCATCGAGCGCGTCGGCGAGGCCGCTCAGCATGTCCATGGAGACCGCGTTCATCACCTCCTGATGGTCGAGCTTGAGGATCGCAACCGAACCATCGAAATCGAGTGTGACGTGTTTGAACTGCATGGTTTCCTCGTCAGTTGCGGCCTGCGTCAGTTTCGCAGACCGGAATTAGTTTTGCCGGGTCGCATATTTGATTTTTGGCGCGCTCTTGTCCATGGTGATCAGAGCATGGCAAGCAATCTTGCGCGCAGCGGCTGATGCGCATCATGCCAGGAAGTCTTGCCAAAACGGGAAACGCGCCATGAACCTTTTCGACCTCTCCGGCCGCGTCGCCGTGATCACCGGCGGCAATGGCGGCATCGGGCTCGGCATCGCGCAGGCACTGGCCGGCCAGGGCTGCAACGTGTCGATCTGGGGCCGCAATCCTGACAAGAACAACAGCGCTGCCGCGAGCCTGGCGGGCCTTGCCGGCAAGGTGGATAGCCGCGTGTGCGACGTCACCGATCCGGCCTCGGTCGATGCCGCGATGAAGGACACGCTCGACACCTTCGGCCGGGTCGACGGCTGCTTCGCCAATGCCGGCATCGGCGGCGGCGGCCGACGCTCCTTCATCGAGCGCACCGAGGAGGAATGGCGCACGATGTTTGCGACCAATCTCGACGGCGTGTTCCACGCGTTCCAGGCGGCCGCCAGACACATGACCGACCGCGCCAATGCCGGCGATCCCTTCGGCCGGCTGGTGGCGACCTCGAGCCTCGCCTCGATCTTCGGCACCGCGCGCAACGAGCACTATGCCGCGACCAAGGCTGCCATCAACGCGCTGGTGCGCGCGCTCGGCGTGGAGCTGGCGCGCCACGGCGTCACCGCAAACGCCATCCTGCCCGGCTGGATCAAGAGCGACATGACCGCAGGGCTCATGGCCAACGACAAGTTCGTCGCCAATGTGATGCCGCGCATTCCGCAGCGCCGCTTCGGCGAGGCTAGCGATTTCGGCGGCATCGCCGTGTATCTGATGAGCAAGGCCTCGTCCTATCACACCGCGGACACGTTCGTGATCGACGGCGGCTATACGGCGTTTTGATATCTGGTAGGGTGGGCAAAGGCGCTCTTGCGCCGTGCCCACCAGAAATACTTTCGAAGGTCGTGGTGGGCACGCTGCGCTTTGCCCACCCTACGGCTTCTCATTTTGTGAGCGCAGAGGGGACAGGGCAAATGTTTTCACACATCATGATCGGCACCAACGATCTCGACAAGGCGAAGGCTTTCTACGACAGCCTGCTGAGCACGCTCGAGGTGCGGCCTGCACGGGTCGACGGCCACCGCATCTTCTACATCACCAAGACCGGCGTGTTCTCGGTGACGAAGCCGATCAACGGCGAACCGGCGACCTGTGCGAACGGCGGCACCATCGGCTTTGCCGCCAACTCGCCTGAGCAGGTCGACAAGTGGCACGCCGCCGGCATCGCCGCCGGCGGAAAGCCGATCGAGAATCCGCCCGGCATCCGCGAGGGCGCGGGGAACAAGCTTTATCTCGCGTACTTGCGCGACCTCGACGGCAACAAGATCTGCGCGATGCATCGGATGCCGAGCTGATCGCTCATGATGCTGTCATTCCCCGCGACCCGGCTACGCCAAGGCTTCGCCGAGGTTGCGGTCCAGGGACGCCGAAGCTTTAGCGTAGGCGGCAGGCGGGGAATCCAGTACGCCGCAACTTCTCGGTTCAATCACTGCCGTCTCGGAATACTGGATCGCCCGCCTGCGCGGGCGATGACGGCGGAGAGTGTGGCGCGGCGTGCCCAGCGCGCCCCTTCAAACAACATTTCAAACGCCCTCGCGATATTCCATTGCGTGGCATGGCTCGCGTGAAAAATGCGTGCTCGCGCTTTGGCCGCGCTGCGACTATTCTTGCGGCCAGTACGCTTCAGTGAACCGGGAGGAACAATGACAAAACACACCTACATTCCCCGCACCACCAACTACACCCTCAACCCCGGCGACGAGCTCAACGACCTCAGGATGTCGGACCAGGTCCGGCCGCTGTACGATCACGTCAGGAAGTTCATTCGCGACACCGTCGAGCCGATGTCGATCGAGTTCGCCAAGGCCGGAGAGAGCAAGGAAGACCGCTGGAGCTTCACGCCGAAGCAGCTCGAGGTGCTCGAGGTCGCCAAGAACAAGGCCAAGAAGGAAGGCCTCTGGAACTTCTTCCTGCCCGATGACGAGACCGGCCAGGGCCTGAAGAATCTCGACTATGCCTATATCGCATCCGAGCTCGGCAAGAGCCCACTGGCCTCCGAGACCATGAACTGCTCTGCGCCCGACACCGGCAACATGGAGGTGCTGGAGCGCGTCGGCACCAAGGAGCAGAAGGAGAAGTGGCTGAAGCCGCTGCTGAACGGCGAGATCCGCTCCGCCTATGTCATGACCGAGCCGAACGTCGCCTCCTCCGACGCCAAGAACATCTCGACGACGGCAAAGCTCGTCGGCGACGAATGGGTCATCAACGGCGAGAAATATTACATCTCCGGCCTCGGCGATCCCCGCTGCAAGATCCTCATCGTGATGGTGAAGACCAATCCGGACGCGGCGCCGAGCAAGCAGCAGTCGCAGATCCTGGTGCCGCGCGACACGCCAGGCGTCGAGGTGCTCGGGCCCATGTACGTGTTCGGTCAGGACCACGCCCCGCGCGGCCACATGCATATGCGCTTCAACAACGTGCGCGTGCCGAAGGAGAACATTCTGCTCGGCGAAGGCCGCGGCTTCGAGATCTCGCAGCTCCGCCTCGGACCGGGGCGCATCCATCATTGCATGCGCACCATCGGCAAGGCCGAGAAGGCGCTCGACCTGATGGTGCAGCGCGGCCTCACCCGCGAAGCCTTCGGCAAGAAGATCGCTCATCTCGGCGGCAACATGCAGATCATCGCGCAGGCGCGCTGCGAGATCGAGGCGATGCGGCTGATGGTGCTGAAGGCGGCGAAGGCCATGGACGTGCTCGGCAACAAGGAAGCCCGCGTCTGGGTCTCCATGGTCAAGGCCATGGTGCCCGAGCGCGCCTGCAAGATCATCGACCAGGCCATCCAGATGCACGGCGCCACCGGCATCTCGCACTGGACCCCGCTCGCCGAGATGTACCAGGACGTGCGCCACCTGCGCTTTGCCGACGGTCCGGACGAGGTGCACTGGATGGTCGTCGGCCGGCACGAGCTGAGCATGGCGTGATGTTCTCTTCTCCTTCTCCCCGCTTGCGGGGAGAAGGTCGGGATGAGGGGGAGCCTCCGCACGGACGGTGACAGCTGGACTCGCGAAGACTCCCCCTCACCCGAATTCGATCTACGATCGAATTCGACCTCTCCCCGGAAGCGGGGCGAGGTGTAGAAAGCGAGCCTTCCGTCCAGGAGCCCTCATGGACTACGCCGCCAGCGACCTCACGCCACGCGAGCGCTACAAGGTGCTGACGTCCTTCATCCTGCCTCGGCCGATCGCGTGGGTGACCTCGATCGGACCGACCGGCGTGGTCAACGCCGCACCGTTCAGCTTCTTCAACGCCTTCTGCGAGGATCCGCCGCTCTGCATGTTCGCGGCGAACCGCAAGCCGAACGGACAGGACAAGGACACGTTCCTCAACATTCAGCGAACCGGTGAATTCGTGGTCAACATCGCCGACGAGCCGCTGGCGCGGGCGATGCATGAGTCCAGCGGCGACTTTCCGCCCGACACCGGCGAGCCCGATTATCTCGGCCTGAAGCTCGCCCCCTCGACGAGGATCGCGGTGCCGCGGCTCGCCGACACGCCCTGGGCGATGGAGTGCAAGCTCTGGAAACTGATCGACGTCAACGACGATCGCCGGCTGATCATGGGCGAAGGCATCCACTTCCACATCCGCGACGAACTCTGGGACGACAAGGCGATGCGGGTGCACATGGACCGCTACCACCCGATCGGCCGCATGTTCGCCGACCGCTACTGCCGCACCGACGACCGCGTGGTGTTTCCGGCGGCGGAGGGAGCGAAGAAATCGTAGGGCGGATTAGCGCAAGCGTAATCCGCCGAATTCTTGCAACGAGATGGTGGATTACGCCTTCGGCTGATCCACCCTACGCACCTACGTCGCCGGCTCGAGCTTGTCCTGCGTCTTGGTTTCGAAATCGCCGGCGTCGTGGCGCTCGTGGAGCTGGCTGGCGGGATCGCCGGAGACACGGTTGACCATGCGGCCGCGCTTCACGGCCGGACGCCTGGCGATCTCGTCGGTCCAGCGCTGCACGTTCTTGTAGTCCTGCACCGAGAGGAATTCGCCGGCGCCGTAGACCAGCCCCTTGGCGAGCGCACCGTACCAGGGCCACACCGCGATGTCGGCGATGGTGTATTCGTTGCCAGCGAGATATTCGTTGTCGGCGAGGCGCCGGTCGAGCACGTCGAGCTGGCGCTTGGTCTCCATCGCGAAACGGTCGATGGCGTATTCGATCTTGGTCGGCGCGTAGGCGTAGAAATGGCCGAAGCCGCCGCCGAGATACGGCGCGCTGCCCATCTGCCAGAACAGCCAGGACATCGCTTCGGTGCGGGTCTTGACGTCCTTCGGCAGGAAGGCGCCGAACTTCTCGGCGAGATAGAACAGGATCGAGCCGGACTCGAACACCCTGACAGGCTCAGGGCCGGAGCGGTCCATCAGCGCCGGGATCTTCGAGTTCGGGTTGATGTCGACGAAGCCGCTGCCGAACTGGTCGCCATTGCCGATCCTGATCAGCCAGGCGTCGTATTCGGCCCCCTTGTGGCCGAGCGCCAGAAGCTCCTCCAGCATCACCGTGACCTTCACCCCGTTCGGCGTCGCCAGCGAATAGAGCTGGAGCGGATGGCGGCCGACCGGCAGCTCCTTGTCGTGGGTGGGGCCGGCGATAGGGCGGTTGATGCTGGCGAACTGCCCGCCATTCTCCCTGTTCCAGGTCCAGACTTTGGGCGGCACGTAGGCGGGGGCGTCGGTCATGCGGGGGCTCCGGCGGAAAGATGCGTCTGCATTAATTAGCCCGCGAACGGCCGATGGCAAGGGTGCAGAAATGCATTGCCGGACGGGGCAACTCTACGTTTCGTCATGGCAAGCCACTTCCCCGCCGTCATTCCGGGGCGCCCGGAGGGCAAGCCCGAATCCATCAGGCCCCGGGAATGCCCGGAGAAATGGATTCCGGCCTCGTCGCTCCGCGACGCCCCGGAATGACGATCGGAAAGTGCCAGGCTCAGGACGCGGCCGCAGTCAGCCCCTGCTCCGCACGCCCTAGCAAAAACCCCTCATACCCCTTCGCCGCGACCTCGTCGCAGATCCGCCGATAGACTCCGACGCCGCCGATATAGGGCATGAAGATGCGCGGCTTGCCGGGGATGTTGGCGCCCATGTACCAGGAATTGGCCTGCGGATAGAGCGTGCCATGGGCAACTTCGTTGACGTGCGCGACCCACCTGTCCTCCGCTTCTCCCCCCGCCTCCATCGTGGCAAGGCCTTGCTGGCGCATGTGGACGAGGCAGTCGGCGATCCAGTCGACATGCTGCTCGATCGAGACGATCATGTTCGACAGCACCGACGGGCTGCCGGGCCCGGTGATGATGAAGAGATTAGGAAAGCCTGCGCTCATCAGGCCGAGATAGGTCTTGGGGCCCTCGGCCCATTTCTGGGTCAGCGTCCGCCCGCCGCGACCGCGAATGTCGATCCGGGCGACCGATCCGGTCATGGCGTCGAAGCCGGTCGCGAGCACCAGCGCATCGACCTCATGATCCGTCCCAGCGACACGGACCGCGTTCGCGGTGATCTCCTCGATCGGATTGGCCTTGATATCGACCAGCGAGACGTTCGGCCGGTTGAAGGTCGCGAAGTAGTCCGTGTCGATGCAGATGCGCTTGGTGCCGATCGGATGGCTGTTCGGCTGGAGCAATCTCGCGGTCGTGGCGTCCTTGACGATCTCGGTGATCTTGCCGCGCACGTAGTTGGCGGCGGTGTCATTCGCGGCCAGATCCAGGCCGAGATTGTTGTAGGCGTACATGAAGGTGAGCCCGCCACGATCCCAACGCGCCTTGTATGTCGCGCGCCTGGCAGCCTCACTGTCGTCGAGGGCGCCGCGATCGGGCTGCTCGGCATAGATGCCGTTACGCGCGATCTCGCGGGCGAAGCGGCGGATCTCCGGATAGTTCTTCCGGAACGCATTGCGTTCCTCGTCGGTCAACGCGGCGTTGCGGGCGGGAATCGAGAAATTCGCAGTGCGCTGGAAGATGGTGAGATGCCCTGCCTGCTCGGCAATGATGGGGGCCGACTGGATGCCGGATGAACCGGTGCCGATGAGGCCGACGCGCAAGCCGGCGAAATCCACGGGTTCGTGCGGCCAGTTGCCGGTGTGGTAGACGGGACCCTTGAAGTTTTCGAGACCCTGGATGTCGGGCTTGCGCGCGTTGGACAGGCAGCCGGTGGCGAGCACGACAAACTTCGCTTCGACCGTCTTTCCGTCGGAAATCGTCACCGACCAGCTGTTGGCCTGCTCATCGAAGACGGCGCGCTCGACGCGCGTGTCGAACTGGATGTCGCGGCGCAGATCAAAACGATCCGCGACATGGTTGGCGTATTTCAGGATCTCAGCTTGCGGCGCGTAGCGCTCGCTCCAGTCCCATTCCTGCTGGAGCTCCTCCGAGAACGAATAGGAATATTGCATGCTCTCGACATCGCAGCGCGCGCCCGGATAGCGATTCCAGTACCAGGTGCCGCCGACCCCGCCGCCCTGCTCGTAAACGCGCGCCGAGAAGCCCAGCCCGCGCAGCCGATGCAGCATGTACATGCCGGCAAAGCCGGCGCCGACGACGACCACGTCGTAGGCTTCACTGGCCTGGGCCGGACTCGATTGCGCTGGCGACATTGGTTGGCGCTCCCTCGTTGTTTTCTGTTGTTGTGCGCCAGCATTCTCTCAGGCCGGCCAAAGCGCAAGAGGCTCCTTCGCGGCCGCAGCTCTGCTTATTTTGCGCGACGGAATGGCTCCTCGCGCGGCGTGGCGCCTATACACAAGATGCGCGGCGAAATCCGGCTTGGCATCGCCGGCGACGATGGGTTAGCGTCGCACGGCCTTCGCCAAGGACAACAAGAACGCAAGGCAACAACAGCAGCGCGACGGCCGCCGCCGGGAGAGAGCCATGAAATCGCCGATCTGCGACATGCTGGGCATCGAGTTCCCGCTGCTCGCCTTCAGCCATTGCCGCGACGTCGTCGCCGCCGTCAGCCGCGCCGGCGGCTTCGGCGTGTTAGGTGCCACTGTGCACACGCCTGATACGCTCGAACGCGAGCTGAAATGGATCGACGACCACGTCGACGGCAAGCCTTACGGCATCGACGTGCTGATCCCCGAAAACATCTCGACTGCGGGCGAGAAGGACGTCACCTGGAAGAGCCTGGAAGCGCGCGTGCCGCAAGAGCATCGCAACTACACGCGCGACCTCCTGAAGAAGTACGACATCGAGCTGACGACCACTGACGTGGCCGACAACCAGCCGCAGCCGTTCGACGGGAAGACGGCGCTTCAGCTGCTCGAGGTCTCGTTCAATCATCCGATCCGGCTGATCGCCAACGCGCTCGGCGTGCCGCCGAAAGCGATGATCGAGATGGGCAAGAAGCACGGCGTGCCGGTCGCAGCTCTCGTCGGCGCCAAGGAGCACGCGCTGCGCCAGGTCGCGGCCGGCGTCGACATCCTCGTGGTCCAGGGCACCGAGGCCGGCGGCCATTGCGGCGAGGTATCGACCATGGTGCTGGTGCCGGAGGTGATCAAGGCGATCAAGCCGATCCGCGACGTGCCGGTGCTGGCGGCCGGCGGCATCATGACGGGACGGCAGATGGCGGCCTGCATGGCGATGGGCGCAGCCGGCGCCTGGACCGGCTCGGTGTGGCTCGCAACCGTCGAGGCCGAGACCACGGAAATCTTCCGCGAAAAGATGATCGCCGCGTCCTCGCGTGACGCGGTGCGGTCGAAGGGACGCACCGGCAAGCCGGCGCGGCAGCTTCGCTCGGTCTGGACGGATGCCTGGGACCGCGCGCCGGAAAGCCCCGGTGCGCTGCCGATGCCGCTGCAAAGCATCGTCAGCCGCGACGCCTTCAACGCGATCGACCGCGCGGCGGCGGCCGGCAACGCCAAGGCGCGCGATCTCGTCAGCTACTTTGTCGGTCAGGGCGTCGGCCTGATCGACAGCGTGAAATCGGCGGGCGCCGTGGTGCAGGAGTTCAAGGAAGAGTTTGCCGAGGCCGTCGAGCACTTGAATGCGCTGGTGGCGGAGTAACATCCACATCGTCATTGCGAGCGTAGCGAAGCAATCCAGACTGCCGCCGCGGAAAGATTCTGGATTGCTTCGCTTCGCTCGCAATGACGAAGCAACTGATATCGTGAATTGAGGCCATGACCGACAATACCAATACCCCCGAAGACCGCATCCCCGTCATCGTCGGCATCGGCGAGATCGTCGACCGTCCCAAGGAGATCACCGCTGGCCTCGAGCCGCTCGATCTACTGGAACAGGCGCTACGGCGTGCCGAGCAGGATGCCGGGGCAAAGCTGCTCGGCGAAGTGCAATCGCTCGACATCGTCAACTTCCTGAGCTGGCGCTACCGCGATCCGGAGAAGCTGCTGGCGCAGCGGCTCGGCGTCACACCTTCGCATTGCTATTACGGCCCGGTCGGCGGCGAGAGTCCGATCCGCTACATCCACGAGGCGGCAAAGCGCATCGCGCGCGGGGAATGCAGCGTCGCCGCGGTCTGCGGCGCCGAAGCGCAGTCGACGGCGACCAAGGCCGAGCGCGCAGGCGCAAAGCTGCCATGGACGCCGTTCGCGCATGATGTCGAGGAGCCGAAACGCGGCGCGGCGTTCCAGAAGCCTTTGGCCGTGAAGCTCGGCGTGTTCCGGCCCGTCACCGTCTATCCGTTCTACGAGGCGGCCTCCTCCGCGCATTGGGGCCAGACGCCGCGCGAGGCGATGGCGGAGTCGGGGACATTGTGGTCGCGCTATTCCGAAGCCGCCGCGCAAAATCCAAACGCCTGGCTGAAGCGACGCCATACGCCGGACGAGATCACGACGCCCACCGCGGACAACCGTCTCATCGCCTGGCCCTACAACAAGCTCATGGTGGCCAACCCCAGCGTCAATATGGGCGGCGCACTGCTGCTCACCAGCCTTGCCAAGGCGCGCGCGGCCGGCATCGCCGAGGACAGACTGGTCTATCCGCTCGGCGGCGCCTCGGCGGAAGAGCCGCGCGACTATCTCCTGCGCGATCAGTTCTACGAGAGCCATCCGCAGAATGCGGTGTTGAAAGCCGTGATGGACCTCGCAGGCGGCGACGGCAAAAACTTCGACGCGATCGAGCTCTATAGCTGCTTCCCCTGCGTGCCCAAGATGGCGCGGCGGACACTGGGCCTTTCCGCCGACGTGCAGCCGACCGTGACCGGCGGCCTCACCTTCTTCGGCGCGCCGCTCAACACCTACATGACGCATGCGGCCTGCGCGATGGTGCGGCGCCTGCGCGATGGCGCCAGGCTCGGCCTGCTCTACGGCCAGGGCGGCTTCGTCACCAAGCATCATGCGCTGGTGGTTTCGAAGGCGCCTCCGCGCGCGGCGCTGGCGCAGGAGACGAGCGTGCAGGCCGAGGCCGACCGCAACAAGCGCGCGGTGCCGGACTTCGTCGCGGAAGCCTCAGGCAAGGGCAAGGTCGAGAGCTTTACGGTGCTCTATGGCCGCGGCGGCGACGTCGAGCACGGTGTCGTCATGCTGCGCACGGAAGATGACCGCCGCACGCTGGCGCGGATACCGGCGGGCGATACGGCAACGCTGGCGCATCTGCTCGACATGGACAGGACGCCGGTCGGCTCGCTTGGCGAGATCGCGATGGCCGACGATGGCGTACCGCAGTGGCGGATGGCTTAGCTTTCGTAGGGTGGGCAAAGGCGCTCTTGCGCCGTGCCCACCATTCTCTCTGCGATCACTAGCCGTGGTGGGCACGCTTCGCTTTGCCCACCCTACAGGGCCGCCTCAGCCCTTCGGCGCCTGCTTTTCCGAGGCGGTGGCCGGCTTGCCCTTGGCGCCGGCACCGACGACGCGGACCTGATCGCCGTCGGACAGGCCGTCCGGCGGGGCGGTGATGACGCGGTCATCGGCTGCGATGCCTGAGGCGAGCTCGATCTCGCGGCCGAGATCGCGGGCGATGGTCACGGTCTTGAACAGCACCTTGTCGTCCGCACCGACGGTCGCGACACGCAGGCCGCTGCCGTTGAAGATCAGCGCGCTGGCGGGAATGCTGAGCGGCGCGGAGTCGCGCTGCAGGCTCAGCTTCACGCTGGCATAGCCGCCGGGCATCAGCTCGCCTGAGGAATTGTCCAGGCCAAGCTGCATGCGCGTGGTACCCGAGGCGACGTCGACGGCCTGCGAGGAGGCCTCCACCGTCGCCTGGAAGGTCCGGTTCGGATACTCCGGCAGCGCGATGGTGGCCTTGGCGCCGATCTTGATCGCTGGCACGTAATTCTGGGGCACGTTGACATAGACGCGCAGCTTGGTGATGTCCGAGACCACGAACATCGCCGGGCCCGAGCCGCCGCCGGCATTGATCAGCGCACCGACGTCGGTATCGCGCGCCGTGACCACGCCGTCGAACGGCACGGTGATCTTCTTGTAGCCGGCGAGCGCTTCCAGCCGCTCGACATTGGCCTGCCCCGAATGCACCGCGGCGTTCTTGTTGGAAAGATCGGCGGTGCGCTCATCGATTTCCTGCGCGGAGACGAAATTGGAGGCGACCAGCGTCTTGCGGCGGTTCAGCGTGGCCTCCGACAGCCTTGCGCTGGCCTGCTGGCTGGCGAGGTCGGCACGGGCCTGCAAGAGCTGCTGGTCGAGGTCGGGCGCCTCGATCTCGGCAATCACCTGCCCGGCCTTGACGCGAGCGCCGATGTCGGCACTCCAGCTCTTCAGGTAACCCGACACGCGCGCGAAGATCGGGGCACGGTAGTAGGCTTCCAGTCGGCCCGGCAGATCGAGGGTGGCGTTGAGCACCTTGGCGTTGGGCTGGGTCACGGCGACGCTGGGAACGGCCTGATCATCGGTCCATTCCTTCAACCTGGAGCCCTGCTCCTCGCGCGCGCGGATGCCGGTGCCGACGACCAGGCCTGCCGCAATCAGCGCCACCACGCCGAAGATGCCCAGTTTCCGGTGCGACACCGGCGAGCGGGATTCAGTGGGCGACATGCGGAGTCTCCAAAGGGGCGGCGGCTTTGGCGCCTTGTTTCTTGTGTACCATACTGAACACCACGGGAACAAACATCAGCGTGGCAAAGGTTGCAAAGATCAGTCCGCCGATCACGGCGCGGCCGAGCGGCGCATTCTGCTCACCGCCCTCGCCGAGCCCCAGGGCCATCGGCGCCATGCCGATGATCATGGCGAGCGCGGTCATCAGGACGGGACGGAACCGGACGAAGCCGGCTTCGAGCGCGGCCGCAACGGGATCGCCGAGCTCCTCGTAGCGCTCGCGCGCAAAGGAGATCACGAGCACGCTGTTGGCGGTGGCAACGCCCATGCACATGATCGCGCCGGTGAGCGCCGGGACCGACAGTGTCGTCTCCGTCATGAACAGCATCCAGACGATGCCGGCGAGCGCGGCCGGCAGCGCCGTGATGATCACGAACGGGTCGGACCAGGACTGGAAGTTCACGACGATCAGGAAGTAGATCAGCACGACGGCGCCGAGCAGGCCGAACAGCAGGCCGGTGAAGGCGCTGTTCATGGTCTGCACCTGTCCGAGCAGCACGACGGAAGATCCCTTCGGCACCTCCTTCGCGGTGTCGGCGATCACCCGGCGGATGTCGGCGGCAACCGCGCCGAGATCGCGGCCCGAGGTCGTCGCAAAAATCTGCACCATCGACTGGATGTCGTATTGCGACACCACCGCGCTCGACGTCGAGCGCTTGATGTCGGCGATGCCGCCTAGGATCGGCGACTGCGAATTGGCGGCGGCGGTGATCGGCAGCGTCTGCAGCGCGCTGAGCGAGTCGATCTGGTATTGCGGCGTCTGCATCACGATCGAGTAGGACACGCCGTTGTCCGGATTGAGGTAGTAGGTCGGCGCCACCTGTGAGGAACCGGCGAGGTTCACCACGAGACTGTTGGTGACGTCGCGCTCGGTCAGGCCGACATATTGCGCACGGGTGCGGTCGACATCGATATTGAAGGTCGGGTTGTTCGGCGATTGCTGGATGCGCGCATCGGCAACGCCGGGGATCTTGCGGACCTTGGCCAGCAGATTGTTGGCGTAAGCGAAGTTGGCGCTGACATTGGCGCCGCGAATTTGAAGGTCGATCGGCGCGGGCGCGCCGAAGTTCAGGATCTGGCTGACGATATCGGCCGGCAGGAATGCGAAGCTGACGCCGGGAAACAGCCGCGGCAGCTGCTCGCGCAACACGCGCACATGCTCTTCGGTCGGCTTGTGGCCTTCCCTGAGCTTGATCTGGATGTCGCCGTCCTGCGGACCGATGACGCCGGTGTTGTTGTAGGTCATGTTGATGCCGGAGATCGGCATGCCGATGTTGTCGGTCAGGGTCTCGATCTCGCCCGGGATCAGCTTGCGGATCGCCTTCTGGACATCGGCGAGCTGGTTCGCGGTCTCCTCGACGCGGGTGCCGACCTGGGTTCGGACGTGCATCAGGATGTTGCCGGCATCGACCGCGGGGAAGAAGTTGCGCCCGAGAAACGGCACCAGCGCAAAAGACGCACCGACGACGCAGAGGAAGCCGATCACGAACACCGCGCGATGCGCCAGCGCCATGCCGAGCAGGCCGCGATAGAAGCTGCGGATGCGCTCGAACCGCGCCTCGAAGCCCCGCTGGAACCAGACCAGCGGATTGCGCGACTTCGGCGGTTCGCCCTCGTGATGGACATGGGCCTGCAAGAGGTAGTTCGCCATGGTCGGCACCAGCGTGCGCGACAGGATGAACGACCAGATCATGGCGAACATCACGGCTTCGGCCATCGGCACGAACAGAAAGCGCGCGACACCGGTGAGGAAGAACATCGGCACGAACACGATACAGATGCAGAGCAGCGAGACGAAGGCCGGCGTGACGATCTGGTTGGCGCCGTCGAGGATCGACTGCTCGACCGGCTTGCCCTGCTCCAGATGGTAGTTGATGTTCTCGATGGTCACGGTGGCGTCGTCGACGAGGATGCCGACGGCGAGCGCGAGACCGCCGAGCGTCATGATGTTCAGCGTCTCCCCGATCGCCGACAGCATGATGATGGCGCCCAGCACCGACAGCGGGATCGAGACCGCGATGATGATGGTCGAGCGCCAGCTGCCGAGGAACAGCAGGATCATGACGCTGGTGAGCAGCGCCGCGATCACGCCCTCGAAGGCGACGCCTTGAATCGCGCCGCGAACGAACACCGACTGGTCGCCGATAAAGCCGATCTTGAGCGCGTCCGGGAGCTGGTCCTTGACCTCGATCACCTTCTGCTTGATGCCGGCGATGATATCGAGCGTCGAGGTCGCGCCCGCCTTCAGCACCATCATCAGCACGGAGCGGTTGCCGTCGACATGGACGATGTTGGTCTGCGGCGGATTGCCGTCGCGGACGGTCGCGACATCGCGCACATAGACCATCGCGCCGTTGACGGTCTTGATCGGCAGATTGCCGAGCTCGTCGATCTTCAGCGGCGAGTTGTTGAGCTGGATGTTGTACTCGAAGGTGCCGATCTTCTGGGTGCCGACCGGCGTGATCAGGTTCTGCGCGGCCAGCGCATTGGCGACGTCCTGGCCGGACAGGCCGCGGGCCTGGAGCGCGGTCGGGTCGAGATCGATCTGGACCTGGCGCTGCTTGCCGCCGAACGGATACGGGATCGCGGCCCCCGGCACCGTGACCAGCGGCGTGCGGAGCTGGTTGATGCCGATGTCGGCGAGGTTCTGCTCGGTCAGCCCGTCGCCCGACAGCGCCACCTGGATGATCGGCACGGTCGAGGCCGAGTAGTTCAGGATCAAGGGCGGCGTCGCGCCCGGCGGCATCTGCTTGAGCAACGTCTGCGAGATCGCCGTGACCTGCGCGTTGGCGGTGCGGATGTCGACGTTCGGCTGGAAGAAGATCTTGATGATGCCAAAGCCGTTATAGGAATTGGCCGTGATGTGCTCGATGTCGTTGACCGTCGTCGTCAGTGCGCGCTGGAACGGCGTCGTGATGCGGCCGGACATCTGGTCGGGCGGCAGGCCGGTGTACTGCCAGACCACGCCGATCACGGGAATGCGGATGTCGGGGAAGATGTCGGTCGGCGTCCGCAGCGCTGCCAGCGGTCCGATGATCAGGAGCAGGAGCGCGAGCACGACAAACGTATAGGGTCGGCTCAGGGCAATACGGACCAGAGCAATCATGCGCCAGGCAATTCCAGGTCAAGCAGGGATACGGAATCCGCCCCGACGGGGATCCTCTTTCCCGTTTACCCGAGCACCGCCGACAGCGCCAATGCCAAGCGACAGCGTGCTCTTCACTTCCGTGCTACCGCGCTGCGGAATAAGCATCGCAGCTATGCGAAGATGAACGAAGGACGCCGCATAACCTGCGTCACCGTCACCCTGAGGTGGCCGCTTCTTCAGCGGCCCTCGAAGGGCGACGGCCCGGCTGCATCGGGGCCGCTCATCCTTCGAGGCTCACCCTGGTGCGCAAGTGCGCACCAGGGATCACACCTCCAGCGACAACGGCTTCGCCGTTGCGCGGGGATGACGGAGTTAGCTGTAACTTGACTTACGCGGCGCGAACGTTGGTCAGGAACTTGCCGACCTCGGTCTTGAGCCGGCTCGAGTCGTTCGACAGCATCTGCGCGGCCGACAGCACCTGCGAGGAGGCGGTGCCGGTCTCGGTCGCACCGCGCTGAACGTCGGCGATGTTGGAGGAGACCTGCTGGGTGCCCTGCGCCGCCTGCTGCACGTTGCGGGCGATCTCCTGGGTCGCCGCGCCCTGCTCTTCCACGGCCGCCGCGATTGCCGACGAGATCTCCGACAGACGCTCGATGGTCGAGGAGATTTCCTTGATCGCTCCGACCGAATCGTTGGTCGCCGCCTGGATGCCGGAAATCTGCTGGCCGATTTCGCCGGTCGCCTTCGCAGTCTGCTCGGCGAGCGCCTTCACCTCGGAGGCGACCACGGCGAAGCCGCGGCCGGCTTCGCCCGCGCGCGCCGCCTCGATGGTGGCGTTCAGCGCCAGCAGGTTGGTCTGGCCGGCGATGGTGTTGATCAGCTCGACGACGTCGCCGATGCGGGAAGCCGCCTTGGAGAGCTCGCTGACGCGCTCGGTGGTGGCACGGGCCTGGCCGACGGCGTCGCCGGCCATCCGCGCCGATTCCTGCACCTGACGGCTGATCTCGCCGACCGAGGAGGCCATCTCCTCGGTCGCCGAAGCCACCGACTGCACGTTGGTCGAGGCTTCTTCCGAAGCTCCGGCAACGGTGGTCGCGAGCCGCTGGGAGCGGTCGGCGGTCGAGGTCAGCGTCGAGGCGGAAGCTTCGAGCTGGGTCGAGGCCGATGACACGGTCTGGACGATCTCGCCGATCATCGTTTCGAATTCGTGGGTGATGTTGTCGACGCGGCGGCCGCGCTCGATCTTGGCTTCGGCGTCGGCCGCTGCGGCTTCGTCGGCGGCCTTCTTGGCAATCAGCGCTTCCTTGAAGACCTGGAGCACGTCGGCCATGGCACCGATCTCGGTCTTCTCGCCGCGATGCGGGACTTCGGCGGAGAGGTCGCCCTTGCCCAGCGCCTGCATCGGCTCGACGATCGAGGCGATGCCGCTGGAGACGTCGTGGACGAGATAGAAGCCGACGCCGATTCCGACCACGACCGCCACACCAAGAATGATCGAAACGAGCATGAAGGCGAAGAGGTAGCTGTCGGCTGCATCCTGAGCCGCCTGGTCGCCGCCCTTGGTGTTGAGCTCGATGTCCCTGGTCAGGACCTCATCCGACGCAAGACCGATCTTGTTGACGGTCTTGGTGTTCAGCTCCTGCGCTTCGTGCGGGACCTTGCCGGCCTCCTTGCGCGACAACGCGAAAACCTCTTCGGTGCCCTTCTTATAGTCGTCCCAAAGCTTGGCCCATTCGTTGTACAGCTTCCGCTCCTCGGGAGAGGTGACCATCGGCTCGTAGGCCTTGCGGGACTTGGCGAGCGCCTCGATGACGGTGCTGGCCGTCTTTTCGTTGGCCAGCTTCTCCTCAAGGGTCTCGGACAGCATGTGCTGGCGTACCACGTTGCGGTAGGTGATGACGCTGGCCCGGATCTCGCCGAGCACCCGCACGCTGGGCATCCAGCTCGTGGTGATGTCGGTGGTGTTCGCGTTCATCGACCGCATCTTCATGACCGCGAGCAGGCCCATGCCGGTCATCGCGACCAGCAGGAACGCCACGACACTGATGATCTTGGCGCGGATGGAAATCTTGGCGAACATAGTCGGGTCTCTTTATGCTGGCGCGGGCGCGCGTCCGGGAGGTGAAAAGAATCAACCAAAGGGAGCGACGCCGACATCAGACAACAGAGCGACTGAGCAGATGTTAACTACGACTCCGTACGAGTACGGAGCCTGAAAGAGATGAACAGGCAGCTAAGAACGCTCTGCGCTCAGCGCATGAGCCTAAGCGCATCGGAGAAAAACTCCGGGCCGCCGAAATTGCCGGACTTCAGCGCGAGCAGCATGTCGCCCCCGGCGCCGACCGCGCGCAGCACCGGAACGCCCGCAGCGATCTCCACCCCGACGAGAAATCCGGGAATCTTCAACCGATCGACCACGGCGCCGGACGTCTCGCCGCCGGCAACGACCAATCGTCGCACGCCTGATTTCACGAGGCTTTCGGCGATGTCGGCCATCGCCTGCTCGATGGCATGTCCGGCCGCGTCACGGCCGTGACGTGCCTGAAGCGCTGAGACCTGATCCGGTGTCGAGCTCGATGCGATCAGCACCGGACCCTCGGCCAGTCGCGGCCTTGCCCAGTCCAGCGCACGCTGTGCTTCGTCCGCTCCCGTAAGAATACGGTCCGGATCGAGATGAAACACCGGCATGACCTGTTCAGCGCTGGCGATCTGCTTGAGCGTGGCCTGCGAGCAGCTGCCGGCAAGACACGCCGCCGGTCCACCAACGGCAGCTCCGGATTCGCTGCCTGCCGCATTCGACTTGACCTTGCCGGTCGACACCAGCGCCCGCGCCAGTCCAAGGCCGATGCCGGAGGCGCCGACCGACAGCCGATGTTCGGCGGCCACGAGGCCGATGGTTTCGAGATCGCGATCGAAGACGGCGTCGATGATCGCAGCGCCAATGCCCTTGCCCGCGAGTTCGGCCAGCCGTGCCCGTACGGCATCCGCGCCGCGCGTGACGGTGGCGAGATCGACGAGGCCGATTTGTGTCCTGCTCTGGCGCGCCAGCACGCGCACCAGGCTGGAATCGTGCATCGGGTTGAGCGGATGGTCCTTGAGCGGGCTCTCGTTCAGCGGCACCGCGCCGACGAACAGGTTGCCCTGGTAGACGGTGCGGCCGGTCTCCGGGAAGGCCGGCGTCACCAGAACGATGCCCTCGCCACAATCGTCGCGCAACGCGTCCATCACCGGACCGATATTTCCGGCGTCGGTGGAATCGAAGGTCGAGCAGATCTTGAACAGCACATGGCGCGCGCCGCGGCCGCGCAGCCATGTCTCCGCCGCGCGCGAGCGCGATACAGCGATGCCTGCTTCGATCGAGCGGCTCTTCAAGGACACGACGACAGCGTCGACCTCGGGCAGCGCCAGATCATCGGCAGGTATGCCGATGGTCTGCACGGTGCGCAGGCCCGCACGCGTCAGCGTGTTGGCAAGATCGGAGGCGCCGGTGTAGTCGTCAGCGATGCAACCCAGTGCAAGAGTCACGGCTTCACTCCCGCATAGGGCTTGAACCAGGCAAGGCCGTCGATGGTCTTGCCGCGCGGATTGTATTCGCAGCCGACGAAGCCGGCATAGCCGAGCCGGTCGAGCTCTTCGAACAGGAAGGGATAGTTCAGCTCCTCGCCATCGGGCTCGTTGCGCGAGGGGATGCTGGCGATCTGGATGTGGCCGATGATCGGCATCATCTCGCGCAGCCGCATGGTGACGTCGCCATGGATGATCTGGCAGTGATAGATGTCGAACTGGAGCTTCAGGTTCGGAAGCCGCAACTCCTGGATCAGGTCGCGCGCGAAGCCGAAATCGTTGAGGAAGTAGCCGGGCACGTTGCGGGCATTGATCGGCTCGAGCACGATGTCGATGCCGTGCGGTGCAAAGAACTCCGCCGCCCACGCCACCGACTTGTAGAACGCCTCGATCGCGACGCGCTCGCCGCGGTTGGCAAGGCCGGCCATCAGGTGCAGGCGCTTGACGCCGGTGGCCTTGGCGTAAGGCAGCGCGGTCTCGAGGCTCGCCTTGAGATCGGCGAAGCGGGCCGGGAGCGCGGCAAAACCCTTCTCGCCCGCATTCCAGTCGCCGGGCGGCAGGTTGAACAGCGCCTGGGTGAGGCCGTTGCGCTTGAGCCGCTCGCCGACCGCCTCGGCCGGATGCTCGTAGGGAAAGAGAAACTCGACGGCGGTGAAGCCGGCTTGCGCGGCAGCATCGAAGCGATCGAGGAACGGCACCTCGGTGAACATCATCGAGAGATTGGCGGCGAAACGGGGCATTGGAATCCTCTTGTCCTTACTTGTCGCCGGGAAGCTTCACGCCGGTGACCTGCGCATACATGCGCGCGACCGAGGCGTCGTCATCGCGGCCCATGCCGGCGGCAGCCGTCATCAAGAACATCTGGAGCGCGGCCGCGGAGACTGGCACCGGGAATCTGGCGCTGCGCGCCATGTCCTGGATGATGCCGAGGTCCTTGACGAAGATCTCGACCGCGCTGCGCGGCGTATAGTCGCCGTCGAGCACATGCGGCATGCGGTTCTCGAACATCCAGGAATTGCCGGCAGAGGCCGTGATCACCTCATAGACCTTGCGGATGTCGAGGCCCTGCTTTGCCGCGAAGGCCATCGCTTCGCTGGCGGCGGCGATGTGCACGCCGGCCAGCAACTGGTTGATCATCTTGAAGGCGGCGCCCTGCCCGGCGGCATCGCCAAGCTCGTAGAGCTTTGCGGCCATGGCGTCGAGCGCCGGCCGCGCCTTTGCGAAGGCAGCCGGGCTGCCGGAGGCGAGGATCGTCAGTTCGCCTTGCGCGGCGCGCTGCGCTCCGCCGGAGATCGGCGCATCCAGATAATGCCGGCCGGTCGCCTCGAGTTGCTTGGCCAGGCGCCGCGCGACGTCGGGATCCATGGTGGCCGACGACAGGAAGACGCCGTCCTTGGGCATGGTTTCGGCGACGCCGTCCTTGCCGAACAGGATCGTCTCGGTCTGCGCTGCATTGACGACGACGCTGACGACGATATCGGCGTCCTTGGCCGCCTCGGCCGGCGTCCCGGCGCCCGCGCCGCCGTCCTTCACGAAGCGCGCCACCGCATCGGCCGAGACGTCGCAGCCGGTGACGGCGTGGCCGGCGCGCTTCAGCGAGGTCGCCATGCCAAATCCCATCGAGCCGAGCCCGATGACGGCGATACGCTGATTTTGTGACGTGGAGGCGGACATGCAACTGACCCTTGCGAAACGTTTCCCGGATAGCCGGCCCTTGCGGCGGCTCGGCGAACCGATAACACGGCTTGGCCGCGCTGCCAAAGCGTGAGACAAGCGGTCATGACCGCCATGAGCAACGAGACAAGGCTGCGTGAGGATATCTGTCGCTTCGGACGGTCCCTGTTCGAGCGCGGACTGACGCCGGGCTCGTCCGGCAATATCAGCGTCAAGCTTGACGATGGCGGCTGGCTGGTGACGCCGACCAATGCCTCGCTCGGCTTCCTCGACCCGGCGCGGCTGTCGCGGCTGGATAGCCAGGGCCGGCCGATCTCGGGCGATGCGCCGACCAAGGAAGTTCCGCTGCACACCGCGCTCTACGACACCCGCGGCAGTGCACGCGCGATCGTGCACCTGCACTCGACGCATTCTGTCGCGCTGTCGATGCTGCCCGAGATCGACCCGCGCGCCGCGCTGCCGCCGATGACGGCCTATTATCTGATGAAATGCGGCGCGACCGCGCTCGTGCCCTATTACCGCCCCGGCGATCCTGCGGTGGCGGATGCGATCAAGGGGCTGGCGGGGAAATATTCATCCGTGCTGCTCGCCAATCACGGCCCGGTGGTTGCCGGCGATACGCTGGAGGCTGCCGTGTTCGCGACCGAGGAACTGGAGGAGACGGCGAAGCTGTACCTGCTGCTGCGCGGGATGAACCCGCGCTATTTGTCGCCGGAGCAGGTGAAGGATCTGGTGAAGGTGTTCGGGGTGACGTTGCCGGAGCATGGGCACGGGCATTAGCGTCGCCTCGTGAGGAGCACGACAGTGCTGCCTTACCCACCACTGTCATTCCCCGCGAAGGCGGGGAATCCAGTACGCCGCGGCCCCTCCGTATCCCACTAACGTCTCTGGAATACTGGATCGCCCGCCTTCGCGGGCGATGACGTCGAGAGTGTGGGACGCACATGCCCAACACTTGCGTCTACAGCCCCAGCGGGACCACCTGCCCCGGATATCGCTTCGCTCATCCGGGCTACGGCAGTGTGCGCGCCGCTACAGCCCTAGATACGCCTTCCGCACGTCCGGATTACCCCTGATTTCGGCTGCCGCGCCCTGCATCAGCACGCGGCCGGTTTGCAGAATGTAGGCGCGGTCGGCGATCTCCAGGCACTCGGCCATGCGCTGCTCGACGATCAGCACGGTCATGCCGGCGTCGCGGATACGCTTCACCGCCTGGAAGATTTCATCCACCAGCTTCGGCATGATGCCTTGCGACGGCTCGTCCAGCATCAGCAGCCGCGGGCGCGTCATCAGCGCGCGGCCGATGGCCAGCATCTGCTGCTCTCCGCCGGAGAGTGTCTCGGCCCGCTGCTCCAGACGTTCGGACAAACGCGGAAACAGCGTGAAGACGAGATCGAGCGGCTCTTCCCGGTTCGCTTCGCCGCGGTAGAGATAGCTGCCGAGGCGAAGATTGTCGCGCACCGACAGCCGCGGAAACAGGCGGCGGTTCTCCGGCACATAGGCGATGCCGGTGGCCGTGATGTGGTGCTGCGCCATGCCGTCGAGGCGCTTGCCGTCGAAGGTCACGGTGCCCGAACGCGGACGTTCGGCACCGGCGATGGATTTGAGCAGCGTCGACTTGCCGGCGCCGTTGGCGCCGGCAACACACACGATCTCGCCCTTCTCGACCTCGATCGAGACCGCGGAGATCGCGACCAGGCCCTGATAGGCGGTCGTGACTTCATGCACTGACAGCATGACGATCTCCCAGATATGCGCTGATCACCTTGGGATCGCGAACGACGTCGGCAGGCTTGCCCTCGACCAGCACCTTACCGAGGTCGAGCACGATGGCGCGGTCGACCAGAGGCATCACGATCTCCATGACGTGCTCGACCATCAGCACGGTGATGCCGGCATCGCGGACCTTGCGCACCAGCGCGACACCGGTCTGCGCCTCGGTCGGCGTGAGGCCGGTGAGGACCTCGTCGAGCAGCAGCAATTTTGGTTCGGTCGCAAGCGCACGGGCGACCTCGAGGCGGCGCTTCTCGGCCGGAACGAGATCGCTCGCCAGCACGTCGGCGCGTGCGGCAAGGCCAGTGAATTCCAGCACCTCATGCGCCTTGCGGCGGGCCTCGCGCATCACGGTGTTGCGCACGAGCGCACCGACGATGACGTTGTCGATGACCGTCATGGTCTCGAAGCTCTTGACGACCTGGAAGGTGCGCGCGACGCCGCGCTGACAGCGCTCGGCCGCCGGCAGGTTGGTCACATCCTGCCCGTCGAAGATAATCGAGCCCTGCGTCGGCGGCAGCACGCCCGCAATGAGATTGAACAGCGTCGACTTGCCGGCGCCGTTGGGACCAATCAGGCCGACGATCTCGCCGCGCCCGACCGAGATCGAGACATCGCTGTTGGCAACAAGGCCGCCGAAACGTTGCCAGACGCCGCGGGTTTCAAGGAGCGCGGTCATCGCGAAGCTCCCTTGCGGCGCGAGAACAGCCCGATCAGACCTTCCGGCCGCGCCAGCGCAATCACGACGATCAGCGTGCCATAGACGATGAGATCGACGCCGCGGCCGGAACCGCCGATATAGGAGCGCGTCAGCTCGGTGAGCGGAATCAGGATCACAGCGCCGAGCAGCGGCCCCCACAGCGTGCCGATCCCGCCGAGCACCGCCGGCAACGCCATCAGCAGCGAGAACTGGAAGCCCATGACGCTTCCGGGATCGATATAGGAAACATACATGGCATAGAAGCTACCGCCGACCGCGACCAGGAAGGCAGAGACGGCCGCAGCCCCCATCTTGGAATCGAACACGACCACGCCGAGGCTCTGGGCTGCGTCGGGATTGTCCTTCACCGCGCGCCACCAATAGCCCCACTTCGAGTCTTCCAGCCACCAGGTGACGAACCAGGCGATGCAGGCGAGCGCCAGCGCGAAATAGAAGTACGGCAGCTTGCTGCGGGCGAACTGGAATTTCAACCAGCTGTCGCCGCGCACGGGCATCTCGATGCCGAGGGCCGCACCCGCCCATTCCCAGTTCTGGATCAGCAGCAAGCCGATCTCGGCGATCACGATGGTGGCGATCGCAAAGTAGTGGCCGCCAAGGCGGAAGCAGGGATAGCCGAGCGCCAGCGCGATCAAGGCGGAGATGGCGCCGCCGGCGAGCATACCGAACCAGGGCAGCACGCCGAACTTCGTGAACAAGAGCGTGGTGGTATAGGCGCCCAAGCCGAAATAGAGGGCGTGCCCGAGCGATATCTGCCCGCAATAGCCGGACAGGATGTTCCAGCTCTGCGACAGCGCCCCGAACATCAGCGTCAAAATCATGATGTTCTGGACGTTTGGATTCTTGACGAACAACGGCACGAGCGCAGCGGCGACCGTAAGGCAAGCTGCAACGAGGAGTTCGCGGCGACGCCGCTCTGTAAAGCTCTTGTCCATCTCACATCGATCCGAACAGGCCGCGTGGCCGGATAAAGACCACGAGGAGATAGACGGCATAGATGCCGACCGACTTCAATGATGGCGGCAGCACGAGCGCGGTGGTGGCCTCGACGAGACCGACGACGATGCCGCCGGCGAATGCGCCGAACACGCTGCCGAAGCCGCCGAGCGCCACCGTGACATAGGCGATCAGTGCAAAGGATGCGCCGACGTCGGGATAAATGTAGAAGAAGCTCGCCATGATGGCGCCGGCGAGCCCCACAAGGGCAGCGCCGAGGCCCCAGCCGAGCGCGAACACGCGGTTCTTGTCGATGCCGACGAGGGCCACCGCACCGGGATCCTCGCGGGTCGCTTCCAGCGCACGGCCGAAATCGGTGCGGTTGATGAACAAATAGAGCCCGCCGAACGCGGCGATCGCGACCAGTGCGCCGAACAACTGCGGCTGCGGCAGGAAGATCCCGGCGACCGATACCGTCTTGCCGCCGAGCCATGAGTTGGGGACGCTGCGGTAGTCGGCCGTGAAGAACAGCTGCGCCAGGCCGCGCATCACGATCGCAAGGCCAAAGGTCGCGAAGATCTGCACCATGCCGACATTGGCCTTGGCGCGCATCGCAAACCGCACGATCACGAGATAGACCACCGCTCCCAATACGAACAAGGCAGCGGCGGCCAGCGGCGCCGACAGCAGCGGATCGATCGCGAAGAACGTGAACAGGAAGAACGTCACGTACATCGCCAGCATCAGGAATTCGCCATGGGCGAAGTTGACGACGTCCATCAGGCCAAAGATCAACGCCAGGCCGACGGCGATCAGTCCGTAAAGCAGCCCCATCAGCAGGCCGCTCGCAAGACTCTGGATAATCGTTTCAGCTGTCACGTCGCTTCGTCCCCCGCCCGCAACCTGATCGCTTACTTCATCGGCCAGATCGCATCGGCAACCGCCGCCTGCGACGGGAAGATGGTGACGAACTTGCCGCCGACATATTGCAGCAGGACCGGATCGGCATCGTTGTTCTGGCCCGACTCGTCGAACTTGACGCGCTTCCAGGGCATGATGGTCTGCTCGCCCGACATCTCGGTCGCGGCCAGCGTGTCACGGATCTTCTCGCCGTCGGTGGATTTGGCGCGGTTGATGGCGTCCGCCATGATGATCATGGCCATGAACTGCCGCGACGTGTTGTCGTTGAGGTCCTTGCCCGACTTCGCCTTGAACAGATCGTTGATCTTGCCGACCATCGGCCGCTTGGCGGCGAGATCGAGCGAGAAACTGCCGCGGGTGATCGCACCCTCGAGCTTGTCGCCGACGGCGTCGTAAAGTGCCTTTTCGGAGAAGCCGGCAGCTTGCGCCACGATGGCGTTCGGCTTGTAGCCGAGCTCAGCCATGGTCTTGACCAGCAGGATGCCGTCGGTGGTGTAGCTCGAGGGCAGCAGCACGTCGGCATTGGCGGCCTTGAGCTGCTGGACTTCAGCCGAGAGCGACGGCGAGTTGGCGCGGTACTTGATGTCGGCGACGATCTTGTAGCCGCGTTCGGTGGCGAGCTTGGTCTGCGCATTGGCAGAGTCGGTGCCGAAGATCGTATCTTCGTGGAACAGCGCCAGCGTTTCGGCCTTGGCGCCCTTCTTCTTCATCGCATCGAGGAAATCGAACATCCCGGCCGAGAACATCTCATCGTGCGGTGAGGCGCGGAAATAATACTTCAGGCCGCGGCGATGCAGACTCGGCGAGGAGTTGTCTGCCGACAGGAACGGAGTCTGGTAACGTTCGCAGATCTGGCTGATCGTGACTGCGACCGCGCTTTGATAGGAGCCGAGGATGGCGCAGACCTTTTCCTGCGTGATGAGGCGCTCGGCTTCGGCGCGCCCCTTTTGCGGGTCGCCCTGGGTGTCGGCATAGACGATACGGATCTTGGCACCGCCGAGACCGGGCAGGCCCACGCCCTTCGCGAGCGGAAGGTCGAAGTCCTGATCGTTGTTGATGATGTCGATCGCGGTCTCGAACGCGCGCTGCGCATCGACACCCACCTGGGCGCCTGAGCCCGACAAGGGATAGGTCGCACCGATCACCACTTCAGAAGTTTGCGCGCGGGCGGCTAGCGGGATCAGTGCGGCAGTGGCGGCGGCTCCGAGCAGAACGTCGCGGCGAGTGATCGTCATAGGCAAAGTCCCCTGTTATTCGAATTTTGCGCGTATCGAATGAAGCGATTGGCAGATAGCGTAAAGCCTGAAGAAGCAGCAAACGCTGCCCATTAAATCACGGCCATGGTCCTGTTCTTGAGATCCGTCACCAGCATCAGGCCGGGCGAATGCGTGATTGCGAACGGTACCTTCGCGGCGTTGATCACCGATTGCGGCGTGACGCCGCAGGCCCAGAACACCGGGATCTCGTCATCGGCGACCGGCACGGGATCGCCATAGTCGGGCTTGGCGATGTCCTTGATGCCGATCAGATGCGGATGGCCGAGATGCACGGGCGCGCCGTGCACCGCGGGGTAGCGCGAAGTGATCTGCACCGCGCGGATCGCATCGGCCGGCTTGAACGGACGCATCGACACCACCATGGGGCCGGCGAACGGACCGGCCTCGCCGCAGGCAATGCTGGTGCGGTACATCGGCACGCGCACGTTCTGCTCGATATGGCGGATCGGCATGCCCTCGTCGAGCAGCGCTTCCTCGAACGAGAAGGAGCAGCCGAGCACGAAGGTCACGAGATCGTCGCGCCAGTACTTGGTGACGTCGGTCGGCTCGTCCACGACTTCGCCGTCGCGCCAGACGCGGTAACGGGGAACGTCGGTGCGGATGTCGAGGTCGGCGCCGAGCGCGGGGATATGCGGACTGCCGACGTCGGACATGCCGATGATCGGGCAGGGTTTCGGATTGAGCTGGCAGAAGCGGTGAAAGGCGCCGGCATATTCCGCCGGCAGGATCGCCAGATTGCCCTGGACGAAGCCGGGGGCGACCCCGGCGGTGGAGCCCACCTCGCCGCCGCGATAGGCGAGCCGGGCCTTGCGGCTCGGGAGGGTGTCGGGTGTTTCAGTTTGCTGCACTGCCACCAAAACAGTCATGTAATCGACCTGCCTATAAACTCGACAAAGACAAGCCAACACCAAGCGTGCTATAAAGTCTAATCTTCCTTTCTAATCAATATCGATAAATTTCTTTTATCGATCGGGAAAATCCTTCCAATGCTGGACTTCAGGTCAATCGAGACGTTCCTCTGGGTTGTGAAGCTCGGCAGCTTTCGCGGCGCCGCACAAAGGCTCAACACGACCCAGCCGGCGATCTCCCAGCGCATCGCCCAGCTCGAGCGCGAGATGGGCGTGAAGCTCCTCAACCGCGATCATCGCGTGGCCTCGCCGACGCCGAGCGGGCGGCAGATGATGGTCTATGCAGAGAAGCTGATCGGCCTGCGCGCCCAGATGATGGCCGAGGTCGGCGACCGCTCGGCGATGCGCGGCGTGATGCGGCTCGGCGTGGCCGAGACCATCGTGCACACCTGGCTGCCGCGCCTCGTGAAGAGCGTGAACGAGCTCTATCCGAACCTGTCGCTGGAGATCGAGGTCGACATCACGCCGAACCTTACGGCACGCCTGCTCGCGCAGGAGATCGAGCTTGCCTTCGTGGTGGGGCCGCTGTCCGCCTCCGGCGTGCACAACCGCGTGCTCGCCGATTACCCGATCGGTTTTCTCGCAAGCCCCTCGCTCGGCCTCGGCAAGGGCCCGGTGACGCGCGCCGATCTCGCGCGTTTTCCGATCATCACCTTCCCGCGCAAGACCAGGCCCTACGAGGTCGTGCGCGAGGTGTTCGACCGGCCCGAATTGCCGCCGATCCGCTTGCATGCCTCCGCGTCGCTCGCGACCGTCATCCACATGGCGGTCGAGGGCCTCGGGATCGCCGTGATCCCCGACGCGATCGTCGAGAACGAACTCGCCGACGGGCGGCTGCAACTGCTCGACACCGATCTCGAAATCACGCCGCTGACGTTCACGGCAAGCTGGCTCGCCTCGCCCGACGTCGTGGCGGTGGAGCGCGTCGCCGAGCTTGCATGTCAGATTGCGCAGAGCAGCCTCGCGGTTGACGCGCCCGCGCTGGCGGGTCATTGAAAAAGCCGCCGGACCAACGAGAGACTGACCGCATGAGCCGAGCCGCCACCAACCTGCAAATCGATTCCGCCCGCCTCTGGGGCTCCATCCACGAGACCGCGCAATTCGGCGGGACGGCCAAGGGCGGCGTGCGGCGGCTGACGCTGAGCAGCGAAGACAAGCAGGTGCGCGACTGGTTCCGCAAGGCCTGCGAGGCCGCCGGCCTCGAGGTTCATGTCGATGCGCTCGGCTCACAGTTCGGCCTGCGCAAGGGACGCGACATGTCGAAGCTGCCTGTCGGCATCGGCTCGCATCTCGACACCCAGCCGACCGGTGGCAAATATGACGGCATCCTGGGAACGCTCGGCGCACTGGAAGTGATCCGCACGCTGAACGACGCCGGCATCGAGACCGAAGCGCCGATCTGCGTGGTCAACTGGACCAACGAGGAAGGCTCGCGGTTCGCGCCGGCGATGATGGCATCCGCAGCTTACGTTGGCGATTTCACCACCGACGACATCCTGTCGCGCAAGGACGCCGAGGGTACCACCGTCGGCCAGGCGCTCGACGGCATCGGTTATCGCGGCGACAAGCCGGTCGGCTTCCAGAAGCTCGGCTGCTTCGTCGAGCTGCATATCGAGCAGGGCCCGATTTTGGAGGCCGAGGGCAAGACCATCGGCGTCGTCGATTCCGGCCAGGGCGTGCTGTGGTATGACGGCAAGATTTCCGGCTTCGAGAGCCATGCAGGATCGACCCCGATGCCGCTGCGGCGCGATGCGCTGGCCACGCTCTCCGAAATCGTGCTGGCGATGGAGGCGATCGCCAAGAAGCACGGGCCGAACGCGGTCGGCACCATCGGCGAGGCCGTGATCGCCAACCCCTCGCGCAACGTCATACCCGGCGAGATCGCCTTCACCATGGATTGCCGCAGCGCCGATGGGGCGATCATGGACGCGCTCGATCGCGACCTGCGCGCCGCGATTGCCGAGATCGCCGCACGCCGCAAGGTCGAGGTCAAGATCGACCTGGTCTGGCGCAAGCAGCCGACGCATTTCGATCCCAAGCTGATCGCGGCGGTCGAGAACGCGGCCAGGACGCTCGGCTATTCCTCTCGCCGCATCACCTCCGGCGCCGGTCATGACGCCTGCAATCTCAACACCGTGATGCCGGCGGCGATGGTGTTCGTGCCTTGCAAGGACGGCATCAGCCACAACGAGCTGGAAGACGCCACGCAGCCCGACTGCGCCGCGGGCACCAACGTGCTGATGCACACCGTGTTAGCGATCGCCGGCGTCGCGTCCTGACCGGAGAGAGCCATGCGCGGAGTTTTCGTCGACGCCAACGAAGCCCTCGCCGTGATCATGGAGCGGCTGGAGCAGCCCGGCGATCCCAAGGTGCGGATCAACAGGGATCCGGACATCAAGCCCGAGCAATACCCGGAAATCCTCGACGGCGCCGAGATCGCGATCATCGACCACACCGCGCTGCCGACCGAGGTCGCGAGGAAATGCGCGGGCCTGAAGCACGTCGTGTTCCTCGGCACCGGCGCGCGCAGCTACATGAACCCGGAAGAGCTCGCCGAGCTCGGCATCTCCGTGCACCTGATCAAGGGCTATGGCGACACCGCCGTGGCTGAATCCGCGATTGCGCTGATGTGGGCTTCGGCCCGCGTCATCGCGATGATGGATCGCGAGATGCGCGTCGGCAACTGGCTGCGCGAAGACGGCATGCAGCTCACCGGCAAGACGCTCGGCCTCATCGGCTTCGGCGGCATCGCAGCGGAGGTTGCGCGCATCGCCACGGGCAGCGGCATGAAGGTGATCGCCTGGAACCGCTCGCCGAAGAACCATCCGGGCGTCACGTTCACCGATCTCGACACCGTGCTGGCGACCAGCGACGTGGTGTCGCTGCACCTGCTGCTCAACGACGAGACGCGCGGCATGATCACGCGGGAGAAGATCTTTGCGATGAAGCCCGGCGTCATCCTCATCAACACCGCGCGCGCTGCGGTCGTCGACGAGGCCGCCATGATCGACGCGCTGAAGTCGGGCCACATCCGCCATGCCGGCCTCGACGTCTTCAACATCGAGCCCCTGCCCGGCGATCATCCGCTGACAAGACTGCCGAACGTGACGCTGTCGGCGCATTCGGCGTTCCGCACGCCGGAGGCGAGCGAAAACCTGATTGAAGCGGCATGGGTCCACTGCCGCCGGATCGTGAAAGGATAAGAGCAACGACAATGGCCGACTATCGCACCATCAAGGCAGAGCCGCTCACCAACGCCATCCGCGCCATCGTCAAGGCCGGCGGCTCCTCGGATCGCGAGGCCGAGCTCGTATCCACCAACCTCGTCGAGGCCAATCTTAGGGGACACGACTCGCACGGCGTCGGCATGATCCCGCGCTATGTCCAGAGCGTCACCAACGGCGGCCTCGCCCTGAACCAGCACGTCAAGATCGTGCTCGACACCGGTCCGCTTCTCACCCTCGACGGCCTCACCGGCTACGGCCAGGTGATCGGCCATGAAGCGATGGAGCTGGCGGCAGAGCGCGCAAAGCGCAACGGCGTGTGTCTCGTCGGTCTCGCCAACTCGCACCACATCGGCCGCATCGGCCACTGGGCCGAGCAGTGCATCGACCACGGGCTGGTCTCGATCCACTTCGTCAATGTCATCTCGCGCCCGATCGTGGCACCCTGGGGCGGCAGCGATGCGCGCCACGGCACTAACCCGTTCTGCGTCGGCATCCCGCGCAGGGGCAAGGATCCGATCGTGCTCGACTTCGCCACCAGCAGGATCGCGCAAGGCAAGACCCGTGTCGCCCACAACAAGGGCGTCGAGCTCGAGCCTGGCACCATCATCGACAATGAAGGCAAGCCCACCACCAATCCGCGCTACACCGTGATCCCGCCATACGGCGCCATCCTGCCGTTCGGCGAGCACAAGGGTTCGGGGCTCGCGCTGGTGTGCGAAATCCTCGGCGGCGCGCTCTCCGGCGGGCAGGCGGTCAAGGGCCCGTCCGACGGCAAGTACAACGTCCTCAACGGCATGCTCTCGATCGTCATCGACCCGAACAAGCTCGGCACCGGCGAAAATCTTGCGAGCGAGGTCGAAAGCTTCGTCGCCTGGCACACCGGCTCGCCGCCCGCTCCCGGCGTCGACAAGGTGCTGATCGCCGGCGATCCCGAGCGCGAGACCAAGAAAAAGCGCCTCGCCGAAGGCATCCCGGTCGATCCGACCACCTGGCAGGAGATTCTCGCGGCCGGGCAGAAGTTCGGGCTGGATCAGGCCGCGATCGAGAAGATCGTCGGCTAGTCGGAACGAGGCAGATCGCTCGGCATCATCCAGGCCTCCTGCACAATTGCGCAGGGCGATATGGACTAATGTGAAGCTCGTGCCGCGGATTTGAACCGGCCCGCCTTGTCTGGCGACAACGCGGATATCCCGGCTCACACCGCCTCAGAGGTTCACATGCTCTCCCGTCTCGCAAAGCTCGTATCCGGCTCCAGCGCGCCGCCGCCCTCGGCCGACCTCTACCGGCATCGGCTCGCCATCTATGAAAGCGAACTTGGCGAGCCCGAGCACAGCTTCACCGACAGCGCGGAGCGCCGCATCGACATCCACGCCTTTGGCCGCGATTTCGTGCCGGTGTGCCAAGAGGGATCTGACGAAGGCTACGTGCTTCTGACCAACGGCATGAGCGAGCAGCGGATGCCGGGATCACATGGCGACGCCAAGCCGCGTGCCGAGCTGATGTGGTACGTCCGCGAGCCGACAGAGGAGGTTTGCGCCAATCTGCGCTGGCTGGCCAATCTGCCGTTCATCGACACAACCTGGTTCGGCTTCGGCCATCGCGTCGCGCTGCCGTGGCCGCCGGTTGCAGGAACGGACTTCCAGACGTTTCTGTTTCTCACGCCAGTCATCGGCCCCGATAAGGAGATCGCCGAGGCGCTGGAGATCGCTGGCGATCCGGTGGAGATATTGACCGTGAACCTGATCTCGCATCAGGAGCTCGGGCTCATCCAGTCCAGGGGGCTCGATCCGTTTCTCGATCTGCTCGATGAGAACGACTATCCGCCGATCTTCGATCCGGCGCGGAAATCATATGTGTAAGCCGCGCCGGCACGCACCACTGCCCTTCCCTTCTCCCCTTGTGGGAGAAGGTGGCGCGAAGCGCCGGATGAGGGGTTCTATCCGCGAAGAGAAATTCCACGACTGAGGGGTCTGTCTCCGCGGAGAGAACCCCTCACCCGTCTTCGATGCTGCGCATCGAAGCCACCCTCTCCCGCAAGGGGAGAGGGTAAAACCCCGTCTCAGTCCACCATCTCCGCGACCGCCTTGCCGCAGGTCGTGGTGTCGGCGTTGCCGCCGAGATCCCTGGTGCGCAGCGTGCGTTCGGCGAGCGTGCGCTCGATCGCATCGACGATCGAGCGGCCCGCTTCCTTCTCGCCGAGATGCTCGAACATCATCGCACCCGACCAGATTGCGCCGATCGGGTTGGCGATGCCCTGCCCCGCAATGTCGGGCGCCGAGCCGTGCACCGGCTCGAACACCGACGGGAAATCGCCCTCGGGATTGATGTTGCCTGATGGCGCGATACCGATGGTGCCGGTGCAGGCCGGGCCGAGGTCGGAGAGGATGTCACCGAACAGATTGGAGCCGACGACAACGTCGAACCAGTCCGGATGCAGCACGAAGTTCGCCGTGAGGATGTCGATGTGGTACTTGTCCCACTTCACGCCCGGGAATTTCTTGGCCATCGCCTCCACGCGCTCGTCCCAATAGGGCATGGTGATGGAGATGCCGTTCGACTTGGTCGCCGAGGTCAGGTGCTTCTTCGGCCGCGACTGCGCGAGCTCGAAGGCGAATTTGAGGATGCGGTCGACGCCGGTGCGGGTCATCACCGTCTGCTGGGTGACGAATTCACGGTCGGTGTCCGGGAACATGCGGCCGCCGACGGAGGAATATTCGCCTTCGGTGTTCTCGCGCACCACCCAGAAATCGATGTCGCCGGGCTTGCGGTTCGCCAGCGGCGACGGCACGCCGGGCATCAGCCGCACCGGGCGCAGGTTCACGTACTGGTCGAACTCGCGGCGGAATTTGATCAGCGAGCCCCACAGCGAGACGTGATCCGGGATCTTGGCCGGCCAGCCGACGGCACCGAAATAGATCGCGTCGTGCTTGCCGATTTTTTCCTTCCAGTCATCCGGCATCATCTGGCCGTGCTTCTCGTAATAGTCCCAGGACGAGAAGTCGAAATGGTCGAAATGCAGGGACACGCCGTGCTTCTTCGCCGCTGCCTCCAAAACGCGCAGGCCCTCGGGCATCACTTCCTTGCCGATGCCGTCGCCTGGAATGACCGCGATCCGGTATTGTTTCTTGCTCATCGAGAACGTCCTTGGTTGGTCCGGCAGCCGCCGTCTTTGGATCGCCCTGCAATGAACCAAAGTCGCGGGCAGTGCAACGCTGCACTGCAATGTTGACCGTGGCACGGCCGACCGCCTACTGATTTCATTGTGTTCCCATCTTGCGAGTAACCCCCATGGATCTGCATCTGCGTGGCAAGCGCGTCCTGATCACGGGCGCGTCCAAGGGCATCGGCGCCGCCGCCGCCGAGGCGTTCGCCGAGGAAGGCGCGCATCTCCTGCTCGCCGCGCGCAGCGGCGATCAGCTCAAGGCGCTGGCGGACCGCTTGCGGTCTGCTCACCAGATCGACGCCGCGACGAGCATCGTCGACCTGCGCAAGACCGAAGACATCGCACGGCTGGCCAAGGAGGCCGCCGACATCGACATCCTCGTCAACAATGCCGGCGACATCCCCGGCGGCTCGATCGACAAGATCGACGAGGCGACCTGGCGCCACGCCTGGGAATTGAAAGTGTTCGGCTACATCAACCTCACGCGGCAGATCTACGCGCAGATGAAGGCGAAGGGCGCCGGGGTCATCGTCAACGACATCGGCGCGGCCGGCGAGAAATTCGACGCCAATTACATCTGCGGTAGCGCCGGCAACGCCGCATTGATGGCCTTCACCCGCGCGCTCGGCGGCAAGAGCCTCGCCGACAACATCCGTGTGGTCGGCATCAATCCCGGCCCTGTCGGCACCGACCGCCACGTCACCCTGCTCAAGACGCGGGCCAAGCACCAGTTCGGCGACGAAAGCCGCTACAAGGAATTCCAGAAGAGCCTGCCGCTCGGCCGCCCCGCGCATGCGCGCGAGATCGGCGACCTCATGGCGTTCCTGGCATCGGATCGCGCTGGCTATACGTCCGGGGTCATCTATACGGTGGATGGCGGCATCAGCGCGGGTTGGGGTTAATTCTATCCCTGTCATTGCGAGCGCAGCGAAGCAATCCAGACTGCCACCGCAGATACATTTCTGGATTGCTTCGCTGCGCTCGCAATGACGATTGAATAAGCATAGGAGTATTATAGTTGTCTCAAGACCTGATCCGCGAAACCGCCTGCACCGTCGTCGACAAGCTGCGGTCCGGCGACGTCTCGCCGCTCGAACTGCTGGATGTGCTGGAGAAGCGCATCGCCGAGGTCGACGGCAAGGTCAATGCGCTGCCGACGCTGTGCTTCGATCGCGCGCGGGCCAACGCGAAGGCGTTGATGCAGAAGCCGGCCGGGGCGCGCGGACTGCTCGCAGGCCTGCCGGTGCCGATCAAGGACCTGACCGACGTCGCCGGCGTGCTGAACACGCAGGGCTCGCCGATCTTCAAGGACAACATCCCTGCGAAGTCCGACCTGATGGTCGAGAACCTCGAGGCCAATGGCGCAGTCGTCTACGCCAAATCGAACACGCCGGAATTCGGCGCCGGCGCCAACACCTTCAACGAAGTGTTCGGCGCCACGCTCAATCCCTGGGATACGTCCAAATCGGCAGCGGGCTCTTCGGGCGGCGCAGCGGTGGCGCTTGCGACCGGCATGGCCTGGCTGGCGCAGGGCTCCGACATGGGCGGCAGCCTGCGCAGCCCGGCGAGCTTCTGCGGCATCGTCGGCATGCGGCCGAGCATCGGCCGCGTCGCACATACCCCTAAATCGGGTATCGATCGCAATCTCGGCGTCGTCGGCCCGATGGCGCGCAACGTCGAGGATCTCGCGCTGCTTCTGGATGCCATGAGCGGCGACTATGCGGACGATCCGCTGTCGCTGCCGGCCCCCGCAACCTCGTTCCTGTCGGCGGCCCAAGCGGGCAAGAAACCGAAGCGCATCGCCTACTCGCCTGATCTCGGCATCACCCCGGTCGATCCCGAAGTGAAGGCGATCACGCGCAAGGCCGCCGAACGTTTCGCGGAGGCGGGCGCCATCGTCGAGGAGGCGCATCCGGACTGGCGCGAGGCGCATGAATGCTTCCACGTGCTGCGCGCCTTCGATTTCGCGATCACCAAGGCCAATCTGCTGCGCACCAAGCGCGACCTGCTCAAGCCCGAGGTGATCTGGAATATCGAGGAAGGCCTCAAGCTCACGGTCGAGCAGCTCGCGCGCGCCGAGGCGCAGCGCGTCGGCATGACCGCCCGCGCGGTCGAGTTCTTCCAAAACTATGATCTGCTGCTGGTGCCGACGACGATCGTGCCGCCCTTCCCGATCGAAAACCGCTACGTCGCCGAATGCGACGGCAAGAGGTTCGAGAACTACATCGAATGGCTCGGCATCGTCTACGCCATCACGCTCGCCTGCTGCCCGGCGCTGTCGCTGCCCTGCGGCTTCACGGCATCGGGCCTGCCGGTCGGTTTGCAGGTCGTCGGCGCGCCACGTGCCGACGCCCAGGTGATTGCCGGGGCGAAGGTGCTGGAGGATATCCTGGGCGTGCGCGGGACCACGCCGATCGATCCGCGGGTGAAGAAGTAAGGCGAACTGCGCCCCGCGCGCCCGGTGCACTCCCTCGCCCCGTTCTTACGGGGAGAGGGTTGGGATGAGGGGCTGCTTCCGCAAACGCGGTAACAGCTGGACTCGCGGAGACTCCCCCTCACCCGGAATTTGCTGCGCAAATTCCGGCCTCTCCCCGCAAGCGGGGAGAGGCGAAGGATCACCGCCCGCTCGTCGCCTCCAGGCCGCGGCTGTAGCGCGACATCGCGAAGCAGAACACAAAATAGATCGCGGCGACGAAGATATAGACCTCAACCGAGAACTGCTGCCAGGCCGGATCGATGATCGCCGTCTTGGCTGTCGTCAGCAGGTCGAAGATGCCGATGATCAGGACGAGGCTGGTATCCTTGAAGAAGGCGATGAAGGTGTTGACCAGCGGCGGGATGACGTGGCGGATCGCCTGCGGCAGGACGATCAGCCGGTGCTTGCGCCAATAGGACAGCCCCAGCGCATCGGCAGCCTCGTATTGTCCGCGCGGCACGGCCTGAAGGCCGCCGCGAATGACTTCGGCAAGGTAAGCGCCCGCGAACAGGATGATCGCGATCTGCGCGCGCAGCAGCTTGTCGATGTTGAAGCCGCTGGGCATGAACAGCGGAAACATCACGCTCGCCATGAACAGCAGGCTGACCAGCGGCACGCCGCGGATCAGCTCGACATAGAGCACGTTGAGCGAGCGGATCGCCGGCTGCTTTGAGCGACGGCCGAGCGCGACGAGGATGCCAAGCGGGAAGCCGAAGGCGAGACCGAACGTCGCCAGGATCAGTGTCACCGGCAGTCCGCCCCAGCGGTCCTGCGATACGAAGGACAGGCCGAACACGCCGCCCCACATCAGCACGCTGATCAGCGCCAGCACACCGATCCAGAGATAGACCAGCTCGCGCCGCCAGAAGGCACGACGGCTGGAGAGATAGAACAGCGCGATGAACAGCACCACCGACAGCGCCGGCCGCCATTGCTCGTCGAACGGATAGGTGCCGAACAGGATGAACCGATATTTCTCGGGGATGATCGCCCAGCAGGCGCCGAAGCCGCGGACGGCACGGCACGCGCTGGAATCATTGGCGGGCGTCAGCCACACGGCATTCGCGATGCCCCACTGCACGAAGCTGAAGATGCTCTTGGCGAGGATCGCCAGCAGCACGACCGACAGAATGCCGTTGGGAATCGACGAGAACAGATTGGTGCGCAGCCAGCGCAGCACCGGATTTCCCGTCTGAGGGCGGCGCGCGGCGCGCGGGGCATCCGGACTATCGGTGATCGCCGTCATGCTCAGCGCTCCACCAGCGCGATACGCGAATTGTACCAGTTCATGAAGAAGCTGATGCCGAGGCTGATGGTCAAGAACACCGCCATGATCAGCGCGATCGCCTCGATCGCCTGCCCGGTCTGGTTCAGCGTGGTGTTGGCGACCGAGACCACATCCTGGTAGCCAATCGCGACCGCGAGCGAGGAGTTCTTGGTCAGGTTGAGGTATTGGCTCGTCATCGGCGGCACGATCACGCGCAGCGCCTGCGGCAGGATGATCTGCCGCAGCATGAAGCTGCGGCGCAGGCCGAGCGCGTTGGCGGCATCCCACTGCCCGCGCGGAACCGACTGGATGCCGCTGCGCACGATCTCGGCGATGAAGGCCGAGGTGTAGGTGACGAGCGCAATCAACAGCGCAAAATATTCCGGGGCCAGCGTCAGCCCGCCGACGAAGTTGAAGCCGCGCAGTTCGGGCCATTCGATCGCCCAGGGCACGCCGAGCAGAACCGACACTGCGGCCGGCAGCACGACGATGAGGCCGAGCGCGAACGGCCATGCCGACCGCGGCTTGCCGTCCCGCATCTGCTGCGCGATCTGCCGTCGTCTGAAGACATAGAACACGGCACAGCCCAGCGCGGCGGTGCCGAGCACCCAGAGCTGCGGCGCCCCGATCGGGATTGCCGGCAGGATCAGACCGCGATTGGAGAGGAACACCCCCTCGAGCGGCCGGAACGCAGCGCGCGCGGCCGGCAATGCCTGCATCAGCACGTACCAGAACAGGAGCTGAAGCAGCAGCGGGATGTCGCGGAGCGTCTCGACATAGACGGCGGCGAGTCGCGACAACAGCCAGTTGGCCGATAACCGCGAGATCCCGATCAGCGTGCCCAGGATGGTCGCAAGCACGATGCCGATCACCGCGACACGCAGAGTGTTGGCGATCCCGACGACGAAGGCCCAGAGGTAGGTGTCGCGCGGATTATAGGCGAGCAGGCTGTCGGCAATCGGCATGCCCGCTTCGCGGCCGAGAAAGGCAAAGCCGGTGGTGATGCGGCGGGCCGACAGGTTGGTGACGGTGTTGGACCAGAGGAAGGCGATCACCCCAACCGCGATTCCGACCACCAGGACCTGCCAGAACAGGCCTTTCAGTTCCCGTCGTCCGAAGGCGCCGAAAAAGCGGCGGCGCGGCGGCGGTCTCGGACCATCTGATGTCACAGCGCAAAAATCCTTCTCAAAACCAGCGATTTCCGGCGGCGCACGTCAACTGTTGCACCAAACTCTAATTCATGCAACAAATGTTTCATGGCCGAGCCCGCGAAATCCTCGCCGCTGAGCGAACTGCGCATTGCATTGCCATCGCTCCCGATGCGCTTGCAGGAGGTCGGGCGCTTCGTCGCCGCGAATGATTACGACGCCACCACCCGCTCGATGCGCGATCTCGCAGCCGTTGCCGGCGCCGATCCCGCCGCCTTCACGCGGCTTGCAAAAGCCATCGGCTATTCCGGCTGGGACGAGTTGCGCGCGGCGCTGACCGAGGCGCGGCGGCCCTTGCAGACCTCGCCCTTCTCCGGCCGCGCCAAGAGCCGGCGTCATGGTCCGCACGCCGATGTCGCGCTCGTTACCGACAAGCTCGAGGCCGAGGCCGCCGGCCTCCCGCGCATTCCGGCGCAGCCGATTGCAGAGGCGGCCCGCTCGCTGCACGACGCAAAGCGGATCTGGATCGCAGGCTATCGCAGCTGCCGCAGCGTCGCGGAACTGCTGAACTACGAACTGCGACTGTTCCGCCCCGAACAGGTGCAACTCGTCGGCGCGTCCGGTCCCGACGACCTCGATCTTGGGGCCTTCCGCCACGGCGAAGCCGTCATCGTCATCGGCTTCCTGCCCTACACCCACGCGAGCGTCCGGGTCGCGCAGGCCGCCTATCGCGCCGGTGCGACGCTGATTGCGATCGCCGACAGCGTGTCGGCCCCGATGGCCGAGGGCGCCGACCATGTGCTGCTGTTCGAAGCAGCCTCCTCTCCCGGCTTTTTCCCGAGCCTCACCGGCGCCATCGCGATTGCGCAGTCGCTTGCCGCGGTGACGTTCTCGCTCGGCGGCCTGGCCGCGAAGAAGCGCCTGGAGAATACCGAGGCCCGGCTCGCCGCGGCCGCCACCTACGTCTCAGAGAAAGGTTGATCCATGGCCGCTCGCACCAGCCGCGTGCTGCACCGCTCGTTGCGCGAAACGCCGCCCAAGGCGATCGGCGGCGAAGGCGTCTATCTTTTCGCCGAGGACGGGCGGCGCATCATCGACGCCTCCGGCGGCGCGGCGGTCTCCTGCCTCGGCCACCAGCATCCGCGCGTGATCGCGGCGATGGCGAAGCAGGCTTCGACGCTGGCCTATGCGCACACCGCCTTCTTCTCCTCCGAGCCGGCGGAAGCACTCGCGGAGACGCTGGTCGGGCACGAGCCCGGCGGTCTCGCCTATGCCTATTTCGTCAGTGGCGGATCGGAGGCGATCGAGGCCAGCATCAAGCTCGCGCGGCAATATTTCATCGAGCGCGGCGAGCCGCAGCGACAGCATTTCATCGCGCGGCGGCAGAGTTATCACGGCAACACGCTCGGCGCGCTCGCCGCCGGCGGCAATGCCTGGCGCCGGGCGCCCTACGCGCCGTTGCTGTCGGCCGCCTTCAGCCATGTGACTCCCGCCTTTGCCTATCATGAGAAACACGACGGCGAGTCGGATGCGCAATTCGTGGCGCGGCTCGCAGCCGAGCTCGAAGCTGAGTTTCAACGGCTCGGTCCCAACACCATTGCGGCATTCCTCGCCGAGCCCGTCGGCGGCGCCACCGCCGGCGCGGTGACGGCGCCGGACGGTTACTTCAAGGCAGTGCGCGAAATCTGCGACCGGCACGGTGCGCTGCTCATCCTGGACGAAGTCATGTGCGGCATGGGCCGCACCGGCACCACGCATGCCTGGCAGCAGGAAGGTATTGCGCCCGATATCCAGGCCATCGCGAAGGGACTCGGCGGCGGCTACCAGCCGATCGGCGCGATGCTCGCGAGCGGCAAGATCATCGACATCATCCGCGCCGGCTCGGGCGCCTTCCAGCATGGCCACACTTATCTGGCGCACCCCCTCGCCTGCGCAGCCGCGCTCGCGGTGCAGGACGTGATCCGCGAGGACGGCCTGCTCGATCGCGTGAAAGAGCGCGGCCGGCAGCTCGAGCAGCGACTGACCGAGCGCTTCGGCAATCACCGCCATGTCGGCGATATCAGGGGACGCGGCCTGTTCTGGGCGATCGAGCTCGTCGCCGATCGCGCCAGCCGCACCTCGTTCGATCCGGCGCTGAAGCTCAACCAGAAGATCAAGGCGGAGGCGTTCGCCAACGGGCTCGGCTGCTATCCCGGCGGCGGCACCGTGGACGGTGTCCGCGGCGACCACGTGCTGCTGGCGCCGCCCTACATCGCATCGGCCGACGAGATCGACCTGATCGTCGACAAGCTCGGCACCGCCGTCGACAACGTGTTGCGTAATGTCAATCACTGAGGGGAGAGTAGCATGATGAGGAAAGTGGTTATCGTAGCGGGCGTGCTCGCGGCGTCGGCGGTGGTCGCGCAGGCTGCGACGCTCGACACGGTGAAGAGCCGCGGCACGCTGGTGTGCGGCGTCAGCGCCGGCTTTGCCGGCTTCTCCGCGCCGGACTCGCAAGGCAACTACAAGGGCCTCGACGTCGACTATTGCCGCGCGCTGGCGGCCGGCGTGCTGGGCGATGCCAGCAAGGTGCGTTACGTCTCGCTGACGGCGCAGAATCGCTTCACGGCGCTGCAATCGGGCGAGATCGACGTGCTCTACCGCAACTCGACGCAAACATACCTGCGTGGCGTGACGCTGGGCCTCCGTCAGGGCCCGGTCAACTTCTACGACGGCCAAGGCTTTGTCGTGAAGAAGGACCTCGGCGTCAAGGAGATCAAGGACCTGAAGGGCGCCACCGTCTGTGTCGCGCAGGGCACCACGCACGAGGTTACGCTCGGCGACTACGGCCGCGCCAATGGCATCGACTGGAAGCCGCTGGTGTTCGACCGCGTCGACACCATGTACCAGACCTTCTTCGGCGGCCGCTGCGATGCCATGACCCAGGACGCTTCCGCGCTTGCCGGCGCGGTGACGACCGCAGCGCCCAACCCGGCCGACTACGTCGTGCTGCCGCAGACCATCAGCAAGGAGCCGCTCGGGCCCTTCACCCGCAACGGCGACGAGGTCTGGAGCGACATCATCACCTGGCTGCATTACGGGCTGATCGAGGCCGAGGAGCTCGGCGTCGCCCAGGCCAATGTCGATGAGATGGCGAAGTCGCAGACGCCGGCGATCCAGCGGCTGTTAGGGGCCTCCGGCGATCTCGGCTCGCGGCTGGGGCTCGACAACAAATGGCTGGTCACGGCGATCAAGGCCACCGGCAATTACGGCGAGATCTACGAGCGCAATGTCGGCAAGGCGAGCCCGCTCAAGCTCGACCGCGGCCTCAATGGACTCTGGAACAAGGGCGGCTTGATGTACGCCGTGCCGTTCAAGTAGACGGTGCTTCACCTCTCCCCGCATGCGGGGAGAGGTCGGATTGCGCTCGGCGATGCAGAGCATCGTCCGCAGCAATCCGGGTGAGGGGGAGTCTTCGCGAGTCCAACTCTCACCGTCCTCGCGAAGAATCCCCCTCACCCCACCCTCTCAGCGCGAGCGAAGCTCGTCGCGGCCCCGCAAGCGGGGCGAGGGAGAAGAGACATCCCATGCGCATCGCCCTCATCCACGCTCTCAAGCATTCCATCGCCCCGATCGAGGCCGCGTTCGCGACGGCGTGGCCAGAGGCGCGGCTGATGAACCTGCTCGACGACAGCCTGTCGGCGGATCTGGCGCGCGACGGTGCACTCAACGACACCATGACCGAGCGCTTCCTGGCGCTCGGGGACTACGCCGCTGCCACTGGCGCGGATGCGATCCTGTTCACCTGCTCGGCCTTCGGCCCCTGCATCGAGGCGGTGGCGCACGCACATGCGCCGATGCCGGTGCTCAAGCCGAACGAGGCCATGATCGAACGGGCGGTGACGATGGGCAAGCGCATCGGCCTGCTCTCGACCTTCGCGCCGACGCTGGCCTCGATGCCGCCGGAGTTTCCGGCCTCCGCTCAGGTCGTGCCAAAGCTTGCCGAGGGCGCGCTGGCGGCGCTCGATCGTGGCGATCGCGCCACGCACGACAGGCTGATTGTCGAGGCGTCAAAGGACTTGCGCGATTGCGACGTCATTGCACTCGCGCAATTCAGCATCGCGGCAACCGCGCCGCTGGTCGCCGAAGCCACTGGCCGCCCGGTCGTGACGACCCCGGACAGCGCGGTCGACAAGCTAATGAGGCTGCTGAAAGCGAAGGTCTAGGCGCCGGACCTTTTCCGACGTCGCGCATCCTTGATCGCAGCAGCGAGCGCGGCCTTCGTTTCGTTCACAAAATCCTCGACCAGTTCCTCGCGCGTGGCATGCGCCGACTCGCCGGTGAACAGGCCCTGCTCCGCCAGCATCACCACGCCATGCACGGCCGCCCAGATCTTGAGCGCTTGCCGTTCGCGCAAATAGCCGACGGCAGGCACTTCCAGGGCCTCGATCACGAGCGCAAACGTCTCGCGCGTGGCCGTGTGCAGCTCACTGCCCTTGGCCGCGCACGACACGGTGCGCGAGGCGAACATCAGGCGGTAGATGCCGTTGCGGCGCAGGCCGAAGTCGAGTGTTGCCTGCGCCAGCCGCGATAGTTTCGATTGCTTGGACGGCTTTGCCATCGCCTCGCTTAGAATCGCGCTGAGCTGCCGGAACGCCTCCGCCGTCACCGCTGCCAGCAACGCCTCGCGGTCGGCGAAATGCCGGTAGGGCGCCGGCTGCGAGACGCCGAGCTGCTTTGCCAGCGCCTTGATGCTGATCGCCTCGGCGCCGCCCTGCTCCGCCTCGCGCAACGCGGCCTTGATCAAGGCATCGCGGAGATCGCCGTGGTGGTAGGTGTTCTCGGGCTTGCGGGCGAGTTGTGAACGCATGTTGCGGCCAAGCCTATAAGTTTGCGCTTGACAGGGGAAGCCTGTCGCGAATGTAATAGTATATAACTTAGAACGAGCGGCAAATGCCGCCCATAAGAGGAACGCGCCGTCCTTCGGACGCCGCGCGCATACGACCAAGGAAGCCGCCATGACAGAGCGACTGAAGGTTCAAGTCGACCCCGACAAATGCCAGGGCCATGCCCGTTGCAAGGCGTTGGCGCCGGAGCTGTTCGAGCTCGACGAATACGGCAACGCCCGCGAAGCCGGCGACGGCACGGTTCCGCCGGGGCTCGAAGACAAGGCCTGGCTTGCCAAGTCCAATTGCCCGGAAATCGCAATCGATGTGATCGAGGAGTAGCGCGGGCTTCCTGCATGCCCGCATGCGCGTGATTTCAGCGAACAACAGCCTGAGGATTTCCCCGCGATGTCCGACGTCAGCCAACCTGTCGCCCATCCGCCCGTGACCGATTGGGTCAACGATTTCGACCATACCGATCCGCAATGGACGGAAGACCCCTTCCCGATCTGGGACGAGCTGCGCTCCGCAAGCCCGGTGGTGCACACCGAGCGCTTCCTCGGCTGCTACATGCCGACGACCTATGAAGCGGTGCGCGAGATCGCCAACGACTCCGAGCATTTCTCCTCGCGCCGCATCATCGTCCGCGACGTCCGGCCGGAGATTTCCCGGAACGCGGCCCCGCCGATCACCTCCGATCCGCCCGTGCACAAGCCGGCCAAGCAGTTGCTGCTGCCCCCCTTCACGCCCGACGCGATGAAGAAGCTCGAGCCGCGGGTCCGCGCCATCTGCAACGAGCTGATCGACGGCTTCGTCTCCGACGGCAAGGTCGATGCCGCAGCGCGCTACAGCAAGTACATCCCGGTTCGGGCCATCGCCCATATGCTCGGCATTCCCGAGAGCGACAGCGACCTCTTCGTCAACTGGATCCACATGATCCTGGAGCTCGGCATCAAGGACGAGACCATGCTGCTCCAGGCGGTGCACGAGATGAGCGACTATTTCAGGACGCATATCGAGGAGCGTAGATCGAAGCCGACCGACGATCTCATCTCCTATCTGATGAACGCCAAGGACAAGGAAGGCCAGCCGTTGGAAGAGTCCCACGTGCTGGGATCGCTGCGGCTGCTCCTGATCGCCGGCATCGACACCACCTGGAGCGCGATCGGCTCCTCGCTCTGGCATCTCGCCAGAACGCCAGCAGACCGCGAACGGCTGATCGCCGAGCCCGGGCTGATCCCGATCGCCGTGGAGGAGCTGCTGCGGGCCTATTCGCCGGTGACCATGGCCCGCGAGGTGGTCAAGGAGACCACGATCTCAGGCTGCCCGGTCAAGGCGGGCAACATGGTGCTGCTGTCGTTCCCGGCCGCCAACCGCGACCCCAAGATGTTTCCGGACGCTGACAAAGTCGTGATCGACCGCCGCGAGAACCGCCACGCCGCCTTCGGCCTTGGCATCCACCGCTGCGTCGGTTCCAACCTTGCGCGCATGGAGATGCAGGTTGCGCTGGAGGAATGGCTGAAGCGCATTCCGGACTTCGGGCTCGATCCGGCAGGCACCGTGACCTGGTCGCAGGGCACGGTGAGAGGCCCCCGCCAGTTGCCATTTCTGCTCGGAAAGGCGATGTAGGCCTCTCCAACAGAGATACGGAGAGAGGCCGGACGTGACTGAGCAAGCAACCCAACCGGCCTCCGACCACATTGACATCGCCGACGCCGAGCGGCGGATCAAGGCGATCTTCATCGGCTCGATCGGCAATCTCGTCGAGTGGTACGACTTCTACGCCTATACGGCGTTCGCGCTCTATTTCGCTCCCGCCTTCTTCCCCGGCAACGACCCGGTCGTGCAGCAATTGAACGTCGCCGTCGTATTCGCAGCGACCTTCCTGATGCGGCCCCTGGGCGGTTGGTTCTTCGGCTACCTTGCCGACCATTACGGCCGGCGTATCTCGCTGACGCTGTCCGTCGTCTTCATGTGCTTCGGCTCGCTGATCATTGCGCTGACACCCACCTATGCCACGATCGGCCTTGCCGCGCCGGTGATCCTGGCGCTGGCCCGCGTGATCGAAGGCCTGAGCCTCGGCGGCGAATACGGCGCCAGCGCCACCTATCTCAGCGAGGTCGCCGATCCCAGGCACCGCGGCTTCTATTCGAGTTTCCAATATGTGACCTTGATCGGCGGCCAGCTCACCGCGATCATCGTGCTGCTGCTCCTGCAAAAGGTCTTCCTCACGCCGGAGGAGCTGAAGGCCTGGGGCTGGCGTATCCCGTTCGCGATCGGCGCGGGGCTGGCGATCTTTGCAGCGGTGATGCGGCGCAATCTGCACGAGACCGAGGCGTTCGAGGAAGCCAAGAAGGTGGTGAAGCCGACCGGCTCGATCACCAACCTGCTGCGCTATCCGCGCGAACTGCTGCTGGTGGTGGGCCTCACCGCCGGCGGCACCGCCGCGTTCTACACCTTCACCACCTACATGCAGACCTTCGTCAAACTCTCGGTCGGGCTGACCGAAGACCAGACCACCTTCGTGATCTTCGGCACGCTGATCTTCGCGACCATCCTGCAGCCGATCTACGGCGCGATCTCCGACAAGATCGGGCGCAAACCGCTGCTGATCTTCTTCGGCGTCGCCGGTACGCTCGCGACCGTGCCGCTGCTGATGACGCTGAAGGAGACGAAGTCGCCCTTCATGGCCTTCATCCTGATCTGCTGTGCCTGGCTGTTCGTCGCCGGCTACACCTCGATCAACGCCGTGGTGAAGGCCGAGCTGTTCCCGACCAATGTCCGCGCGCTCGGCGTCGGCCTGCCCTATGCCATCACGGTCTCGATCTTCGGCGGCACGGCACCGGCGATCGCGCTCTACTTCAAGAGCATCGGGCACGAGGAATGGTTCTACTTCTACCTCAGCGGCGTCATCTGCCTGTCGCTGATCATCTATTCCACCATGCGCGACACCAAGCACGCCTCCGCCATGCATCGCCACGAGTAAGCTGATGGCCGACGACAACGAGCCGCCCGACAGCAAGCTGACGCGCACCAAGGAGAAATGGGCGCGCGAGGGCCGCTTCCTCACCGGCAAGATCACGCGTCCGGAAGATCAAAGGCTGCCGCCGGGCCAGCACCTCACCAAGGACTGGCCGGTGCTCGACCTCGGAGTCGTGCCACCGGTCTCGCGTGAGCGCTGGCGGCTCGACGTCTACGGCGCGATCGAACATCCGGTGTTCTGGACCTTCGCCGAGTTCACTGCACAGAAGCAGGCCCAGTTCACCTCCGACATCCACTGCGTGACGACCTGGTCGCGCTACGACAACCTTTGGGAAGGCCTCGCCACGCGGGAGCTGCTCGCCGCCTGCCGGCCGCGCGAGGATGCGCGCTTCGTCGTGCTGCATTCCTATGACGGCTACACCACCAACCTCGCGCTGGACGACTTCGCTGCCGAGGATGCCCTGCTCGCCCATAGCTGGTCCGGCCAGCCACTGACGAAGGAGCATGGCGGCCCGGTGCGGCTGGTCGTGCCGCATCTGTATTTCTGGAAGAGCGCCAAATGGCTCCAGGCGATCGAATTCCTGACCGACGACGCGCCCGGTTTCTGGGAAGTCCGCGGCTATCATAACCGCGGCGATCCCTGGACCGAGCAGCGCTATTCAGGCGACTAAGTTTCAACCAGGAGACGGGGGAAGCCCATGCCGACGGAACGCTTTCAATTCACCGGCGAAGGCGGCCATCAGCTCGCGGCCGCGCTGGAGCTGCCGGATGGTGAACCTTCAGCTTTCGCGCTGTTTGCCCACTGCTTCACCTGCGGCAAGGACACGCTGGCGGCCAAGCGCATCTCGGTCGCGCTCGCTGCCAAGGGCATCGCGGTGCTGCGCTTCGACTTTACCGGCCTCGGCTCCAGCGAGGGTGATTTCGCCAATTCGACGTTCTCCTCGAACGTCGCCGATCTCGTGCGCGCGGCCGATCATCTGCGTTCGACGCGCAGGGCGCCGTCGATCCTGATCGGCCATAGCCTCGGCGGCGCTGCGATCCTCGCCGCAGCCAGCAAGGTTCCCGAGGCGAAAGCGGTGGTGACCATTGCAGCGCCATCTGACCCCGCCCACGTCACCGGCCTGTTCAGGGAGCATGTCGACGCGATCCGCGCACAGGGCGAGGTCGAAGTGTCGCTTGCCGGGCGTCCATTCCGCATCAAGCGCGAATTCCTCGAAGACATCGCCGAGCATGAGCTGATCAAGGACGTCACCGGCCTGCACAAGGCGCTGCTGGTGATGCACTCGCCGGTCGACGACACCGTGGGCATCGACAATGCGACCAAGATCTTCGTCGCGGCCAAGCATCCCAAGAGCTTCGTCTCGCTCGACCACGCCGACCATCTCCTCACCAGGCCGGCCGACGCGCTCTACGCGGCCGACGTGATCGCGGCCTGGGCAAGCCGCTACATCGACGCCGCAAAGCCTGCAAAAGCGATCGATCTCGTCGAGGAGCCGCGCAAGGTGATGGTGCAGGAGACCCGCAAGAGCAAGTTCAATCAGATCATCACCGTCGGGCCGCATCATCTGGTGGCGGACGAGCCGGTCGCTGCCGGCGGCGAGGATGCCGGCCCCGGCCCCTATGACTTCCTGCTCGCAGGCTTAGGGGCCTGCACCTCCATGACCATGCGCCTCTATGCCGACCGCAAGTCGCTGCCGCTCGAGCGCGTCACGGTCACGCTGAAACATTCCAAGATCTACGCCAAGGATTGCGCGGAGTGCGAGACGCGCGAGGGCATGCTCGACCAGATCGAGCGCGACATCGCGATGGACGGCGCGCTCGATGCCGAACAGCGCAAGAAGCTGATGGAGATCGCCGACAAGTGCCCGGTGCATCGCACGCTGACCTCGGAGATCCGCATCGTGACCAAGGCCGTAGACTAACGCCTTATTGTTTGAGCATGATCTTTTCGGAAAACCGCTTCACACTTTTCCGGATCATGCTCTAGAAGCACGATGCCATTGTCCGTATGGCGGCGCTGATCTCGTTCTCGCGCCATGCCGCAAAGCCGAGTAGCAGGCCGTGATCGCGCGGCCGGCCGAGCGCAAGGCTGGACAAGGCGCGCGTCTCGACCCCCGCTTCGACCAGCCCCTTGACCGCGGCCTGATCAGCGCGACCGCGCTTGAGACGCGCGACGAGCTGGATGCCGCCCGAGGGCACTTCGACCGTGAGCACCTCGCCAAGATGGCGCTCCAGTCCCTCGACGAGATGATCGCGGCGTGCGTGATAGAGCCGGCGCATCCGGCGCAGATGCGCGAGGAAATGCCCGTCGGCAATGAACTCGGCCAGCGCTTCCTGAACATGGCTGGCGGCGATCAGTCCGATATGCCGCTGCGCGATCTCCAGGGTGCTGACCAGCGCCGGCGGCACGACGAGATAGCCGAGACGGATATCCGAGGTCATCGCCTTCGAGAACGTACCGACATAGAAAACGCGGCCATGGGCATCGAGCCCCTGCAACGCCGGCACCGGCCGGCTGTCATAGTGAAATTCGCCGTCGTAATCGTCCTCCACGATCCAGGTCTTGCCGGGCTTGCTCATGCCCAAGAACTCGGTGCGGCGGGCCAGCGACATCAGCCGGCCGGTCGGATGCTGGTGCGATGGCGTCATGAAGATCAGCGTTGGAGCCGCAAGGCCCGGCATCCGCTGCATGCCCTGTTCGTCCAGCCTGATGCCGGTCACGCGCGCGCCGGAGGCACGGAAGGCAGCCGCGGCGCCGGGATAGCCGGGATCCTCGACCCAGACCTCGTCACCTTGCGTGATGACGGCAGCTGCGATCAAGGTGAGCGCAGCCTGTGCGCTCGGCAGGATCATGATCTGGTCCGCCGTGGCGCGAACGCCTCTGCTGGTTGCCAGATAATGCGCCAGCGCCTCGCGCAGGCGCGGACGGTTGACGGGGCCGAGCTCGCGCCTGGCCGCACGCACGGCGCTGCGGCGCAGACAGCGCACCCAGACCTCGTTCGGAAACTCCCTGAAATCGCCATGCCCCGGCCGCAGGGGTTTCAGCTGCGCCAGATAGGACATCGGCCAGTCCGCCTGCTTGAGCTTCGAGGCCCAGGGAGAGAGGCGCGGCGTGCCGGCGCGGACACGTGATGTCGCGGCGCCAGCTGCTACGATACGCTCACCGCCGTCGACCGTCACGACCGGGCGCCGCCCGCGCGACGCAGCCAGATATCCTTCGGCGGCAAGCTGCTCGAACGCATAGGTCACGGTGTTGCGGGAGACGCCGAGATCGCTCGCAAGCTGTCGGCTCGACGGCAGCCCGCGGCCCCTGCCGATGCGGCCGCTTCCGATCAGCTCCCTGAGCTGGCTCGTCAGTTGAGCCATTAGCCCTTCCTCGCCGGTCCGCTTCAGCTCGATCAGGCCGGCGATCATCTCTTCTGGAACTGGCACCTTATTCCTTCGCGATCTGGCACTTTTGCTGGTGCCAGCTCGGATGCTATCCGCCAGGCCGGACTGCTTCAAGGACCTCCGAAATGAACTCCCTGTCACCCCGCGCCGCCGTCGGCCTGTTCCTCATCGTCGTGCTGGCCTGGGGCGTGAACTGGTCGGTGACGAAGCAGCTCGTCCAGTTCCTCTCCCCGCTGTGGGCTTCAGCGATCCGGAGCTGGATCGCGCTGGCCGGACTGTTCGTGATCCTCGGACTGAGCAACAATCTGGTGATCCCGGACCGGCGCGACATTCCTGTGGTCCTGAGCGTGGCGGTGCTGCACATGACGGTGTTCTCGGTCCTGGTTGCGGCCGGTGTGCGCTTCCTGCCCGCGAGCAAGGCCATCGTGCTCGGCTACACCACACCGCTCTGGGTCGCGATCGCCGCGCCCCTGCTGGCGAAAGATACACTGACCGCGCCCAAACTCGCCGGCGCGCTGCTTGGGTTGATCGGCCTTGCCGTGATTCTGAACCCGGCATCGATCGACTGGACCAATACCAACGTCGTGCTCGGCGCCGGCATGGTCATCCTGGCCGCGATCTCCTGGGCCGCGAACATCATCTATATTCGCGCGCATCGCTGGATCGCCTCTCCGCTCCAGCTGCTGATCTGGCAGGTACTCGTCGCAACGATCGTCCTGACTGTTAGCGCAGCAATCGCGGACGGCCTGCCACACGCAGAATGGTCATGGAGGCTCGTGCTCCTGTTCCTCTATTCCGGCCTGATCGGGACGGCGCTTGCCTATTGGGCGATGTCGATGGTCAACAAGAGCATCTCGGCGCTGACGACGTCTCTCGGCACGACGGCGACACCACTCGTCGGCATCGCCAGTGCGGCGATCCTGCTGGGCGAACCGATCGACATGAGCCTTGCTGTCGCGGCCGGACTGATCGTCGCCGGCATCGGCCTGGCAACGCTCGGGGATCGTCTGCTGCGCAGTCAGGCCATCGCGAGAGGTTGAACGCGCAGCACGCCGCGCAGGCCTGCCGTCGTGCCGAGCAGGATGCCGGCGAGCGCAACGAACGAGCCCAGCGCCAGCGTCGACACGCCAGTGAGCCCCTGTCCGATCGAGCAGCCGAACGCCATCACGCCGCCGGTGCCCATCAGCGCGGCGCCGCTGCCTGAGCGCAGCATGTGGCGCGGCGATGAATAGCCTTCGAGCTTGAAGCGACCCGTAGCGAGTGCCGTCGCCAGACTGCCGGCGAAGACGCCGGCAACCGTCGCGATGCCGAAATTCAGCGTCAGGCCGGTCGAGAGCATGGCATATTGCAGGCTATCGGCGATCGGCGCGACGAAGGTGAGCGAGGTCACGGGGACGGGATTGAAGTCGTCGGCGCCGAGATAGCCGGTGACGAACCAGCCGCTCGCAACGAGGACACCGACGATGACGCCCGCCGCGATCTGGCCCGGCGAACGGCGAAACACCGGGTGGGCGAACGCGAACAGGATCAGGGCGACGACGATCCCGGCTGCGGCAATCGCCCGCGAGAGAGCTTCAGAGGGACCGAGCGCCGCCAGCAGCGACGGCAGCGAATTCGTGTTGACCGTGGTTTGCGAGGCCTGAACCAGCGCAATGCGCGCCGGCGCGATCAGGCCCTTGAGCGTCATCTGCGCGGCGATGGCGAGCACGATCACGACGACGAAGGAACGGAGATTACCGCGGCCGAGCAGCACCAGCGCGCGCGAGCCGCAGCCGTTCGACAGCACCATGCCGTAGCCGAACAGCAGGCCGCCGAGGAACAGCACCGGCGCCGAGAAGGATTGTTGCAGGTAGATCGACTTGCCGAGATCGACGGCGCCGCTGCCGGCCAGGACCTGGCTCGCGGCGATCGCGACAGCGATCGCCAGCGCATAGGACCGCACCAGCCGGCCGTCTCCTTCGGCGAGGAATCCGCGCATGCTGCTCATCAGGCAGAAGCCGCTGAGCAGACCCACGGCGCCGTAAATGAGCCCGATGACGAGGCCGGCGAGGATGACGAGTTGGGCGGACGAGTCCATGACTACGGCTTCAGGATCACGCGATCCCGCGAAGAGCCGGCGACCGCGACATACGCCTCCTTGGCGCGCTCCAGCGGATAGACGGCATTCGCCTTGATCGGAAACGGTCTCAGGTGACCGCTTGCAAAGCCGGGGCCGAGGTCACGTAGCACCGCGCCTGTCGCCGTCGAAGACAGGCCGAGCGTGTCGATGCCGACATAGGTGTGCTGGCCCCGGTAGAATTCGAGGATGTTGAACTGCACGATGCGGTCGATCGCGGCGATCAGGATCTGGCGGCCGCGCAAGGCGAGCGACTTGTGCGCAGCCTGGAAATAGGGATCGCCGACCGTGTTGAAGACGATGTCGGCGCCCTTGCCGCTGGTCAATTCCCGCACGCGCGCGGCGACATCGGTCGCGGAGGCGTCGATCACCTCGATGGGCGCGTTGGCGTGGCCTTCATAAGCTTCCGCCTTGCGCACCACGCCGATGACGCGCGCACCCTGCCAGGTCGCGATCTGCACCGCGGCCTGGCCGACCTTGCCGTTGACGCCGAACACCAGCACCGTCTCGCCGCTCTTCGGCACGCCCGCGCGGCGAAAGCCTTCCATCGCGGTGACGAAGGGAACGCCGATGCCGGCAGCCTCCTCCCAGGACACCGTCTTGGGTTTCTCCACGATCGCGTCGAGCTCGACGACGAGATGGCTGGCATGGGTGCCGTCGCGGCGGATGCCGAGATCGCCGGAGGAACCGAACACTTCGCGGCCGACGGTGCCGGCCGGGCCATCGATCACCACGCCGGCATAATCGCGGCCCGGCGTGCGCGGGAATACGGCATAGGGCATCAGCCCGGTCGCGGCCTTGACGTCGGACGGATTGACGGCGGCGGCCTTCACCTCGATCAGGAGATCGTTTGGACCGCGCGCGAGCGTCTGACGCTCGACAACCGGCGCAAGCGCAGCCGCATTCTCGGCCTTGGCATTGAGGCGCACACAGCGCGCTTCGACGGCTTTGGTATCGGCTGGTGACATCGAAAAGACCCGCGATTTCTCGCGGGCCTTGTCGCCCTTACGGGTGGTCAAGTCAATCCTTCGGCCGCTTGTCGTAGAGGCGCCTGGCCTTGCCGAGCGAACGCTCCAGCGTGGCGGGCGCCACCACCCGCACATTGGAGCTGATGCCGATCGTGTTCTTGATGTGGGTCGCGATCCGGTCGGCATGGTCGACGAGACCGCGGCCGTCCCAGCTTTCGGGCCGGGCCTCGGCGATGATGGTCAGCTCGTCCATGCGGCCTTCGCGGGTCAATTCGAGGATGAAGTGGCCGCCGCACCAGTCGGTGGCGAGCAGCACCTCCTCGATCTGGGTCGGGAACAGGTTGACGCCGCGCAGGATGATCATGTCGTCCGAGCGGCCCGTCACCTTCTCCATGCGCCGCATGCCCGGCCGGGCCGTGCCCGGCAGCAGCCGTGTCAGGTCGCGGGTGCGATAGCGGATCACCGGGAAAGCTTCCTTGGTGAGCGAGGTGAAGACCAGCTCGCCCTTCTCGCCATCCGGCAGCACCGCGCCCGTCTGGGGGTCGATCACTTCGGGATAGAAGTGGTCTTCCCAGATGTGCAGGCCGTCCTTGGTCTCGATGCACTCCTGCGCGACGCCGGGGCCGATCACCTCGGACAGGCCGTAGATATCGGTCGCATCCATGTCGAAGGCGTCCTCGATCTCGCCGCGCATCGCATTGGTCCAGGGCTCGGCGCCGAAAATGCCGACCTTGAGCGAACACTGCCGCGGATCGAGCTTCTGGCGCTTGAACTCGTCGAGGATCGCCAGCATGTAGCTCGGCGTCACCGTGATGATGTCGGGGCGGAAATCGTTGATGAGCTGCACCTGCCGCTCGGTCATGCCGCCGGAGATCGGAACCACCGTGCAGCCGAGCTTTTCGGCGCCGTAGTGCACCCCGAGCCCGCCGGTGAAGAGGCCGTAGCCATACGCGTTATGAATGATCATGCCGGTGCGGCCGCCGGCGGCGCGGATCGACCGCGCCATGACTTCCGACCATGTATCGATATCGCGTTGGGTGTAGCCGACGACGATCGGCTTACCCGTCGTGCCGGAGGAGGCATGCACGCGCACCAGCTTTTCGCGCGGCACCGCGAACATGTTGAAAGGATAATTGTCGCGCAAATCCGTTTTCACCGTGAACGGAAACTTCGCGAGATCGGAGAGCTCGCGAAAGTCGGACGGGTGCACGCCCGCCTTGTCGAAGGCGTTGCGATAATGCGCGACGTTGTCGTAGGCGTGCTTCAGCGACCAGCCCAGCCGCTGCTTCTGCAACGCCATGATCTCGTCGCGCGAGGCGCGCTCATGCGCGTCCATCTCGGCACTATAGGTGGTGCCACCTTCCTTGAGCCTGGTCAGAGCCATCCTCGTTTCCCCACATTGGTCTGTTCTTTTCTTTACTTGTCTTGTGCCGGCAGCCACGTTCCGGGAATGACGCGCGAATGCCCGCGGAATTCCGCGATGACGGTGTCGCCTGCGGTGACACGCACGTCGTAGATCCCCGAGCGGCCGCTGCGGCTGATCTCCCGCGCCTTCGCAATGAGCCGATCGCCGAGCTTGCCGGGCTTGATGAAGGTGATCTGGCCCTGCGCCGCGACCACACGCTCATTGTGCGAGTTGCAGGCAAACGCAAAGGCAGAATCTGCGAGCGTGAAGATGAAGCCGCCATGGGCGATGCGCTGACCGTTGACCATGTCCGGCCGCACCGTCATGGCCAGCGTCGCAAGGCCTGGACCGATCTCGACGATCTCCATGCCGAGACCTTTGGAGGCATCGTCCTCCGCCCACATCGCATCGGCGCAGGCGCGGGCAATATCCTCAGGCGACAGGGCGGCTTTGACGTTCACGCGCTTCTCCCGGCCAATTGCTTGCACATGATGTTCTGCCGGTTGGTTCAGGGTGTCAAATAATGCGACGCATTTGCATTGTTGGGCACTGACCCGCCCGATCAGACATGGTCATAGTCGACCACGACCCGCTCCGACGATGGCTTCGCCTGGCAGGTCAGGACGAAGCCGGCCTTCAGCTCCCACGGCTCCAGCGAATAGTTGATGTCCATCGGCGCCTCGCCCTCGACCAGCTTGGCGCGGCAAGTGGAGCACATGCCGCCCTTGCAGGCGAAGGGCAGATCGACGCCGGCGCGCAGCGCGGCATCGAGGATCGCTTCGTCCTCGGCGACCGGCACGTCGCGTCGCTTGCCGTCGATGATCAGCGAGGCGATCGCCTTCGGCGGCGCATCGGGCGCAACGACCTTCTTCGGCCGCGGCTTGCCGCCGAATTCCGAGACGAAGCGCTCGACGTGGATGCGCTCCTCCGCGATACCGAGATCGCGGCAGGTCGCCTCGATGTCCTCGCTCATGCCAGACGGACCACAGATGAAGACGTGATCGATGCTTGCCGCCGGCACCAGCGAGCGCAGCAGCACCCTCACCTTGTCGCCGTCGAGCCGGCCATGCAGGATCGGGATGTCCTGCTCCTCGCCGGAGATGACGTGAAAGATCGAGAGGCGGTCGATGAACCGGTCCTTGAGCTCCTCGAGCGGCTCGAGGAACATGATGTTGTCGGTCGTACGATTGCCGTAGAACAGGAAGAAGCGGCCAGCCGGTTCGCGTGCGAGCACGCCCTTCACGATCGACAGGATCGGCGTGATGCCGGAACCTGCGGCAAAGCCGACATGGATCCGCCCCGTATCGGCCGGCGCGACCACGCCGAAGCGGCCCGTCGGCGTCATCACGTCGAGCTCGTCGCCGCATTTGAGTTCATCAGCGGCCCAGCTCGAAAACGCACCGCCATCGACCTTCTTCACCGCGATGCGGATCTCGCCATCGTCGGGACCTGAGCAGATCGAATAGGAACGGCGCACCTCTTCACCGTCCAGCATCGTGCGGAGCGTGAGGTACTGCCCGGGCGTGAAAGCATAATCGCTGGCGAGTTCGCCGGGGATGGCGAAGGTCATCGAGATGGCGTCGGAGGCCTCGCGGCGGAGATCGTTGACGGCCAGGCGATGGAAACGCGGTGCGGCTGCTGACATGGTCAATGACACTTGAAGTAATCGAAGGGTTCGCGGCAGGCCTTGCAGCGCCACAGCGCCTTGCAGGAGGTCGAGCCGAATTGGGACAACAGCTCGGTCCTCACAGAGCCGCATTGCGGGCACGCGACAGACTGCTCACCGAACAGCGCGCGGCGCGAGCTTGAGGCCTGCGGCGGCGCAATGCCGTAGGCGCGCAACTTCCGCCGCCCCTCCTCGCTCATCCAGTCGGTGGTCCAGGCCGGCGACAGCACCGTGCGTACCTTTGAGCCGCGGAAGCCGGCGCGCTCCAGCGCGACCTCGATTTCGAGCGCGATCATGTTCATGGCCGGGCAACCCGAATAGGTCGGGGTGATCGCGACCTCGACATGGTCGCCGTCGAGCACGACATCGCGGAGCACGCCGAGATCGGCGATCGTCAGCACCGGGATTTCCGGATCGACCACGCCCGCCGCGGCATCCCAGGCGCGCTGGCGCAGATCGGCACTGCTCTCGAGCACCGTCACCATGTCTGCCCCGGGAAGGTACGCTGCATCGATTGCAGCTCCGACAGGAGATGGCCGAGATGCTCGCTGTGCCGGCCCACGCGGCCGCCCTGCTGCATCCAGTCGTTCTGCGGCAGCGTGAGCGTGGCTTCGCTGACGACATCGGAGAGCATCTGCAGCCAACGCCCGCGCAAGACACCGGGATCGATGGCGACACCCGCATGGATCAGGGCGCGTTCGCCGTCGTCGACGGCAAACATCTCACCGGTGAAGGCCCAGAGATGGTCAATCGCGGCTTGCGCTCGTCGATGGCTCTCGTCCGTGCCGTCGCCGAGCCGGATGATCCATTCGGAGGCATGACGCAGATGATAGGCGCTCTCCTTTTCGGACTTGGCGGCAATGGCGGCGAGCGTCACATCGCGTGAGGCCATCATCGCGCGCCAGTAGAGATCGGCAAAGGCGGAATAGAAGAACTGCCGCACCAGGGTCTGGGCGAAGTCGCCGTTGGGCTGCTCGACCAGCAGCAGATTGCGGTACTGCCTGATGTCGCGCAGGTAAGCCAGCTTGTCCTCGTCGTTGTCCTTGCCTTCGGCCTTGGCCGCATAGGTGTAGAGCTCGCGTGCCTGGCCGATGAGGTCGAGCGCGATGTTGGAGAGCGCCATGTCCTCTTCCAGCATCGGCGCATGTCCACACCATTCCGACAGCCGATGACCGAAGATCAGTGCATCGTCGGCGCGGCGCAGGACGTAGAGCACCAGCGGCGTTTCGGAGACCTGGGTGTTGGCGATCGGCATCACATATGCCCCACTTCCTCAGGCACCTCATAAAATGTCGGATGCCGGTAGATCTTCGACTCCGCCGGCTCGAACATCATGCCCTTCTCGGCGGGGTCGCTCGCGGTGATCGCAGTGGACGGCACGACCCAGATCGACAGGCCCTCGCCGCGGCGGGTGTAGATGTCGCGGGCGGCCTGGAGCGCCATGGTGGCATCGCTCGCATGCAGCGATCCCACATGCTTGTGCGCGAGCCCGTTGCGGCTGCGAATGAAGACTTCCCACAGCGGCGTGTTCGGCGTGGCCATCGTGATCTCCCTATTCGGCCGCTTGAGCGGTCTGGCGACGTGCGCGCTTGGCGGCGTAGCTAGCTGCCGCCTCGCGCACCCAGGCGCCCTCGTCGTGCGCCCTGCGGCGCGCGGCAAGCCGATCGCGGTTGCACGGGCCGTTGCCGGCGAGCACCTGCTTGAATTCGGTCCAGTCGATCTCGCTGTAGCGCCAGTGCCCGTCGGCATCCTGCGTCATGCCGGGATCGGGAATGGTGAGGCCGAGATATTGCGCCTGCGGCACGGTGGCATCGACGAATTTCTGGCGCAGCTCGTCATTGGAGAAGCGCTTGATCTTCCACTTCGTCGAGGTGTCGCTGTGCTGGCTCGTGGCATCGGGCGGGCCGAACATCATCAGCACCGGCCACCACCAGCGGTTCAGCGCATCCTGCGCCATCGCCTTCTGCTCGTCCGAGCCGCGGCACAGCGTCAGCATGATCTCGTAGCCCTGGCGCTGGTGGAACGACTCCTCCTTGCAGACGCGGATCATCGCGCGCGCATAGGGACCGTAGGAGCAGCGGCACAGCGGGATCTGGTTCATGATCGCAGCACCGTCGACCAGCCAGCCGATGGTGCCGATGTCGGCCCAGGTCAGCGTCGGATAGTTGAAGATGGAGGAGTACTTGGCCTTGCCGGCGAGCATGGCGTCGACCAGCTCCTCGCGCGAGGTGCCAAGCGTTTCGGCGGCGGCGTAGAGATAGAGCCCGTGGCCACACTCGTCCTGCACCTTGGCAAGCAGCGCAGCCTTGCGGCGCAAGGTCGGCGCGCGCGTGATCCAGTTGCCTTCGGGCAGCATGCCGACGATTTCGGAATGGGCGTGCTGGGAGATCTGCCGGGTGAGCGTCTTGCGATAGGCCGCCGGCATCCAGTCGTTCGGCTCGATGCGTTCCTCCGCATCGATGCGAGCCTGGAATTGCGCAGCCCTGGCCGCGTCCTCAAGACCGCGATCCTCGGTCTCGGCCGTGTTCAGCGCCTGGGTGTACATGCGCATCCTCCCGCTTTATTGGGAGACAATATATAACATAAATTACGTCATGCAAGATATTTCTGTAACATAAAGATCAGGCGCCGAACCTCCGTTCCAGGAGTTTTCGCGCCGCCGGCAATGGCCCTTTTTCATTGGTTCCATGGCCATCAAGCCATTGTTCGGACGGAGCAAGCAGCGCGCGATAGATCTCGCCGCAGAGTTCGCGGGCGGCCCTGCCCGGCCAATCCGCGGGAAGCAGGCTCTCGGGCAGCAGCGGATCGCGCAGCACGACGCGGCGATAGTGGTGGATCAGCAGGATCCGGGCGGTGAAGGCGTCGGCGTCGGCGAGAGTCGTTCCGCGGCCGATCGCGGCGTGCAGCGGCTCGAATGTCTTCATGAACCTCAGATAGGCGTCCGCGGTGCGATCGAGCGGCCAGCTGGCGCTGAGCAGGCGGCGCCCGCTGTCGTCCTCGGCAGAGACCTCAAGACGGATAGCGCCCGCAGCCTCGTCCGGCACCGGCACGCCCGACGGCGCAACCCATACGCCCGGCAGCGGGCTGCCGAAGCCGGCATTGCGAAGCGCCTCGCGCGAGGCATCGCGGTCCTCGCCATTGCCGATCAGCAGCAACTCGAAACGCCCGGTCCAGTTCGACGATGGTGGATCGTAGATGTGGCGCGTCGCGGCCTCGAAGGTCTGATGGCCTTTGTCGGCGAGCCGATAGAAACTGTTGCGGCCGACCTTTTCACGCGTCAGCCAGCCGTCGGCCGCCAGGCGCGACATCGCGGTGCGTACCACACCGCTGTCGATGTCCAGGCTTTCGAAGAATTCCAGCAGCGTGCCGAGCCACACCGAGCCGCCGCGCGGCACGATGGCGTCGCCGAACACGGTGATGACGATGGAGCCGGTGCGCGACGGCTCGCGCTTGAGCTGGTCGATGATGCGGGACAATGGATGCGCCATGCGCGAGGCATAGCGCGTTTGATGCGGGCGCGACAATGGACGGGAGCGACGCTTCTTTCCTCCCTCTCCCCGTTCTTACGGGGAGAGGGTTGGGGTGAGGAGCTGCATCAGCAGACTCATTGGGAGATGGACTCGCGGAGACTCCCCCTCACCCGCCACGCTTCGCGTGTCGGCCTCTCCCCGCACCCGGGGAGAGGCGAAGGAAGCATCACCGATGCGGATCGGGATACGCCAGGCTGCGCCAGCCGCTGCGGTCGAAGGGCATCCACTGGCCTTCCTTCTGCGCAAGCCGGTCAGCTACGGCATAGACCGCGGCGGGGTGATGCCCCATGCCGCAATGGCTGCTCTCGATCTCGATGCTCTCGGTCTGCGCGCCCGACTTCTCCATGCAGCCTTGCCAGGCGCAGACGCCGTCGGTGCGGCTGAAGATGGCGGTGGTCGGCACCGGCGGCGGCACGGCGAGTTCGCCGCCGAAGCGCGGATCGACCTGATCGGCCTTCTGCCCGCTTGCCCATTCGTAGACACGCCAGGCATTGGTGGAGCGCGGATCGCCGGCAAAGGGGCTGCCGAGGGTGATCACCTGGCGCACGCGCGCGGGCATCATCTTGGCGAGCTGGCGCGCATAGAGGCCGCCGAGGCTCCAGCCGACCAGGCTGATCTTGCGGCCATGGGTGTCGCTGAGCTCCTGGACCAGATCGACCATCGCATGCTGCACGCCCGGACGCAGGCCGTAGTTGCGGCCCTGGCGCCAGCCGCTCACCGCGTAGCCCTTGCCGGACAGAAACGTGCGGAGCGCGCGGGTGGACGCATCGGAGGCGACAAGGCCCGGGAGCACCAGCACCGGATGCCCATCGCCGCGCGGCGCGAGGCTCAGCAGCGGCAGCGCACCGAGGAATGCGCCGAACTCGTGGATCGCGCGCCCTTCCAGAAACATCAGGGTACGGGACGGCGGGCGCAGCGTCTGGGCAGTAGCGGTCATCAATGTTTCCCTTGGGAAGGCGCCGGGCGCGATGCCGGCAATGGGCATGAATTCCAATACGCCGGTTTCTTGAACGTTCCGCAGCGCAACATGAATCAGCTAGGCGGCCGGTTCCCGACATTCAAGCGGGAGAGACGCGGGGCCACAATAGGCCCGCGCGTTAATGCTAACGTCCGTGACGCAAAAGTCACAGCAATCGAAGCAGCAATTCTACGGAGTAGAGCGCAAGTCCGGCCAGGCCGCCGATCAGCGAGCCATTGAAGCGGATGTATTGCAGGTCGCGGCCGATGTTGATTTCAATCAGCGAAATCAGCTGCGCCATGTCCCACGCCTTGACCTGGTCGGAGATGAAGGTGGAGACGCCGCTCTTCTGATCCGCAACGAAGCTGCGCAGGACCGTCACCAGACCCTTGTTGATCTCGCCGCGCAGTTCGGCATCGCCGGCGAGAGCCTCACCCGCGGCGACGAACATGCCGGCGAGATGATGCTGCAGCACCTGCGTCTCGCCGGAGGCGCTGCGCTCGATGAAGGAGCGTGTGTTGGCCCAGACGGTGCGGGCAAGCTCAGCAAGCTCGGGCCGCGCCAGCAGATCGCGTTTCAGGCCATCGATGCGATCGATATAGGCCTGGTCGGTGCCGAGCCGGTCGACGAAGCTCAGCACCATGCGGTCGAACTCGCCGCGGAACGGATGTCTGGCATCGCTGCGCACCTCATTGAAGAAAGCGGTAGCGGACGCCACGATCTTGTTCACCAGAAACTTGTCGGCGCGGTAGAGCCTGAGCAGGGTCGGCAATTCCGCGCGCACCTTCTCGCGGATCATCGCCATCGTCTCCTTCTGGTTCAGCGTCTCGTGCATCACGCGCAGGAGATCGTCGAACAGGATCTGGTGCCGCCCCTCCGCGACGAAGCCGCGCAACGTGCCGGCCGCGAGCGGCGCAAGGTCGATCGCCTGGAGTTGCGAGGACATGCGGCGGATGATGAAGGTCATCAGGCCCGAGCTTTCGGTCGCGGAGAAGGCCTCCGGCAGCAGGCGCAGCGCAAAACGCGCGAGATCATCGCTGCGCTTGCGGTCGCGCAGCCAGTCGGCAACGAAGGAGCCGAAATCGATCTCGTTCAGCTTGGCCTCGACGGGGCCGGCCTCGAGGAAATGCACCTGGATGAATTCGCCAAGCTTGTCGGCGATTCGGGCCTGGTTGCTCTGGATGATCGCGGTATGCGGGATCGGCAGGCCGAGCGGCCGCTTGAACAGCGCGACCACGGCATACCAGTCGGCGAGCCCGCCGATGGTCGCAGCTTCCGCGAAGGCCGCGATGAAGCCGAACACGGGATGCACGGGCAGCAGCCACTTCGCGACGACGAACAAGGCCAGCGTCGAGGCGAGCACCAACGTCGCCAATGCTTTCACACGGCGCAACTCGGCCGCGCGTTCGGCGTCGCCGGGAGTGTCGAAGGAGAAGGTGGCGGGCGGGGTCATGGCTGCATCACAGTACTCGTCATTGCGAGCGAAGCGAAGCAATCCAGTCTGTCTCCGCGGAAAGACTCTGGATTGCTTCGCTTCGCTCGCAATGACGGCGCCGCAAGAAAACAAAAGGCCCGCCGAAGCGGGCCTCAAAATTCAGTTTGTCAACGCGACGCGCAATCAGGCGGTCTTGTTGTAGACCTTGGCAAAGTTGTCCTGAGCGGACTTCGCGCCGTTGGCGGCAAGCTTGCCGAGATAGTCGGTGGTCGCCTTGGCGCGCGAGACGAGCGCTTCGCCGCGGGAGCGGAGCAGGCTCGACTGGATCTCGACGGCTTCGCTGAACGACTTGGCGGACGCGAGCTTGTCGATGCCCGAGAAGAACGCCTCGGCGTCCTCGTAGATCGCCTGCTGGATGTTGCGGCTGATCTTGCCGGCCTCGGTGACGGACTCGGTCACCGCGTTCTCGACGGCGGCAGTCACGCGCTCGGAGCCAGCGAACACCTCGGCAGCACGGTCCTTGGCGGTGTTGGCGGTCTTCTTGACGAACTCGCGGGCGGCCTCGGGAACTTCCAGGTTCTGGATGTTCTTGAAAGCGTCCTTGAAGCCCTCGAAGGCAGTGTTGGTTTCAGTGGTCATGGGGTTCTCTCCATCCTCATTGGGTTGAGCTATGGGCTCACCCCGTCCTCATTGGCCCGGGGCACGGCTTATATGACATAATTAATGGTGCGATGCAATATTCATATTGCACTGCGATATCACGAAATCGTGAAAAGCATGATTGGGAGGCAATATGATGCCTCCTTGACCAATTGGTTCCCGAGCAACGGTGCCCGGCCGGTCTTTGTGATCCTAGTGCTGGACGGCGCCTGGCAGCCCATAGGCCTCCATCTGGGCCTGGACCTGCGCGATGTTGTGGCCGAGCACGACAATGTCGTGGGTCTTGCCGTCGACGTCGCGGACGTGGTCGCGCAGCAGCGCCTCGGCCTTGAAGCCGAGGCTTTCGAACAGCGCGATCGCCGCCTGCTGGTCGACCGTCATCTGGACCGAGAGCTTTTCCAGGCCTGCGCCGAGCGCGAGCGCAAAGGTCTCCTGCGACAGCGCCCGCCCCACCCCCTTCCCGCGCACGTCGAGTGAGACCACCATGCGGATCTCGCCGACATGGGGCGACCAGGAATGCGGATCGCGCACCAGCGTGCCGCAGCCGACGACCTTGCCGTCCTTCACCGCGAGCAAGCTCGTGATCGCACCTCGCTCGATCTCCTTGACCCAGGCCGAGAGCACTTTTGGCTCGCTGATGTTGCGTGGCAGGAAAAGGAGATCGTGCGTCGGCAGGCCCTTGCCGAAGGCGAGCACCGCGGCTTCGTCCGCAGGCGACATCAGGCGGATCTCGATCTCGCCGGCGTCGGTCTTGACCTGACGCGGATAGGAACGCTGCTCACTCATGTCGATCTCTTCCCCAGCCAGGAGTCCAGTTTCGGCCACAGCCGCTTCACCGCGTTGGCGCCGGCGACCAGCGAGACGTGACCGCCTTTCAGCATCACCTCCTCCTTGTCCGCCGATCCAATCTTCGCGATCAGGTGCTTTGCCGCATCATAGGGCACGATGTGGTCGTGCTCAGCGACCGCATGCAGGAACGGAACCTTGATGTCTTCGAGCTTCGCCGCGCGGCCGCCGACCGACATGGTGTCGTTGAACAGCTTGTTGTCCCACATCAGGTCCTTGGTGATGGTGCGGAAATATTCTCCAGCCAGCGGCAGCGTATCGGTCGCCCAGCGATCGAACATCCGGTAGGACTTGACGAACTCGTCGTTCCAGATGTTTTCCCAGAGCTGGATCTGGCTCACCGTGCGCGAGGCCGGACGCAGCATCTCGAACGAGGACAGGATCATCTCCGGCGGAACGTTACCGACGCTGTCGACGAGGCGATCGACGTCGAAATAGCGGCGGTCGGAGAAATTGGAGAACAGCTTCATCTCGCGGAAGTCGATCGGTGTGGTGAAGCAGATCAAGTTCTTCATCGGCCCGTCCTTGTGGATCGAGCCATAGAGCAGCGACAGCACGCCGCCGAAGCAGTAGCCGATGACGGAGACGTCCTGCTCGCCGGAATCCGCCTGCACACGGCGGACGCAATCCGGGATGAAGTCGAGGACGTAGTCCTCCATGCGCAGGCTCTTCTCTTCCGGACGCGGCGCGCTCCAGTCGAGCATGTAGACGTCGTAGCCGCGCCTCAGGAGGAACTCGATGAAGCTCTGGCCGGGCACGAGGTCGAGGATGTAGCCGCGATTGGTGGTCGCCATCACGATCAGCACCGGCACGCGGTAGATCTCGTCCGACATCGGCCGATAGTGGTAGAGGCTCATCGTGCCGCGCGAATGCAGCACGTCTTTCGGCGTCGAGCCGAGCGTCGGGCCGGAGGTCGAGAAATATTCGACGCCCTTGATGCTGCGCTGGATTGCGCGCTGCACCTCGGACTGGATGCGCTCCGGGATGGAAGCGAAATCAAGTCCCGTCGCCGCGTTCATTTGGGCTCTCCGCCTTCGGAGGGCGGGCGTTTCGTCCGCGGCGGCCGCAGCGCACCGTCGACGCCTTGCGACAGTCCGGAACCGGCCGCCATCTGGCTCAGCATCGACTTCATCTCGCCGATCTGGGCCTCGATGGACTGTAGCCGTTCCGCAAGACCCGTGACCTGCTCCCGGCTCGGCAGATTCATACTGACAAGGTACTTCTCCATGAGCTCGCCGAGCTGCTTCTGAGCACCTGCAGCAACGCCGCCGGCCCGATTCATCGCTTGCGAGAACTCAGGCGACGACATGGCTTGATTGGCGAAAGAGTTGAACCCCTTCTCCATCTCGCCAACCATCTTCTGCCACACCGCAACGGGGTCGTTGGTCTTGTCGGTCATCGGCGTCCTCCTGAAATCGAGAGCTGCGATGCCCTTCTTTTTTCGCCATACGACACCGTTGCGCGGTGCCGGTCAACCGGCAAGCAGCGGATGCGCTGATGCGCACGCCGCTTCTTTGCGGCGGGAAACCGTGCGATACAGCATCGATCAACAGGAGGGACCGCGCCCGTGAACGCCCATCAGCCGCCCCAGACCGTCCGCGCCAACGGCATCGACATTTGCTACGAGAGTTTCGGCGACGACAACGCCGAGCCGCTGTTGCTGATCATGGGGCTCGGGGCGCAGATGATCCATTGGGACGACGCGTTCTGCGAGCAGCTCGCCGCGCACGGCTTTCGCGTGATCCGCTTCGACAATCGAGACATCGGCAAGTCGAGCCATCTGACGGGCGGCAAACGCCTGACGCCGCTCGAGCTGCTGAAGCTGCGCTTCCTCAAGATTCCCGTCGCCGCGACCTACAAGCTGATCGACATGGCCAGGGACACCGTCGGCCTGATGGACGCGCTCGGCATCAAGTCGGCGCATCTGGTCGGCGCCTCCATGGGCGGCATGATCGCGCAGGAGGTGACGCTGTCGTTTCCCGCGCGCGTGCGCTCGCTGACCTCGATCATGTCGACCACAGGCAATCCGCGCGTGCCGCCGCCGACACGCGAGGCCGCCGCGATGCTGATGGCACCGCCGCCGCGCAGCAAGGAGGAGTTCATCGTCCGCTTCGGCCAGACCTGGAAGGTGCTGCGCGCCGGGTCCTTTCCGGAAGAGGAAGCGCGCGATCCTGGTCGTGCCGAGCGCGTGTTCGCGCGCGGGCTCAATCCGGCCGGCGTCGGCCGGCAGCTCCGTGCCGTGCTTGCGTCCGGCAGCCGCAAGGAGCGGCTGCACGGCCTGAAGACGCCGACGCTGGTGATCCACGGCACGGTTGATCCCCTGGTCCATCCCGAAGGCGGCAAGGACACGGCCGCCTCGATCCCCGGCGCAAAGCTGTTGATGATCGAGGGCATGGGCCACGCGCTGCCGATGCGCTTCTGGCCCGAGATCATCGGGGCCATCGACAAGCACGCGCATGGTGCGGCAGCACAGGCGGCGTAGACCGACGCGAGCAGTCTCCTCGCGGTGACCATGTGAGCTTCCGGTTACTCTCTTAACGCATGCCGGCACGGAAGCTATACAGGCCTCCCTCAATCGCAAGACAGAGGCTGCGGCCTCTCGGAGCTCCCATGCACCTCATCGTCCGGCCTGTCGCAATGATTGCGGCCTCCATTCTCATGCTGTCGCTCGGCAACGGCGCCGCGAGCGCCGGCAGCGCGCAAGAGGAGGCCAATCGCACCGCCGTGCTTGCCTTCTACGAGAAAGGCCTCAATCAGAAGGACGCCGATGCTGCCATCGCCTATATGGGCAACCGCTATGTGCAGCACAATCCAAATGCAGCGGATGGTCCGGACGGCTTTCGCAAGTTCATCGGCTTCCTGCGCGAGAAGTTTCCGAACTCGCACAGCGAGATCAAGCGCTCGTTCGTCGACGGCGAATATGTCATTCTCCACGTGCACGCGGTTCGCGAACCCGGCGCAAGGGGCAACGCAATCGTCGACATCTTCAAGCTGGAGAACGGCAAGATCGTCGAGCACTGGGACGTCGTGCAGCCGATCCCGGAAAATCCGGCGAACAATAACACGATGTTCTGACGGATCGAACGCGCAGAGAGGCAGACCGCCTAGCTCTTCCGCGCGATCCAGATCACGTGGCGCGCGCCGCCGCCTCTGCCGGTGGCGCGGACATTGACTTCATTCACGTCGAAGCCGGCGCTCCCAAGGCGCCTGGTGAATGCCGAGTTGGGCCCCGACGACCAGACGGCGAGCACGCCGCCCGGCCGCAGCGCCGTCTTGGCCGCTTTCAACCCGCTCGCGTTGTAGAGTGCATCATTGCCCTTCCGGGTCAGCCCTTCCGGCCCGTTATCGACGTCGAGGAGAATGGCGTCGAAGGCCGATCCCTTCGTCCGGATGATTTCGGCGACATCGGTCTCGCGGATGCTCACCCTGACATCATCAAGACTGTCGCCGAAGACCTGCGACATCGGACCTCGCGCCCAGGCGACCACCGCCGGCACGAGCTCGGACACCACGATCTTCGCCTTGCTGCCGAGCACGGCAAGGGCTGCACGCAGCGTAAAGCCCATGCCGAGGCCGCCGATCAGGACGACGGGCTTTGCGACCTTCTCGATCTGCTTCGCCGCCAATGTCGCAAGCGCTGCCTCGGAGCCCGACAGGCGGCTGTTCATCAGCTCGTTGGTGCCGAGCATGATGGAGAACTCCTTGCCGCGCCGCATCAGGCGGAGTTCGCCATCGGAACCGGGGATTTGGGCGGTGTCGATCTTTTCCCAGGGAATCATGCGCGAGCTTTAGCACGATCGGAAATCGTAGGGTGGGTTAGCCGAAGGCGTAACCCACCAACTTCGTTCTGCCTGCGCTGAAACATGGTGGGTTACGCTTCGCTAACCCACCCTACAATCTACGGCTAACCGCCCGCCCAGACGTCGAGCACGTAGCGGTTCTTCGCGCCCATCTCCTCGATCCAGCGCGCACCGGCGGCCGCATCGCTACCGCTCTTCTCGCGATGGATCGCAACGAGCGCCGCCTTCACGTCGGGCTCCATTTTGCCGCCGTCGCCACAAACGTAGATGATGGCGCCCTGCTCGATCAGCGGCCAGACCTCGTCCTTCTGCGCTGCGATCACGTGCTGCACATAGGTCTTCGGTCCATCCGCGCGCGAGAATGCGGTGAAGAGCTCGGTGATGCCGCTTGCAGCCAAGGCCTTCAGCTCGTCGGCGTAGAGAAAATCCTGGTCGGGGTGGCGGCAGCCGAAGAACAGCATGGCCGGACCGAGCGCAGCGCCTTTCGCCTTGCGCGCGGCGCGCTCCTGGAGGAAGCCGCGGAACGGCGCAAGTCCCGTGCCCGGTCCGATCATGATGATCGGCACCGATGGATCATCCGGGAGCCGGAAGCCGGCCTTGGTCTCACGCACGGTGGCGTAGACCGCATCGCCCGCGCGCCGGTTGGCGAGATAGTTCGAGCAGATGCCCTTGTAGACGCCGCGCCCGGAGGAGGCCTGCCCTTCGACCACGCCGACCGTGACGCTGCAACGCGCCGAATCGACCGACGGCGAGGAGGAGATCGAGTAATAGCGCGGCGCCAGCAGCGAGAGCATTTCCAGATAAACGTGGAACGGCAATTCGCAGGCCGGATATTCGAGCAGCAGGTCGAACACCGATTTGCGCCTCGCCAGAATCTCGGTGCGGTAGCGCTCGGCCGGCTCGGCCTCCTCGCCGACGAAGGCCAGCAGCTTCGGCTTGGTCACCGGGCAGCGCGTGTGCTCGGCCATGATTTGGATCTGCTTCCGCGTCGCCACCTGCTGCAGCTCGACGAACTCGCTGAGCAGTCGGCCGACCGACACGGCCTCGCCGACCGGCAATTGCGCGCGGCGGCCTTCGGCGACCTGAAGCCTGATCTGGTCGGCCGGCAGGAAGCCGAAGCGGCGAGCGACCGAATCCACCAGCGTCGGGTCGTTGCGCGGGACGACGCTCAAATGATCGCCGACGCGATAGGTGATATTGGACGGCAGCTGCACCTCGATATGGCGCGTTGATCGCTCCGACGGATTGGACCCGCTCTTGTTCTGAAGCTCGTCATTGACCAGCACCTTCATCGCCACTGCGCCGCCCTGGGCGACGATGGTGTTGACGGCGGTCACCGCGACAGGCTCGATCGCGTAGAGCGGGTCGTCCTCCGCGGTGCGGGTGAAGTTCCAGTCGATGCCGAACTCCTTGGTCGCGACCTGCGCAGCCGCCGGGAACCATTTCTGGAACTGGCCGTCGAGATCGCTGCGCGCATCGCCCTCGCCGCGCGGATAGACCGCGCGCGCGCCGTGCTTCGACAATTGCTCGTCGATGAAGCGCGGCACCGATTGATAGGTCGCGGCCCAGTCGCTGTTGCCGCAACCGAATACGGCGTAGCGCACATTGGCAAAGGCATCCTTGGGCAGATCGTCGCCGAGCCATTTGACGAACTGCGTCGCATTGTCCGGCGGCGCGCCGTTGTAGGAGGCGCAGATGATCAGCACGCCGCCCTCCTGCGGCAGCTTGCCGACATACTCGTCGAGCGGCCCGAGATGCACGGCAAAGCCGTTGATCTCGGCAAGATCGGCCATGCGCGTCGCGAGTTCCTCGGCGGTGCCGAGATTGGAGCCGTAAAGCACCAGCATCGGCGTGTTGTGGCCCGGCCGCGCCGTCGGCTGGCGCGGCGTCTTCGGCGCCGAAGCCGTGGCGGCGACAGGCCCGCCATAAGCACCACGCTCGCGATCGGCGCGCGGGCGAACCTTGATCTTGAAGCCCTCCGGCTTCATCGTCAGCGTTTCCTTCAGGTGCATCTGGTAGCGCTGGTGGTCGATCAGCTTGAAACGCTGGAGGATCATGCCGAGCGCGAGCGCGGCCTCGTGCATGGCAAAGCCGCGACCGATGCAGGCACGCTGGCCGTTGCCGAACGGCTTCCAGGCATTGATCGGCCGCTTGGCCTCCGCCTCGCGGCTGAAATTTTCGGGATCGAAGGCATCGGGATTTGGCCCCCAGACGGAGGGATCGCGATGCAGTGCCGTCACCAGAATGGTGATGAACGTGCCCTTCCTGAGCTTGTACTTGCCGCCGCCGATGGTCTCGTCGCTCAGCGGTGAGATGCCGTAGGCCGGCGCCGGCGGCCACAGCCGCAGCGCCTCTTTCAGGATCTGCGTGATGTAGGTGAGCTGCGTCACCTGCTGATAGGTCGGCTTCGCGTTGACATCGGGACCGAAGACGCGATCGACCTCGTCGTAGGCCTTCTTGAGAATGTCGGGATGCTTCAAGAGCGCATAGAGCGTGTAGGACAACAGGCCGCTCGTGGTCTCGTGGCCAGCGATCAAGAACGTGTTGATCTGGTAACGGATGTTGACGTCGTCCAGCTGCTCGCCGGTCGAGCGGTCGACGCCGGTCATCATCGCCGCGAGCATGTCCTTCTTGTCGTCGATCCCCTCCGCGCTCTTGCGGCGCTCGGCGATGATCTCGTCGACCATCTTGTTCATGAAGGCGACGTCTTCGGCGAGCGTCTTGCGCCGCTTCTGCATCCAGATCTGCTCGAACGGCAGACCGCGCGTCATCATGATGGTTTCGAGCGAGCGCACCAGCGACTCGACGAAGGGATGGTAGTCGCGCCGGTAGAAGGAATTGAAGCGGTACTCGAAACCGCACAGGCCGATCGTGTCCAGCGTCAGGGCGGTCATGTCGTGGACGACATCGATCTCGTCGTCGGCGTTGAGCCGCTCCCATTTGTTGACGAGCTGCTCGGCGATGTCGACCATGCTCGGGTGATAGGACTGCATGGCACGGTTGCCGAAGGGCTGGAGCAGGATGTTGTGCGCCTTGCTCCAGTTCGGTTCGCGGGTGTCGGCCGTGAACAGGCCGTCGCCGCCGACCGCGCGCACGCGCCGCAGCGCGCCACGCACCGTCTTGTCGAAGCGCTTCTCGTCGGAGAGCTCGTCGACGAGATCGTGGCCGGAGACGACGACGATCGGCGAGCCCATCATGTCGAGCCAGAAGATCGGCCCGAGCTCCTTGGCGAGCCGCGTCAGGTGCTGCACCGGGGCGGCCGAGTCCAGCGACAGCATGTTGCCGACCACCGGCTTGGTCGGCGGCTGCGGAATCGGGTCCAGACGATTCTTGGATGACATTGACGTGCGCTTCCCCCTGATCGCGTCATTCCGGGGCGATGCGCAGCATCGAACCCGGAATCTCGAGATTCCGGGTTCGCCCTTCGGGCGCCCCGGAATGACGTTCCATCTACACTGACGACGGCATCGTCACCCAAATCGCCTTCTACGCCATTCGATCAACTTGGCGCTGACCTCTCCCGGCTTCTCCTGCTGCGTCCAATGGCCGCTGTCGCGGACCAGATATTTTTCGAGATCGGGAATCAGCTTGTCCATGCCGTCGGCGGAAGACGGCGGCAACACCGCGTCGTTTTCGGCCATGATCATCAGCGACGGCACGCGCACCGTATGATCGAGCCCTTCGGCGCGCGTCCAGTTGCGCGACATGTTGCGGTACCAGTTGATGCCACCGGTGAAGCCCGTTCTGGTGAAATTGTCGACGAACACCTTCTTCTCTTCCGGCGACAGGATCGGCGTGCGCGGATCGTGCTTCGCGTCGTAAGCCGCAATCATCTGCGGAAACGCGAGATTGACCCGCGGCGAAGCGCCCACGCCGGCAATCACTTCCTCTGCCGGCGCATCGGGCGGGCGCGGCGCCGGCTTGCGCATGAACGCATCGAAGGTCTGCTCGACGCGACTGCCAAAGATCCTGTCAGGTTCACGCGACGGGTCCTGGAACTGCACGATGTACATCTTGTCGCCAAACCGCGCGCGCAGCAGCTCGATCGGATCGGCCCAGGCACGGTTGGTATGCGGCGTGTTGATGCCGACAACCCCCGCAACCCGGTCGACGTGCCGCAACGGCATCTGCCAGACGATGAAGCCGCCCCAGTCGTGGCCGACGAAGATCGCCTTGTCGATCCCGAGATGATCGAGCAGACCGACGAGATCGCCGGTCAGGTGCTCGATATCGTAGTCCTCGACCGGCTCGGGCCGGTCGGTCGCGCCGTAACCACGCTGGTCCGGCGCGATCACCCGGATTCCGGCCTCGCTCAGCGCCTTGATCTGATGGCGCCAGGAGAAGGCGAGCTCCGGCCAGCCATGGCACAGCACCATCGGCGGGGTGTCGGAGACCGGACCGGCCTCGTAATAACCCATGCGGATTCCGTTCGTCTGCACGAACTTGAGCGGCGGCATTTCGATCATCGGGACATTCCTACTCAGCAGCGCCCTTGACGTCGGCCGCTGGCGGCGCATAGGCCGCCTCCAGCGCAGCAAACTCCTCGGGCAGCATGTCGCACATCACCTGCACATGCGGAATGATGTTGGCGCCGACAATGAAACCGAAATCGAGCTGGTCGCGATAGCTCTGCACGGTGATGTTGAGCGCCTGCCCGTGCGTCGAGATCGACACCGGGAAGATGTGCAACAGCTCGGCACCCGCGGCGTAGAGCGTCTGCCGCGGCCCGGGCACGTTGGACACCGTGATGTTGGCGGCCGGCGGCAGCACGTCCGACAGGTTCGAGCGGCTGTAGAGCAGCGCCAGGATCTGCACCATGATCGGCGCACCCAGCATCGAGATGTTGGACACTTGCGGCATCAGGGCGCGCAGCGGATGCGACATCTCCTTGGACTTGGTCGATTGCGCGATGATCGCCTCCAGTCGCGCCTTGGGATCGTCGATGTTGGTCGCGATCGCGCAGATCATGCCGAACACCTGGTTGTTGGCCTCGGTGTTGCCTTCCTCGCGCAGCGAGATCGGCACGGCGGCGGTCAAGGATTTCGCCGGCAGCGTGCCGTATTGCTGGAGATAGCGGCGGACCACACCGGAGGCGAGCGCCAGCACGACGTCGTTGAGCTTGCCGCCGGCCTGCTTGGCCAGCGCCTTCGCCCGCGACAGCGGGATCGACACGCCGGCGAAGCTGCGCTCCGAGGAGATGGTCTTGTTGAGCATGGTCGGCGGCGACACCATGCTGGCCAGGCTCTCACGCGACTTCGGATCGGCGACCTTGCCGAGCACGTCGGACACGCTCTTGAGCACGGTCGGGATGTTGCCGGCGAAGCGCACCGCGCTCTCGATCTGGTACATCGCATTGTCGAACAGGATCGAGCCGATGTCGCTCTTGCCGGTGCGCGGCAGCTGCAGGTTCTTCGCAGCGGCCGAGGCATCGAGCGGCTGGCTGAAGAGCTGCTGGTAGGAATCGAGCAGGTTGGCGGCGATGTCGCGCGGCTCCTGTCCGGGCTTGGCTCCCGCTGCCGGCGGATCGACCTTCCGCGGGATCGGCGAGATGTCGTAGATCATGTTGGTCAGCGCCGCGCCGGCACCGCCGTCGATGGCGGCATGGTGCATCTTGGAATAGAGCCCGACCTCGTTGTCCTTCATGCCCTCGAACACGTAGAACTCCCAGAGCGGGCGGGCGCGGTTCAGGAGCTTGGCGTGCATCCAGCCGACGATGCGCTCGAGCGTGGCGCGGTCGCGCGGCTGCGGCAGGCTGGCGCGGAAAATGTGACGGTCGATGTCGAACTGATCGTCCTCGACCCACGAGGGATGATCGATGTCGAGCGGCGCCTTCTCCAGCCGCGCCTTCAGGATCGGCGCGATGTGCAGGCGCGAGACGATCATCGCCTTGAAGTCTTCGAAGAAGTCGCCCTTGTAATCGTCGGGCAGGCGAAAGATCGCCATGCTGCCGACATGCATCGGCATTTCCGGCGTTTCCAGATAGAGAAACGACGCGTCCAGCGACGACAGCTTCTTACCGTCAGCCATAGTTCCCTCCCGCAAGCTTTGACGGGCGCCTTGGGCGGCGCTTCTCGTCAGGCCGATATTGCCCGCTCCGGCGGGGCATATGCAATGGCAAACGGCCCTGCCCGGTCAAATGGCGAAAATTCCCCCTCCGGTTGCGCCAGCCGGTCCGCCACGGCCCACAGCGCTGCGGGGTTAACGCCGAGCCCGATATGGCTCGCCAGGTGCACCTCGATGTTCTCGGCCCGGTCCGAGGGGCGCAACAGGCAGGTCCGCCAGTTCACGACACCGTCGGCGCGAGAATAGATCGATGTCGCCGGCACCGGCAGATCGCCGGCGATCGCCTCGCGCAGGTCGGCAAAATCCTCGACCCGCTCGCCGGACAGCGCCTCGTAGAGCCGCGTGGCATTGGTCGCCCGCACATCGTTGGCGAAAGGACTGCCGAGCGTCACGACGTAACGGACCATGTCGGGCGCCTGGAGCGCGAGATCGCGGGCATAGACGCCGCCGAGGCTCCATCCGACCAGGCTGACCTTGCGCCCCGTCGCGGCGTGGATCTCGGCGAGGCGGGCACGAAGAGCCTCCCGCATCCGCCCCAGGCCGCCGAGATTGCGGCCCATCCGCCAGGCATGTGCCTCATGGCCGAGCTCACTGAGATAGCGCCGCATCGGCGCCATCGAAAGATCGCTGGCGAGAAAGCCGGGCAACGTCAGCACCGGATGGCCGTCGCCCCTGGGCGCGCGCATCAGGACCGGCGACAACAGCAGGCTGGCGTTGAACTCGAACAGCCCGCGGGCTTCGGCGAGCAGCAAACCAAGGCCCGGCGGACGAAGCCGGTCTGACGGTTGCGGCCCGTCCCGCCCGGGCGCCATTACTTCTTCTTGTCGCCGCTACGCGTTCCGCCGAGGCCGGCCATGGTGACGAACATGTCCTGAAACCGCTCGGCGATCTTCGGATCGAAAGTGAACCAGCTCTGGATCAGCGATTCCGGCGAGACCTTGTCGATATTGCTCAGGACCTGCTGCTGTAGCTTGTCCATGACGGCAATCTGCATCGGCGAGACGTCCGGCAATCCGAAGAACTGACGGGCCTCGAGGGGGGTGCAGTCGATTTCGATGTTAACTTTCATGTCCCCTCCGGATGAGATTCGAGCAGTCTGTCCGAGTATCGCCGCGACACGGTGTGCAACGCAAGCGACCTCGGACGCGCTGCGGGGCGCAGGCTCCCGCAATCGGCGGGTATGGTCAATCAAATCGCTCGGCCGCGACCGCAGCGCGGACGGCCGAGACGCCAACGGCCGACAGGGCCAGTTTCCCTTTATCCCGGGACTTCACAGGTCGAAAGTCGAATGTCATTCGCGCGCCGACCTCCCCTAGATTGCCGGTCAGCATTGCTGCACAGCGGTGCAACTTGGCGCGTTCCTTGCTGGAATGGCGCTTGCACGGGTCGTGAACTCTGGGCAACATGGATCAGTCAGCCCGCCGAACAATCAAAAATCACCGGCGTGGCAGTGTGGAGAGGGTTAAGAATGTCAGTCGGACGAACTCTGTTTGCGGCGACGCTCGCCGGTACGCTTGCGTTGGCGGTCTCGCCAGCGTCGAGCCAGACGCTACGTTATGCCAACCAGGGTGACCTGAAGTCGCTAGATCCCTATACGCTCAACGAGAGCACCACCCACGCCCATCTCGGTCACGTCTATCAAGGCCTCACCGCGCGCGACAAGGACCTCAAGATCATTCCGGCGCTGGCGGAAAGCTGGGAAACCCCGGAGCCGACCCGCTGGCGCTTCCATCTGCGCAAGGGCGTGAAATTCCACAACGGCGACCCCTTCACCGCCGACGACGTGGTGTTCTCGGCCGATCGCGTCCGCAAGAAGGGGTCGAATATGCAGACCCGCCTTGCGCCCGATGTCAAGGTGGTCAAGGTCGACGACTACACCGTCGATTTCGTCCTGCCCTCGCCCAACCCCATCCTGCATAACGCGTGGGATGTCTGGTACATCATGGACAAGAAATGGGCCGAGGAGAATAACGTCGTCGACCCGACGCCGGTGGCGGCGACCACGCCGAGCTACGCCTCGCTTCATGAGAACGGCACCGGTCCCTTCATCATCGAGAGCCATCAGCCCGGCGTGAAGACGGTGTTCAAGGCCAATCCCAATTACTGGGGCAAGGTCGAAGGCAATTTGAAGGAGATCATCTTCACTCCGATCTCCTCCGACGCCACCCGCGTCGCCGCCCTGCTCTCGGGCGAAGTCGACGTCATCGAGCCGGTGCCGATCCAGGACATCTCCCGCGTCGATTCCAGCCCGAATGCCCAGGTGCTGAAGGGGCCGGAGCTGCGCACCATCTTCATCGGCTTCGACCAAATGCGGGATGAGCTGCTCTACTCCAACATCAAGGGCAAGAACCCGTTCAAGGACATCAAGGTCCGCGAGGCGTTCTACAAGGCGATCGACATCGAGCTGATCAAGACGCGCGTGATGCGCGGGCTGGCGACACCGTCGGCGCTGATGATCGCACCGGAGCTGTTCATACTGTCCAAGGAGTTCGCGCGGCCGAAATTCGATCCCGACGGCGCCAAGAAGCTCCTGACCGAGGCCGGCTATCCCGATGGCTTCGAGGTCACCATGGATTGCCCGAACGATCGCTACGTCAACGACGCCGCGATTTGCCAGGCCGTCGTCGGCATGCTCGCCCGCATCGGCGTCAAGATCAATCTGCTGGCGCAGCCGAAGGCGCAATACTTCGCCAAGGTGCTGAAGCAAGGCGGCTACCAGACCTCGTTCTACATGCTGGGCTGGACGCCGAGCACGATGGACTCCCACAACGTGCTCTTTGACATCATGGGCTGCCGCGACGATGCGAAATCCTCGCGGGGCGAGGCCAATCTCGGCGGCTACTGCAACAAGGAGTTCGACGCCATCACCGACAAGGTGCTGGTCGAAACCGACACCGCCAAGCGCAACCAGCTGATCAAGCAGGCCTACGAAATCGGCAACAAGGACTGGTCCTACATCCCGCTGCACCAACAGGCGCTGGCCTGGGGCGTATCGAAGAAGGTCAACCTGCCGCAGCGCGCCGACAACCTGGTCATGTTCCACTGGGCGACCAAGAAGGAATAGCGTCAGTTGAACACAAGGTCCCGGGAGCGTCAGGCTTCCGGGACCTTTCCTTTTTCCGGCTGACAAAGACGTCGGCTGCAAGCACACCCAAGGACAGTGGAAGAAATGCTCGCTTTCACTCTTCGCCGCGCCGTTCAGGCTATCGGCGTCATGTTCGCCGTCGGCATCATCGCGTTCTCGATGTTCCGATTCGCCGGCGATCCCGTGAACCAGATCGTCTCGATCGACACGTCGGCGGCCGAACGCGAAGCCGTGCGCAAGTCGCTCGGCCTCGATGATCCCGTGCCGGTGCAGTTCGTGCGCTATTTCGGCGACGCCGCGCAGTTCAAGTTCGGCATCTCCTATCAGTTCCGCCAGCCGGTCTCGACGCTATTGATGGAGCGCATGCCCGCGACGCTGGAACTTGCGATCTGCGCGACCGTATTCGCAATGGTGTTCGGCATCCTGATGGGCGTCTATTCGGCACTGAAGCGCGACACCGCGCTCGCCAAATTATTCCAGGCGGTTTCGCTGATCGGCATCTCGCTGCCGACGTTCCTGATCGGCATCCTCCTGATCTATCTGTTCGCGGTGACATTGGGCTGGCTGCCCTCGTTCGGCCGCGGCGAGGTGGTCAGGCTCGGCTGGTGGACGACGGGCCTGCTCACGCTGTCGGGCCTAAAGGCGCTGATCATGCCCTCGATCACGCTCGGCCTGTTCCAGATGACCCTGATCATGCGGCTGGTGCGCGCGGAGATGCTCGAAGTGCTGCGAACCGACTATATCCGCTTCGCCCGCGCCCGGGGGCTCACGACCCGTGCCATCCATTTCGGCCACGCGCTGAAGAACACGCTCATTCCCGTGATCACGGTAGCCGGGCTCCAGTTTGGCTCGGTTATTGCATTTTCGATCATCACCGAAACCGTGTTCCAGTGGCCGGGCATGGGACTTCTGTTCGTTCAGGCCGTGCAAAACGTCGATATACCGATTATGGCCGCCTACCTGCTGATGGTCTCGCTGATTTTCGTCACCATCAATCTGGTGGTCGATATCCTCTACACCGTGGTCGATCCGCGCCTGCGCTCGACCGTCGGCCGCGCGACATAAGGCAACCTTCATGTCCGACGCAGTCGTCTCCAATTCCGACAAGCAAACCACGCAGCCGACCCACGCTGCCCGCGGCTGGCTCAGCCGCGCGCTCGACAGCGACGTCTTCTATTCCTTCCGCCGCTCCAAGCTCACCATGGTTGCGGCCGCCATCACGGTCTTGTTCTTCCTGCTCGCGATCTTTGCCTCCGTGCTCGCGGTCCAGAACCCGTTCGATCCGGCGCAACTTCAGCTGATGAACTCGCGGATTTCGCCGCTGTGGACCGCCGACGGCCAGAGCCCGTTCCTGCTCGGCACCGATGAGCAGGGCCGTGACGTGTTCTCCGCCATCCTCTACGGCATGCGTATCTCGCTCGCCGTCGGCGTGGCCGGCGTGATCTTTGCCGGTGCGCTCGGCATCGCGCTCGGCCTGATCGCCGGTTATTTCGGCGGCGCGGTCGACGGCGTGATCATGCGAATCGCCGACGTCCAACTCACCTTCCCCGCCATCCTGATCGCGCTGCTGGTCAATGGCATCGCCAAATCAATCCTCGGCAACCGGCTGGATGCGACCAGCATGCTGGTGGTGCTGGTGATCTCGATCGGCCTGAGTTTCTGGGTGGGTTATGCCCGGACCGTGCGCGGTTCCGTGATGGTCGAGAAGAACAAGGACTACGTGGCCGCCGCGCAGCTGATCGGCCTGCCCGCTCCCGTGATCATGCTGCGGCACGTGCTGCCGAACACGATGGGCCCGATCCTGGTGATCGCCACCATCAACCTCGCGCTCGCCATCATCACCGAGGCGACGCTGTCCTTCCTCGGCGTCGGCCTGCCCGACACCATGCCCTCGCTCGGCACGCTGATCCGCATCGGCAACAACTATCTGTTCGCGGGCGAATGGTGGATCGTCGCCTTCCCCGGGCTCGCGCTCGCCGCGCTGATCCTCTCCATCAACCTGCTCGGCGATTGGCTGCGCGACGCGCTCAACCCGAAACTTCGATGAGTGTGCGTCGCCCATGACCGAACCTGTTCTCTCCGTCCGCAATCTCCAGGTGGAGTTCGCCTCCCGCCGCGGCACGTTGCGCGCCATCGACGACGTCTCCTTCGACATCGCCAAGGGCGAGGTGCTGGGGGTGGTCGGTGAATCCGGCGCCGGCAAATCCGTCACCGGCCTCGCGGTAATCGGCCTGATCGATCCTCCCGGCCGCATCGCCGGCGGCGAGATTCATCTCGCAGGCATGCGCATCGACAATCTGCCGCCGGAGGAGATGCGCCGCATCCGTGGCAAACGCATCGGCATGATCTTCCAGGATCCCCTCACCTCGCTCAATCCGCTGTACCGGGTCGGCGACCAGATCGTGGAAACGATCCGGACCCACCTCAATCTGTCCGAACAGGCGGCCCGCCGCCGCGCCATCGACCTGCTCGCCGAAGTCGGGATTCCCGCGCCGGAAAAGCGCATCGACGGCTATCCGCACGAGTTCTCCGGCGGCATGCGCCAGCGCGTGGTGATTGCGCTCGCGATCTGCGCCGAACCGGAGCTGATCATCGCGGACGAGCCGACCACGGCGCTCGACGTCTCCGTGCAGGCGCAGATCATCTCGCTGATCAAACGGCTCGGCCGCGACCACGGTACCGCGGTGATGCTGGTGACTCACGACATGGGCGTGATCGCGGAAACCTCGGATCGCGTCGCGGTGATGTATGCCGGCCGCGTCGTCGAGATCGGTCCGGTGCAGGACGTCGTGAGGAACCCGCTGCATCCCTACGCAAAAGGATTGATGGGCGCGATACCGACGCTCGCGGGCGAGGACAAGCGCCTGGTGCAGATCCCCGGCTCCATGCCGCGCCTGTCGGCGATTCCGCGCGGTTGCTCGTTCAATCCGCGCTGCGCGTTCGCGTTCGACCGCTGTCGCGTCGATCGGCCGGAGCCACTGCCGCGGGGGGCGCAGTCGGTCGCCTGCCATCTCTATGACGATGTGCCGGCGGAGAGCGCGGCATGAGCGCCCCGTTCGTCCAAGCCACAAATCTGCGCCGCGTCTTCGATGTCTCGAAGCCCTGGCTCAACCGCGTGCTGGAAGGCGGGCACCTCGAATATCTCAAGGCTGTCGACAGCGTCACCTTCGACATCAGGAAGGGCGAGACCTTTGCGCTGGTCGGCGAGTCCGGCTCCGGCAAGACCACGGTGGCGCGGATGGTGGTCGGCCTGTTGCCGCCGAGCTCCGGCGACGTCCAGATCGACGGCGTCTCGATGGCGGACCCGCGGCAGGCGCCGGCGCGGCGAAAGCTGCGCCGCCGCATCCAGATGATCTTCCAGGATCCCTATGCGAGCCTGAATCCGCGCTTCCGGGTCGATGCCATCATCTCCGAGCCGATCCGCGCCTTCGACCTGATCCAGGGCGAGCGCGACATCCAGGCGCGCGTCGGCGAGCTGCTCACCCTCGTCGGCCTGCATCCCGACGACCGACTGAAATTTCCGCATGAATTCTCCGGCGGCCAGCGCCAGCGTATCGCGATCGCGCGGGCGCTCGCGTCCGATGCCGAGTTCATCGTCTGCGACGAGCCGACCTCGGCGCTCGACGTCTCGGTGCAGGCGCAGATCCTGAACCTGATGCGCGACCTCCAGGACAAGTTCGGCCTGACCTACATGTTCATCAGCCACAACCTTGCCGTCGTCCGCCACATGGCGAGCCGCGTCGGCGTGATGTATCTCGGCCGCATCGTCGAGATCGCGGAAGGCCGCGAGCTGTTTGCCCGCCCGCGCATGCCCTACACCAAGATGCTGCTGGGCGCCGTGCCCGATCTTGCCATGAGCGGCCGCCAGCGCATTCCGGTCAAGGGCGAGATTCCGAACCCGATCAATCCGCCGCCCGGCTGCGCCTTCAATCCGCGCTGTCCGCTGGCGTTCGATCTCTGCCGCAAGGAAGCCCCTGAACTGATCGGCGGCGTCGCCTGCCATGCGGTTAACACCGCGCCGGTACCGGCGTGACGCGCGCGTGCCATGCGGCCTGCGCATTGGCGGCACGGCATCGCCTGTGATCAATTGCGCGCGCGACAATTAAGGTAGCGAAATCCCATGGCCAGCAACGTCAATCCGGATCCCTTCACGACGCGTCCCGAGATCGAGGGCACGTTCGGGGTCGTCGCCACCACGCACTGGATTGCGACCGCTGTCGGCATGGCCATCCTGGAAAAGGGCGGCAATGCTTTCGATGCCGGCGTCGCCACCGCTTTCACGCTCCAGGTGGTCGAGCCGCATCTGAACGGCCCCGGCGGCGACGTGCCTGTTATCGTCCACGACGTGAAGCGCGGCCGCACCGAAGTGATCTGCGGCCAGGGCCCAGCGCCGGCGCGCGCCACCATCGCGCATTACAAGAGTGAGGGCCTCGACATGGTGCCGGGCACCGGCCTGCTCGCCGCCTGCGTGCCCGGCACCTTCGAATCCTGGATGATGCTCTTGCGCGACTACGGCACCATGCGCCTGCGCGACGTGCTGGAGCCCGCGATCTCCTACGCGCGCGACGGCTATCCCCTGGTCGAGCGCGCCTGCGCCACGATCCAGACCGTCGAGCAGCTATTCCGCAAGCACTGGCCCACCTCGGCCGCGGTCTACCTGCCGAACGGCGAAGTGCCGAGGCCCGGCACGCTCTTCACCAACAAGACGCTGGCCGCGACCTACGCCCGCATTCTGAGCGAGGCCGAGAGTGGCGACGGTGGCCGCGACGGCGAGATCGAGCGTGCGCGAAGGGCCTGGTCGCACGGCTTCGTCGCGGAAGCCATCGACAAATTTTGTCGCACGCAGGAGGTGATGGACGTCAGCGGCTCGCCGCATCGCGGCGTTCTCTCGGCCGACGACATGGCGCGCTGGCAGCCGACCGTCGAGGAGCCGCTCACCTACGACTATGGCCGCTACACCGTCTGCAAGGCCGGCGTCTGGAGCCAGGGCCCGGTCACGCTGCAACAGCTCGCGCTGCTCAAGGGCTTTGCGCTCGACGGGCTCGACCCGACCGGGCCGGAATTCATCCATCTCCAGATCGAATGCGCCAAGCTCGCCTTCGCCGACCGCGAAAAATTCTACGGCGATCCGAAGTTCAACGAGATCCCGATCGCGACGCTGCTGTCGGACGCCTATAACGACGAACGCCGCAAGCTCGTCACCGACAAGGCCTCGCTCGACTTCCGCCCCGGCTCGATCGAGGGCTTTGGCGGTGTCGTCAAGCTACGGCGCGCCGAAGGCCAGCGCGAAGCGGTCGGCGCGCTCGGCGCCGGCGAGCCGACGGTCGGACGCTTCGGCGAGGTACGCGGCGACACCGTGCATTTCGACATCATCGACAAGGCCGGCAACATGGTGTCGTCGACGCCGTCGGGCGGCTGGCTGCAATCTTCACCGATCATTCCCGAACTCGGCTTCTGCCTCGGCAGCCGCGCGCAGATGTTCTGGCTGGAGGAAGACCATCCGGCGGCGCTCGCGCCGGGCAAGCGGCCGCGCACCACGCTGTCGCCGACCATGGCGCTGCGCGACGGCGAGCCGTATCTCGCCTGGGGCTCGCCGGGCGGCGACCAGCAGGACCAATGGATCACGCAATTCTTCCTGCGCCACGTCCATTGCAATCTCAACCTTCAGGAATCGATCGACGCGCCGGCCTGGCACTCCGAGCATTTCCCGATCTCGTTCTGGCCGCGCACCGCCCGCCCCGGCGTGCTCGTGGTCGAGAACCGTGTGCCGAAGGCGACGATCGAGACTCTGCGCGAACGCGGGCATATCGTCGAGATCGGCCCCGACTGGTCCGAAGGCCGCCTCACCGCGGCCTCCCGCGTCGGGGTGCGCCGCCGCGCCGCCGCCAACCCGCGCGGCATGCAGGGCTACGCAGCAGGACGTTGATGGACAGAATATGACCTGGTCGATCATCGCACGCGATCCTGCCACCGGCCAGTTCGGCATCGCGGTTGCGACCCGCTTCTTCGCCGTCGGCGCGCGTGTGCCCTATATCGCCGCCGGCCTCGGCGCGATCGCAACCCAAGCCTTCGTCAATCCCTATTACGGCATCGACGGCGTCAAGCTCTTGCGTGAAGGCCTGAACGCGCATGACGTGCTCGCCAGCCTGCTCGCGACCGACGACGGGCGCGAAAGCCGCCAGATCCACATCATGGACGCCAGCGGCGAGATTGCCGCGCATACCGGGCGCGACTGCGTCGACTGGTGCGGCCACGTCGCAGGCAGCGGCTTCTCGATCGCCGGCAACATGCTGGCTGGCCCTGACGTGCTCGACGAGACCGCCAAGACCTACATCGCCAATGACAGCCTGCCCTTCCCGCGCCGCCTGCTCGCGGCGATGCGCGCGGGCGAGGCCGCCGGGGGCGACAAGCGCGGCAAGCAGTCCGCAGCGCTCCTGATCCACGGCGAGGAGGAATGGCCGGCGCTGGACATTCGCGCCGACGACCATCCCGATCCGCTCGGCGAGCTCGAGCGGCTCGAACGGGTCAGCCACGAGCTCTGGGTGCATTTCCGCTCCTCCATGCCGACGCGGCAGAACCTGGCCGGCAACACCGATCGCAGCGTCATCGACGCCAGCATCGCCGCGGCCCGTGCAAGACGATCATGAGCACCAGCCCTCTCATCGAAATCAAGGATCTGCGTATCCGCTTCCACGGCGACGACGGCCGCGTCACCCATGCGGTCGACAGTGTCGATCTCAGCGTCGCCAATGGCGCGACGCTCGGCCTCGTCGGCGAATCCGGCTGCGGCAAGAGCGTGACATCGCTCGCGATCATGGGGTTGCTGCCGAAGCAAAGCGCGGAGATATCGGGCGCGATCCGCTTCGACGGCTTCGACCTGCTGAAGACATCCGATCAGACGCTGCGCGATCTCCGCGGCAACCGGCTCGCGATGATCTTCCAGGAGCCGATGACCTCGCTCAACCCGAGCTTCACCATCGGCGACCAGATCATCGAGACCATCCTGCGCCATCGCGGCGGCTCGCGGCGCAGCGCACGGGACCGCGCGATCGAGCTGTTGCGTCGCGTCCACATCCCCTCGCCCGAGCGGCGCGTCGACGAATATCCGCACAAGCTCTCCGGCGGCATGCGCCAGCGCGTGATGATCGCGATGGCCCTTGCGTGCGACCCCCGCCTCCTGATCGCGGACGAGCCAACCACCGCGCTCGACGTCACCTTGCAGGCGCAGATTCTGGAGCTGATGCGGGAATTGAAGGCGGCGAGCGGCGCCGCGATCATCCTGATCACGCATGACCTCGGCGTGGTCGCCGAGGTCTGCGACGAGGTCGCGGTGATGTATGCGGGCGAGATCGTCGAGCGCGCGCCGGTGGATGAATTGTTCGCGACGCCGCAGCATCCTTACACAGTCGGCCTGCTCGGCTCGATCCCGCGGCTCGACCACCGCGCCGAGCAGCTTGCGACGATCGAAGGCATGGTCCCGAACATGGCGCAACCGCCCGCCGGCTGCCGCTTCGCCGCACGCTGCCCCTTCGTGCTGGACGCCTGCACCAAGGCGCCGCCGCCGCTCGTGGAAATCAGCCCCGGTCACCTCTCGCGCTGCATCCGCGCGCCGCTCGAACTTCTGGTGTCGTGATGGCGCTGCTCGAGGTCGAAGGCCTGGTCAAGCATTTCGTCGCCGAGCGCTCGCTGTTCGGCCGGGCACTCGCGCATGTCAAAGCGGTCGATGGCGTCAGCTTCTCGCTCGAGGCGGGCAAGACGCTGGCCCTGGTCGGCGAATCCGGTTGCGGCAAATCCACCGTCAGCCGCCTGGTGCTGCGGCTGATCGAGCCGGATGCAGGCACGATCCGTTTCGATGGCCGCGACCTGCTCTCGCTCGACGCCGGAGCGCTCCGCGCGTTCCGTCGCGAGGCGCAGATCATCTTCCAGGATCCCTACGCCTCGCTCAACCCGCGCATGACCGTCGGCCAGATCCTGACCGAGCCGCTGGCGCTGCACGATCTCGTTCCACCCGCACAGCGGCGCGAACGGGTCGCGGAAATCCTGCGGCTGGTTGGGCTGGAGCCGCGGCTCGAGCGACGCTATCCGCACGAATTCTCCGGCGGCCAGCGCCAGCGCATCGCCATTGCCCGCGCGCTCGCGGTCGAGCCAAAACTGATCATCTGCGACGAGCCGGTTTCGGCGCTCGACGTCTCGATCCGCTCGCAGATCCTCAACCTCCTGCGCGAGCTCCAGGACCGGCTTGGCCTTGCCTACATTTTCGTCTCGCACGACCTCGCCGTGGTCAAGCACATCGCCGACCACGTCGCGGTGATGAATCTCGGCCAGATTGTCGAGACCGCGGAGGCGGACGCGCTGTTCGCCGCGCCCCGGCACCCCTATAGCCGCGCGCTGCTGTCCGCGATTCCCGTGCCTAAACCGCGGGCAAAAAGCAGCCGGATTGTGCTCCAGGGGGAGATCCCCAGCGCGCTCAATCCGCCGCCGGGATGCCGCTTCCACACCCGCTGTCCCTATGTCGTGGACCGCTGCCGCAGCGAAATGCCTCAGCTTGTCGCGGATGGCATCGGACATGCAACGGCTTGCCACCGAACGTCGGAACTGCCGTCCTCCGCGGCCATCGTCCCCATGGATGGCGGTTTCTCGCCGGTTCTTGAAAAATTGGTTGCCGCCTTCAGCGGCGGTCCGGAAGCAGCACGCGGCGGCGGGGTTAGTCCATTGGGGACGGACCCCGCATAGCCGTGAAATAGAGGTTGAGAGCGATGAGCTTTATGCGTTTGACAATCCTGGCGTCGGCCTTGCTGACGTCGCTCGTGGGCACGGCCCAGGCTCAGACCACGCTTCGCATCGGGATCGCCGAAGACCCTGATATCCTCGATCCCAGCATCGGCCGCACCTATGTCGGCCGCATCGTGTTCTCCGCGTTCTGCGACAAGCTGTTCGACATCGACGAGAAGCTCAACATCGTGCCGCAGCTCGCGCTGTCCCACGAGACGTCGGCCGACGGCAAGGAGATGACGATCAAGCTCCGGCCAGGCGTCAAATTCCACGATGGCGAGCCGCTGGACGCCGAAGCCGCAAAATTCTCGATCGAGCGTCACATGACGCTGCCGACCTCGTTCCGCAAATCCGAGCTCGCCAGCGTCGATCATGTCGAGGTCGTCGATCCCCTAACCATCAAGCTGGTGCTGAAGACGCCGTACTCGCCCCTGATCGCCCAGCTCACCGACCGCTCCGGCATGATGGTCTCGCCCAAGGCGGCGAAGGAGGCCGGTGACAAGTTCGGCCTGCATCCGGTCTGCGCCGGCCCCTACAAGTTCGTCGAGCGCGTGCAGCAGGATCGCATGGTGTTCGAGAAGTTCGCCGACTACTGGAACAAGGACAACATCCATATCGATCGCGTCGTGTTCCTGCCGATCGTCGATGCCACGGTGCGCCTTGCGAACCTCAAGTCCGGCGGACTCGATTTGATCGAGCGCGTGCTCGCCACCGACATCAAGGACGTCCGCGCCGATCCCAAGCTGGTGCTGTCGACGGCGCCCGAGCTCGGCTATCAGGGCCTGACCATCAACATCGGCAACGACAAGACCAAGGGGCCACTCAGCCAATCCGCGAAGGTGCGCCAGGCACTCAGCCTGTCGATCGATCGCGAGGCCATCAACCAGGTCGTATTCAACGGCGAGTTTACGCCGGGCAATCAATGGGTCAGCCCGACGCATCCATACTATCAGAAGGCTTTCCCCATTCCGGGTCGCGACATCGCCAAGGCCAAGGCGCTGTTGAAGGAAGCCGGTGTCAGCCTGCCCGTCACCGTCGACTACATGGTGCCAAAGGGCACCGAGTACGAGGCCGTCGCCCAGGTCGTGCAGTCCATGGCCGCCGAAGCCGGCTTCGACATCAAGGTCCGCGTCGTCGAATTCGCGACCACCTTCAAGCAGGCGCAGGCCGGCGAGTTCCAGGTATTCCAGATCAACTGGAGCGGACGCATCGACCCGGACGGCAATTCCTACATCTTCATGCGCAGCAAGGCGCCGCAGAACGACGGCGTGTACGCGAACCCCGAGGCCGACAAGCTGTTGGAAGAGGGACGGGCCACATCCAATGTCGAGGAGCGCAAGGCGACCTACGCCAAGCTGACCAAGGTCCTGCTCGACGACCTGCCGATCATCTACATCTACCATCGTACGCTCCTGATCGCGCATACGAAGAAGCTCGAGGGCTACCGGCAGATGCCTGATGGCCTCGTGCGCGTGGTCGGGTTGAAGTTCAAGTGATCGCGGCAACACCCGGGACACAGGTGGGGTCATGCTGAAGTTCCTCGCCCACCGCATCGCGCAGATCGTGCCGACACTGTTCTTCGTGTCGGTGCTGATCTTTTCGCTCCAGCAATTGCTGCCCGGCGATCCGGCGCTGGTGATGGCCGGCGAGGAACGTGATCCCGCCGCGATCGAGCAGATCCGGCAGCAGTACAAGCTCGATCAGCCGATCCCCGTGCAATATGTCTACTGGCTCAAGGGCGTCCTCACGGGCAATTTCGGCGAGTCCTTGCGCAACAAGATGCCGGTGCGCGAGCTGATCGCGCAGAAACTGCCGGTGACGCTCCAGCTCGGCTCGATGGCGATCCTGATCGCGTTCTTCATCGGTATTCCCGCCGGCATCGTCTCCGCGGTGAAGAAGGGCACGGCGTGGGACTATGGCGCGAATCTGTTTGCGCTGTGGGGCATCTCGACGCCGAATTTCTGGCTTGGGATCCTCTTGATCTTCCTGTTCTCGATTGAGCTCGGCTGGCTGCCGGCCTCGGGCTACGTGCCGCTCACCGAGAACTGGCGCGCGAGCCTGGCCGCCACCATCATGCCCGCCTTCGTGCTCGGCAACGCGATTTCCGCGATCCTGATGCGGCATACCCGCAGCGCCATGCTCCAGGTGCTGGAGAGCGACTACGTTCGCACGGCGCGCGCGAAAGGATTGTCGGAGCGCTCAGTCATCCTCAAGCACGCGATGCGCAATGCGCTGACGCCCATCATCACGCTCGGCGCGCTCGAGCTCGGCACGCTGTTGTCAGGCGCTGTGCTGACGGAGCAGATCTTCTCCATTCCCGGCTTCGGCAAGCTGATCGTGGACGCCGTCTTCAACCGCGACTATGCGGTGGTGCAGGGCGTGGTGCTGGTGACGGCCACGGTCTACATCACGCTGAACCTCGTTGCCGACGTCGCCTATATCCTCGTCAATCCGCGGCTTCGGGGCTAGCGCCATGACCGATGCAGCCTTGCCCAGCCCCGTCACGCAAGCCTACGAGCTGGACAGCCCGGCGCGCCGCGCACGGCGGCGGTTGTTCAAGCGCAAGGCCGCCGTATTCGGACTCGTCGTGATCACGGCGTTCATCCTGCTTGCGGCGCTTGCTCCTCTCATCGTCCCCTATGATCCCATCGCGACGAGCTGGAGCCTGGTGCGCAAGCCGCCGACCGCGGCGCACTGGTTCGGCACCGACGAGCTCGGCCGCGACATCCTCAGCCGCATCGTCTACGGCGCGCGCGCCTCCCTGCTCGCGGGCCTGATCTCGGTCGCAATCGCGCTCGGCGTCGGCGTGCCGCTCGGCCTGCTCGCCGGCTATCGCGGCGGATTTGTCGATGCGCTGATCAGCCGGATCACCGATGCGATGCTGGCCTGCCCGTTCCTGATCCTGGCGATCGCCCTGGCCGCGTTTCTCGGTCCGAGCCTCGGCAATGCCATGATCGCGATCGGCATCTCGGCGACCCCGATCTTCATCCGCCTGACCCGCGGCCAGGTGCTGAGCGTCAAGGCCGAGGATTATGTCGAGGCCGCGCGCGCCCTCGGCAACCCCGGCTGGCGGATCGCGTTCTCGCACATCCTGCCCAACATCCTGCCGGCGCTGCTGGTGCAGGCGACGCTGTCGATCGCCGCCGCCATCATCGCCGAGGCCGCGCTCTCATTCCTTGGCCTCGGCCAGCAGCCGCCCGCACCGTCCTGGGGCAGCATGCTCAACGCGGCGCAACGCTTCCTGACCCAGGCGCCGTGGATGGCGATCTGGCCGGGCCTCGCGATCTTCCTCGTGGTGCTGTCGCTGAACCTGCTCGGTGACGGCCTGCGCGACGCGCTCGACCCGCGTCAGCGCTAGATCACCACTTCGCGCATCACGCGGCGGCAATCCATCTCGTACTCGAGATCGACCACCGGCGGGCGGGCATAGTGCCAGGTCAGGCCGGAGCGCAATGCGCCGCGGCGGACCAGCTCGTCGACCAGCGCATGGTGGAAGTCGTGCACGGAATAGGCCTGCACGCCCGTGGTGTCCCTCCAGCCGAAGCCGAAGGCCGCCATCCGGATTTCCATCTGCGAGGTGGTGGTGAACCGCACCTTCTCGCGCAGCCCCTCCGGGCTGAGGTCGCGGTAGCGCACCGTGCGCTCGACATAAGTGCCGCTGCCCTCGCGTGCTTCGGCACCGCCGGCGATCACGAAGCTCGGCGCCTTCGACCGCGTCGGGCGCGTGAAGGAGAAGGCGTAGAACGACGGCTCGGACGGCGGATCGATCTCGGGACAGACATTGCTGCGCGCCACCGGATTGGTGGTGCCGTCGAAGATGCCCCATTCGGACAGCGTCTTCACATAATGCAGATTGAACGCACGAAAGCCTTCCTCGCTGAAGGCCACCGGCGAGCGCAGCTCGCAGGCGCAGAACGCGGTGAGCGGACGCCCGGCCTCCTGGATGAACTTCGCCGCCAGCGCAAAGCCCTCGGCCAGCGGCACTAGGCGATCAAAGCGGACGCGCTCGATCTCATAGCCCTCGTCCGCGGCTGCGCCGGCCGAATACTGGAACACGGACGGAATGAAACGGTAATTGCCGGCGGAGAATTCACGCGTCATGACGGGCTCCTATTCCAGTTGCATGCGAATGCCCTTGGCGCCGTTGAGCAGGCGCTTCAGGTGAAAACCGGCCAGCGGATCGTCGGCGTGCATCCCGACCAGCGCGGCAAAGGCCGGCATGGCGGCGGCGTCGCCGGCCTCCATCTTGGCAAAAGCCTCGGAATAGAGCGTCGTCACCGGCGCTTCGAATTTGGCCCGCGGCAGCGGCTCGAACGCGCGCAGCGGCTCGCTGCGCCCGCGCAGCATCAGCTCGCCCACGGGACGGCCCTGAAAATTCTCGGCCGCCCCGGCGACGCTGGAGCTGACGCAGATGCGGGTGCCGAGATGCTTGTTGGCGGCTTCCAGCCGCGCCGCGATATTGATGGAGTCGCCATAGGCGGTGTAGTCGAAGAAGCGGTTGCCGCCGAAATTGCCGACCAGCGCCGGGCCGGCATGGGCACCGATCCGGGTCGCCCCGAAGTTCACGCCTTTCGCCCTCCAGCGCGCGGAGAAGTCCTCCGCCCAGGCGTCCAGATCATGGGCACAGGCGACCGCGCGCGTCGCATAGTCCGGCTGGTCGCCGGGCGCGTTGAACAGCACCTGAATCGCATCGCCGATGATCTTGGCGACCGTCCCCTCATGCGCGAAGACGATCTCCGTCATGCCGCCGACATATTCGTTGAGGAGCTCGCCGAGCGTCTGCGGGGCCGCGCTCTCGACCAGCGACGTGAAGCCGGTGATGTCGGTGAAGAGGGTGGCGACATCGCGCCACTGCACCTCCATCCCGCCTTCGACATCCGCAGCCAGGCGCCTTGCGATCTCCGGCGAGAAGAAACGCGACAGCGAGGCATGGGCGCGCTCGGCTTCGATCTGGCGCCGCCGCACCTCGCGCAGCATCTCCACGTGGCCGATGGTCTTCTGGATCGTGGCTTCCAGATCGGCGAAGTCGATCGGCTTGGTCAGGAAGTCGAACGCACCGCGGTTCATGGCGATGCGGATGTTGCTCATGTCGCCATAGGCGGAGACGATGATGGTCGACTTCTTGTCCTCGGCCTCCTGGAGCTTTGCCAGCAGCGACAGCCCATCCATCCGCGGCATGTTGATGTCGGAGACCACCATGTCGACATGCGGATTCTGCTCCAGCGCCTCCAGCGCCTCGAGGCCGTCGCGGGCGAACATGAGGGTGAGCAGCCCGTCGCGAATCTGCCTGCGGAACTTTTGCAGGATCAGCGCCTCGAGGTCCGGCTCGTCGTCGACGAAGAGGATGGTCGCAGTCATGCGGCTTGCTCGAGCCTCGTGTCGATCTCCTGGCGCAGCAGTGCAAAGTCGATCGGCTTGGTCAGGAGCCCGTGGGCGCCTCGCTCGATCGCCTTTCTGCGTGTCTCGGCGTCGCCATAGGCGGTAATCATGATGACGGGAACGTGCGGATAGTCGGCGCGCACCTTCGGCAGCAGGTCGAGCCCGCTCATGCCGGGCATGTTGATGTCCGACAGAATCAGGATCAGCGAAGGATCGCGAACCTCGGCGGCACGCCTCAGCGCATCGGCCGCAGAGGGAGCAAACTCCATCTGGAAGCGGCCGGCCCGCAGGTCGCGCCGGAAGTGCTGCCTGAACAGCGGTTCGACGTCGGGCTCGTCATCGACGACCAGGATATAAACGTTCAAGTCTTGCCTCCGGCAGTGTCGCCCGCTGCCATCGTGCGCGGCAGCGTGATGATGAATTCGGTGAATACACCCGGCTCGGTCTTCACGTCGATCGTGCCGCCATGCTGCTTCACGACGATGTCATGGCTCATGGACAGGCCGAGCCCGGTGCCCTCACCGGCCGGCTTGGTCGTGAAGAACGGATTGAATAGTTTCTCCTTCACCTCGGGCGGAATCCCGGTGCCGTTGTCGCGGATCCGGATCTCGACCTTGTCGCCGAGGCTCCTGGTTGCGGCGCTCACGATCGGCTCAAAACCTTCCGCAGTGCCCTCCTTGCGCTTGGCCGCGGCATAGAAGCCGTTCGAGATCAGGTTGAGGAAGACGCGCGTGATCTCCTGCGGATAGATGTCGACCAGGCCGGCGGCGGGGTCGAACGCGCGCTGGAGCGTGACGTTGAAGGCGGGCCTTTCGGCGCGCGCGCCGTGATAGGCGAGATTGAGGCTCTCCTCCATGACCGCATTGATATCGACGGGGCGATGTTCGCCGGAACCCTGGCGCGAATGCACCAGCATGTTCCTGACGATGGAATCGGCGCGCTTGCCGTGCTGCACCACCTTCTCGAGATTGCCCCTGAGCATGCCGGTCAGCTCGTCGATTTCCGTCTTGGTCTTGCCATCGAGCTTTGCCGCTTCGAGCACCTCGTTGAGCTCGTCGATCAGCTCGGTCGAAACCGACGAGAAGTTGTTGACGAAGTTGAGCGGATTCTTGATCTCGTGCGCGATTCCCGCCGTGAGCTGGCCGAGGGAGGCGAGCTTCTCGGTCTGGATCAGGCGATCCTGGGCGGCGCGCAGATCATCGAGAGACCGCGACAGCTCTCTGGTGCGTTCCTGGACCTCCTCGAACAATCGGACATTCTCGATCGCGATGAGGGCCTGATCTGCAAATGTGGTGGCGAGTTCGATTTGCTTGTCGCTAAAGGGCCGCACCATATGCCGCGTCAGGACAAACACGCCGATTGGCGTCCCCTCTCGAAGCAGAGGCACACCAAGCATCGTACGCACGTTTGAACGCCTTCGAGCGGACGAGGGTGCATATTCCGGGTCGGCCTGCACATCCGGGACATGAACCGTCTTGGCGTCGAGCAGCGTACGCCCGACCACACTTCCCCGTTCGGGTACGGAAGCGAATGTCCGAAGCTTGTTTTCTTGCTCCGCGTCAAGCCCGCAGCTTGCCGCCAAATAGAAGACGCCATCGCTAGGCCGAAAGATCGTGCCTTCGTCCGCATCACACAAGCGAGCCGCCGAGCCGACAAGGGTGTTCAGCACAGTTTGCAGGTCGAACGCCGAACGGCTGATGACTTTCAGCACATCGGCGGTCGCCGTCTGCTGCTGCAACGACTCAGTCAGATCATCCGTGCGTCGGCGAAGCTCCTTGAGCAGCCGCGCGTTCTCGATGGCGATGACGGCTTGTTTGGTGAAGTTCTCGACCAGAGCAATCTGCTTGTCGGTGAAGGGCCGGACCTCCTTGCGATAGACTGCGATCGTGCCGATCAACTCGCCTTCTCTTAGCATCGGCACGACAATGATCGTGCGGGCGCCAGCAAGGTCGGAGATTGCGCGAATGCTTGAACCTCCCGCAACATAAGCAGGCGTGTCTTGCACATCGTGAACGTGAACAACTTGGCGGGTCCTGACAACGGCGGCGAGCGCAGTCTCCGGATGAGGGCGGATCGCCACGTCTCTTCGCGAAGCGGCGAACGCCGGCGGCACGTTGTAATCAGCCGCCATAGTGAAGGTTTCGCCATCCCACAGATTCATGACCCCGAAATTCGCGCCACAGACTCGCGTGGCATTCTCGAGCATCTTGTGGAACACCGGCGTGAGTTCGCCCGGAGACGAACTAATCACCTGTAAAACCTCCGAAGTGGCTGTCTGTTGCTCCAGCGACTCGCTCAATTCAGCAGTCCGCTGCTCGACCTTGTTTTCAAGGTCCGCGTAGGATTCCTGCAAGCGCGCACCCATGTCGTTGAACTGGTCGGCGAGCCCCTCGAGCTCGTCGCCGGTCCGGATCGCAATGCGCTGGGAGAAATCGCCGCCCCCGATCCGCTCGGCGCCGCTGCGCAGCGCCTGGATCGGTCCCACCATGCGGCGCGCGAGGAATATCCCCGCAAGCACCGCGAAGATCGACGCCGCCAGCAGCACGATCGCAAGCCGCTGCAGCGAGGCATAGAGCGCGGCATAGGCCTCCTCGACCGGCAGCTCGACGAACATGGTCCAGTGCAGCGGCTCGATCGGGGCCGATGCGGTCAGCACCTTCTGCCCCTGGATGTTGCGCGCTTCGGGAAGCGGATCGGACATGGTACCGCCTCCGGCCTGCGCGGCGCGGACCTGCGCGAGGTTCGACATGTCGGTGTTGCGCAGGACCAGGCTGATATCGGGATGCGCGATCAGGCGCCCCTCCGGCCCGACCACATAGGCGTCTCCGTGCTCGCCGACCTTGATCTGGGAGACGACGTCCCAGATCAGCTTCAGATTGACCTCCGCGATGCTGACGACGGAATCCTTGCGCGCGCCGGCCAGCGCCAGCGTCATGTAGGGTTCGGAGTCCCTGCGGAAATAGACCGGTCCGTAATAGACCTTATGCGCGACCGCCTCGGTGAACTTCGGGTCGGTCGACAGGTCGATCCCGCTGTCGATCGCGTTCGTCGCCAGCCGCGAGACCCGCAACCGCTCCTTGCCGTTCGAATCCACCTGGGCGAGCTCGGTGATCCCCGGCACCTGGCGCAACAGCCGCAGCGCGTCGAACCGGCGTTGCTCGATCGAGTCCGCCGACCACGGCAGCTGCGTGGTCCAGCCGAGCTGGCTCTCGATCTCCTTGACGAACTGGCCGATCTTGGCGGCCGCCGCCTCGGCCTGCTCATGCTGGACCCGGATCAGCGAGGCCTTGTGCTCACGATAGTAGAAGAAGACTTCGAACAGCCCGTTGGCAAGCAGCGCGACGGCGACGACGGCCACGAACAGTGCGACGTATTTGGTGAACAGCCGGATCCTGATCCCTCGCCCCGTCGCTTCGCCGGCCACTGCTCCATCCGGCGCCGCGCTCTGCGACGTCCTGGCTTGCGGGGTGTCGGGATGGAGGGAGAGGCTCATCCAGCGGAACCTAGCAAGAAGACGAGACCTTGTCTCTCGCGAGCCCGGCCAAGGGCCCGCCCAACAGCCGCGGTGGCCACCGCATCAGCACCGGCGGGTACAACGGAAAAAGGGCGGCAGCGGATTGGCCGCTGCCGCCCTCCGATTCGCTTGCTACCGGTCTCAGGTCGGCCGGAGCGCCTTGGAACCGAGGTCGAGCTCGTTGACCTGCTTGTTCCGCTCGGAATCCGCCGCCGCGCGATGGTCGGTCGCCAGCACCACGTAGACGGCGGGCAGCACGAACAGCGTGAACAGCGTGCCGATCGACATGCCGGCGACAACGACCAGACCGATCGAGAAGCGGCTGGCCGCACCCGCGCCGGTCGCGGTCAGGAGTGGGATCAGACCCGTCACCATCGCGGCCGTGGTCATCAGGATCGGCCGCAGGCGGATGCGGGCCGACATCTCGATGGCCGAGCGGCGGTCGAGCCGCTCGTTGATCTGGAGCTCGTTGGCGAACTCCACCATCAGGATGCCGTGCTTGGTGATCAGACCGACCAGGGTGAGCAGACCGACCTGGGTGTAGATGTTCATGGTCGCGGCGCCGAAGAACAGCGGGATCAGCGCGCCGACGATCGCCATCGGCACCGAGATCATGATCACCAGCGGATCACGCAAGCTCTCGAACTGGGCTGCCAGCACCAGGAAGATGATGATCAGCGCGAAGCCGAAGGTGATCGCGAGCTGGTTGCCTTCCTGCACATACTGCCTGGAGTCCGCGAGATAGTCGTGGCTGAAACCCTGCGGCAGCTTCTTGGCCTCGCTTTCGAGGAAGTCGACCGCAGCACCAACGGTCACGCCGGGCATCGGCACGGCCGAGAACGTCGCCGAATTGAGCTGGTTGTAGTGGGTCAGCGAGTTCGGATCGGTCTTGGTTCTGATCGAGACCACGGTCGACAGCGGAAGCTGCTGGCCGGTGTTGGTCGTCACATAGTAGCCGCCGAGCGATTCCGGCGAGAGCCGCTTGCCTCGGGGCACCTGCGGAATCACCTGGTAGGAGCGGCCCTCGAGATTGAAGCGGTTGATGTAATTGCCGCCGAGCAGCACCGCGAGCGTGCTGCCGAGGTTCTGCATGTTGACGCCGAGATCCTGGGCCTTGGTGCGGTCGATCGTGACCTGCACATTCGGCTGGTTATAGGCAAGGTCGCTGTCGGAGACGATGAACATGCCGCTCTTGCGCGCGGCGTCCTTCAGCTTCTCCATCTGCTCATAGACGGTCTGGAATCCGGCGGTGGAGTTGATCACCATCTGCACCGGCAGGCCGCCGGGTCCGCCGGGCAACGGCGGCAGGTTGAAGGCGAAAGCCTGCACGCCCTCGATCTTGGAGAGCTCGGCCTGCACCAGGGGCTTCAACTGGATCGACGAGCGCTTGCGCTCCTCCCACGGCTTCAGCAGCATGCCGGCGATGCCGCCCTGCGGACCATTGATGCCGTTCAGCACGAAGCGCAGATCGGTCTCCGGGAATTTCTGGAATTTCTCGTCGAGCTTCTCGCCGTAAAAATCGACATAATCGATGTTGGCGTATTTCGGCGCCTTGGTCACCGCGAACACAATGCCCTGGTCTTCCTCCGGCGCCAGTTCCTTCGACGTGTGCATGTAGAGGAAGCCGACCAGCCCGAGGATCGTCACTGCGAACAGACCGGTAATGGCCTTGTAGTCGAGCGAGCGGTCGAGCCTGCGGCCATACCAGCGCGTCAGCGCGCCGAACACCCTGTTCACCAACTTGGCGAACCGGCCCTCTTCGGTGTTCTTCAGCAGCACCGAGCACATCATCGGCGACAGCGTCAGCGCGATCACGCCCGACACGATCACCGAGCCCGCCAGCGTGAAGGCGAATTCGCGAAACAGCGAGCCGGTGAGGCCGCCGAGGAAGCCGATCGGCGCGTACACGGCCGCGAGCGTGATGGTCATCGAGATGACGGGACCCACGATTTCGCGCGCGCCCTCCAGCGAGGCTTGAACCGGCGTCTTCCCTTCCTCCAGATGGCGGTGGATGTTCTCCACCACGACGATGGCGTCGTCGACGACGAGGCCGATCGCCAGCACCATCGCCAGCAGCGTCAGCAGGTTGAAGCTGAATCCCAGCGCCAGCATCAGCGTGCAGACGCCGATCATCGATAGCGGGATGGTGACGACAGGAATGATGACGGAGCGGAATGACGCCAGGAACAGGAAGATGACCACGATCACGATGATCACGGCTTCGCCGAGCGTCTTCTCGACCTCGTCGATCGAGGACTGGATGAACTTGGTGGAATCGTAGGCCACCTTCATCTTCATCGACGGCGGCAGGTTGCGCTCGAGCTCGGGGAACAGCGCGCGCACGCCCTTGACCAGCGTCAGCGGGTTGCCCTGCGGGGTCGCCTGCACGCCGATGAAGATCGCGTGCTCGCCGTTGAAGGCGACGCTGGCGTCCGTGCTTTGGGCTGCAAGCTCGACGGTGGCGATGTCCTCCATCCGCACGAAGCCGCCGTCCTTGGCCTTCACGATCATCTTTCTGAACTGGTTGACGTCTGTCAGGCCCGTATTCGTCGAGACGTTCGAGACGATCAGATAGCCCTTGGTCTGGCCTGCCGCGGACTGGAAGTTGTTGGCGGCGATCGCCGATGCGACGTCAGCCGGCGAGACATTGCGGCCGGCCATCTTCACGGGATCGAGCCACAGCCGCATCGCGAAGTTCTGGGCGCCGAGGATGTCGGCAGAGGCCACGCCGTCGACGGTCGACAGCACCGGCTGCACCACGCGCGTCAGATAGTCCGAGATTGCCGAGCCCGACAGCTCCTCGGAGGAGAAGCCGAGATACATCACCGCCGTGGTCTGGCCCGTCGTCTTGGTGACGATCGGGTCGTTGGATTCCTTCGGGATCAGGTATTTGACCGAGTTCGTCTTGGCCAGCACCTCGGTGAGCGCCTGGTTCGGATCGAAGTTCAGCTTGATGTAGACCTGGATCGTCGAGGTGCCGAGCACCGACGACGAGGTCATGTAATCGACGCCTTCGGCAGAAGCGACCGCCTGCTCGATCGGCGTGGTGATGAAGCCCTGGATCAGGTCCGCGGATGCGCCGGGATAGACGGTCGTGATGTTGATGACCGTGTTCGACAGTTTCGGATATTGCCGGATCGGCAGCACCATCGCCGCGCGCAGGCCGATCAGCAGGATCAGCAGGCTGACAACGACCGACAGGACCGGGCGTTTGATGAAAATATCAGTAAAGCGCATCGCGGCGATCTCGATTTCGTTGACTTGCACGAACATGATCCGGCCGTGCCGGATCATGCTGCGACGTTTGCGGTGTCAGTAGCGCGGCGGCTGCGCCGGGATCTGCGGGGCCGGGTCGGTCGAAATCGACACCGCCGCGCCCGATTGCAGCTTGAGCTGGCCGACGGCGACGACCTTGTCGCCCGGCTTCACGCCTTTGATGATTTCGACGCGACCCTCGACCCGGTTGCCGGTCTGCACGAACGTGCGCACCGCGGAGAGGCTGGTCTTGCCGTCCTCTTCCTTCTTCTCGGTGATCACGAACACGGAGTCGCCGTACAGCGTGTAGTCGACCGCCGTCTCCGGGACGGTGATCACCGCCGGCTTGTCCGGCAGCACCACCGTGGTGGTCACGAACATGCCTGGCTTCAGGATCTTCTCCGGATTGGCGACGGTCGCCTGCACGCGAATGTTGCGGGTGTCGGTCGAGATCTGCGGCTCGATCGTGGTGATCTTGGCGTCGAAGGTGCGGCCCGGATAGGCGTCGACCTTCAGCCGAACCGCTTGGCCGACCTTGAGGTTGCCCGAGTCCTTTTCCGTCACCGTGAAGTTGGCCCAGAGCTCCGACAGATCGGTCAGCGACACGATCGCCGTACCGGCCGTCAGATATTGGCCGACCTCGACCTTGCGGACGCCGAGATCGCCGGAGAACGGCGCGCGCACGAACTTCTGCGAGATCAGCGCTTCGGTCTTGGCGATGCCGGCCAGCGCCTGGTCGTACGCGGCCTGCGCCGAATCGACGGTCGCCTGCGGGCCGAACTGGCGCGACGCCAGTTGCTTGGCACGATCGAGCGAGAGCTGCGCGACGGTCGCCTGCGCCTTGTAGTTGGCGAGATCGCCCTGATCGGGCGCGTCGAACAGCTGCACCAGCGGCGTGCCGGCCTCGACATGCGAACCCGGCTCGAACTTGATCTCGGTGACGCGGCCGTTGACGTCGGCGCTGACATCGACCTGGTGCACGGCGGCAAGCCCGCCGACCGCGGTCAGCAGGTTAGGCACCACCTCGGACTTCGCCTCGGCCGCACTGACCACGGTCGGCGGCGGCTTGTTGTTGGCGAAGAACTGCTTGATCATCTGGCCGCGGAAGTAATTGAACCAGACGAGGCCGCCGACGAGCACGCCGAGCAGCGTGCCGACGATGACGAACCAGAGCACCGGCCGGACCGGACGCTTGGGAGCCTTGTCGATCGGTTCGCCCGAAATCTTGTGTTCGGTTACGATGTTCATGTCATGCACTTTCTGCAATCGCCGTCTTGCCGACACCCGGCGCCTGATCGCGGCCCAGATGTGAAGCAATTGCGGCGTCGTTAAGTCCGATACCTCTCAGGAGAAACTCACAGAGCTGACGCTCCAGATCGTTCGCCTTGCCGTAAGCGAGACAGGGCGTAGCCGGCAGCCTGGTCAGGGCCGCCGTCATCAACGAATGATGCGCAAACCAGAACAGGTTGAGTGGATCGCCAGTGCAGGGCCGCGCGTCCCCGGCGGCAACCGCACGCTCGAGCGAGGCGATGAAGACCGCCCCGATCAGCTTCTCGATCTTGGCATATAGCAAACGGGCGAATTCGCCATCATCCAAATGACTCGTGGCCATCAGTCGCAGGCGCTGGGCCTCTTCCTGGTCCGGACCATCGGCGATGCGGAGGAAGTGCTGGACCATGCCGCGGATCAGCTCGACCATGGTGGCGGTGGATGGCTCCCGCTCGAGAAGGTCCGTCAGCGCCGGATCGGCTTCGCATTCGTCGCTGAGAATTTCAGCGTAGAGCGCCGCCTTGGAGGGGAAGTGCTTGAACAGCAGGGCTTCGGAAATGGCAGCGGCGGCCGCCACGCTCTTGGTCGTGGTGCCGGTATAGCCGTGTCGGGCAAAGCAGCGCTTTGCGGCGCCGAGGATCAATTGACGCCTCAGGTCGCTCGTCATTCGCAGTGAGCTCATGGGATAGTGAGTAAGCACTCACCCACGCAAAAGTCAAGCATTATGCTGCATCGCAACCTGGAAGCGTTGTAATTTCAGTGGAAATTGCCCCACCTGCACGGCCTACGTGCAGGCGAGGTCGCCGCGGGGAATGGACCTAGATCGGCTGGAAGCCGAGATCGCCGCGGATCCGGTTGACGATGTAGGTCCCGTCCCGGCTCGGCAAGATCCGCTCAAGGCTGGCGCTGTCGATCTTCACATTGGCAAATCGCGGCCCTGCCGAGACGTCGTGGACGGCTTTGGCAAAGGCCTCGACCTCGGCCATGGTCGAGATCGCGCGGGCGTCCCGGATGCCGCAGGCCTTGGCGACGCCGACGAGGTCGGCGGCGGCCGAGGTGTGGCTGGTCTGGCCGCCAGTCTCGCCATAGGCCTCGTTGTCGAGCACCACGATGGAGAGGTTGGACGGCTTCTGGAGCCCGATGGTGGCAAGGCTGCCCATGCCCATCAGCATCTCGCCGTCGCCGGTGATGACCAGCACCGGCAGTTTCGGCTGCGCCAGCGCGAGCCCCAGCCCGATCATCGCGGCGCCGCCCATGCCGCCCCAGAGATAGAAGTTGCGGGCGTGATCGCCGGCGGCACACATGTCGTTGGTGGAGGCCCCGAGGCCGCCGATCGCAACCACATCCTTGCGGTCCGCAAGCAGCGTCGAGACCACCTGGCGGCGGTCGAGGAGATTGGCCTTGCTCATCTGGTGAAAACCTTGGCGCCGATCAGGCGCTGCGACAACAGGACAGCGGTGGGCGTGAGCGCGTTATAGGCCTGCGCTGCGGCCGCCTCCAACACCGCCGGCACCTCTGCCGCATTGGAGGCGCGCAGCACCTTGACGCCGGAGAGCTCGAACACGCCCTGCGTGGTCGAACCCATCGGCACCTGCCACGGATTGAACTCGCCCCACTCGCCGCGCATGGTCACCAGCGTGAGGAACGGAAAGCGCAGGATCGGGATGAGCGACAGCATGTTGATGCAATTGCCGACCCCGCTCGACTGCATCAGCAGGACACCGCGCTGCCCGCCGGTCCAGGCGCCCGCGAGAAGCGCCACGCCCTCCTCTTCCGTCGTCAAGGGAATCCCGCGCATCGTGGTGGATCCCAGCACGCGCTGGATCAGCTTCGAATGGCCGGCATCGGGCACGTAAGGCACCTGCCGGACGTCGAAGCGTTGCAATGTCGCGAAAATATCGTCGGGCCAATTCGGGGCCGTGTCGGCAGCGTCAGCGCGGGCGTGCATTTTCCTGTCCGGTCGGCTAGCAAGGTGCGAAGACTGTAGACGCATGCTCGCGTCGATCAGAACAACAAAAACGGCATATCGGCCCTAACCGGCGAGTATAACGGGATGAACGCAGATGCGAAGGAGCTGGCGGCAAGCTTCGACCTCGAGAAGCTGACGCCGGAGTTCTACGACAACCCCTACCCGACCTATCGTGCACTGCGGGAGAACGAGCCGGTCAAGCGCCTGCCGAACGGCACCGTGTTCCTGACCCGCTACGACGACCTCGTCGCCACCTACAAGAACACCAAGTCGTTCAGCTCGGACAAGAAGCGCGAGTTCGCGCCGAAATACGGCGACACCCCGCTCTACGAGCACCACACCACGAGCCTCGTCTTCAACGATCCGCCGGCACACACCCGCGTGCGCCGCCTGATCATGGGCGCGCTGTCGCCGCGCGCGATCGCGGGGATGGAGGGCGATCTCGTCAAGCTGGTCGATGGCCTGCTCGATGCCATCGCCGCCAAGGGCCATTGCGAGCTGATCGAGGATTTTGCCGCCTCGATCCCGATCGAGGTGATCGGCAATCTGCTCGACGTGCCCCATGACGAGCGCGCGCCGCTGCGCGACTGGTCGCTGGCGATCCTCGGCGCCCTCGAACCCGTGGTGTCGAGCGAAGCGGCCGCGCGCGGCAACAAGGCGGTGAAGGACTTTCTCGCATATCTCGAAACGCTGGTCGCGCGCCGGCGCGGCAAACCCGGCAATCCCGACCGCGACGTGCTGACGCGCCTGATCCAGGGAGAAGGTAACGGCGAGCGGCTGACGGAGAAGGAGCTGCTGCACAATTGCATCTTCCTGCTCAATGCCGGACACGAGACCACCACCAACCTGATCGGCAACGGCCTCGTGGCACTGGACCGGAATCCGGACCAGAAGCAGCGGCTGATCGGCAACCCCGACATGATCAAGACAGCGGTGGAGGAGATCCTGCGCTACGAGAGCTCGAACCAGCTCGGCAACCGCATGACGACCGAGAAGATCGAGCTCGGCGGCGTCATGCTCGACGCCGGCACGTCGGTGACGCTGTGCATCGGGGCCGCCAACCGCGATCCCGCGCAGTTTCCCGCCCCCGAGAGCTTCGACATCGCACGGACGCCGAACCGGCATCTCGCCTTCGCCACCGGCGCGCATCAATGCGCCGGCATGGCGCTGGCGCGGCTCGAGGGCGCCATCGCGATCTCGCGCTTCCTGGCGCGCTTCCCGAACTTCGCCGTGAACGGCCAGCCGGTGCGCGGCGGACGGGTACGGTTCCGCGGCTTTTTGAGCGTGCCCTGCGCGATCGGCTGAGGCCCGAAAACAAAAATGTCGAAAACAACCCCATGCACAGTAGCGGAGGCTAACGGAAGATTGCCTCGGTGGATCCGCATAACCATTTGACAAAGGGAGGCAAATCCGCGGCTTCGCGCATCTCGCCGGGCCCGGATGAATTTGAGCGCGGTGCAGTCGGTTGTCGCCGGCACGCAATAATGGAGTGACGAAAGATGAGCTCGTCCGTCATTGATTACTTCGCAACGGAAGCACGCTTTGGCGCCCATAATTACGAGCCGATCGGGGTCGTCCTGTCGCGCGGCGAAGGTGTCTGGGTCTGGGATACCGACGGAAACCGTTATCTCGATTGCCTCTCGGCCTATTCCGCGGTCAGCCAGGGCCACTGCCACCCCAAGATCCTGGCGGCGATGGTGGAACAGGCACACAGGCTGACGCTCACCTCGCGCGCCTTCCACAACGACCAGCTCGCCCCGTTCTACGAGGAGATCGCGGCGCTGACCGGCTCCCACAAGGTGCTGCCGATGAACAGCGGCGCCGAGGCGGTCGAAAGCGCGATCAAGTCGGTGCGCAAATGGGGCTACGAGGTGAAAGGCGTGCCGGACGGCCAGGCCGAGATCATCGTCTGCGCCGACAATTTCCACGGACGCACGCTGGGCATCGTCGGCTTTTCAACGGACCCCGAGACCCGCGGACACTTCGGTCCGTTCGCGCCGGGCTTCAGGATCATCCCGTTCGGCGACGCCGCGGCACTCGAACAAGCGATCACGCCAAACACCGTCGCCTTTCTGGTCGAGCCGATCCAGGGCGAAGCCGGCGTCATCATTCCACCCGCCGGCTATTTCGCCAGGGTGCGGGAGCTGTGCACGGCCAACAACGTCATGCTGGTGCTCGACGAGATCCAGACCGGGCTCGGCCGCACCGGCAAGCTGCTCGCCGAACAGCACGAGGCAATCGAGGCCGACGTGACCCTGCTCGGCAAGGCCTTGTCCGGCGGCTTCTATCCCGTGTCGGCCGTGCTCTCGAACAACGAAGTGCTCGGGACATTGCGACCCGGGCAGCATGGCTCAACCTTCGGCGGCAACCCGCTGGCCTGCGCGGTGGCGCGCGCGGCGATGCGCGTGCTGGTCGAGGAAGGCATGATCGAGAACGCGGCCAGGCAGGGCGCGCGCCTTCTGGAAGGCTTGAAGGACATCCGCGCCAACACGGTCCGCGACGTGCGCGGGCGCGGCCTGATGCTGGCGGTCGAGCTGCATCCCGAGGCCGGCCGCGCGCGCCGCTACTGCGAGGCGCTCCAGGGCAAGGGTATCCTCGCCAAGGATACCCATGGGCACACGATCCGCATCGCCCCGCCGCTGGTGATCACCAGCGACGAGGTCGACTGGGCGCTGGAGCAATTCGCCACGACCCTGACGCAGGATTTCTCCTGAAGCTGCCTGCGTCGGAAGATCGCAATGCCAGCCGCAGCCAACAACGAACCATTCCGCCATTTGTGCGCTGAAAGCTGATCACCGGGCGATTACTCATCTGTGGACGCCCCGCGAGATGCAAGCGATTTTTGAAGAAGATCGGCACGTAGTCGGATGCTGCCATCTGTCCGGCCTCTGATGGTGCAGCGATGAAGCTGCGGGCCCGTATGGGAGTTCGCAGACCGGAACCAAATCATAAAAGCGTGCTCTGGGCACGATGAGTACGCCTGGTTCTTCCGGCCTCGTCTCGCCGACTGTTGCGCCATACTCTCCTTCGACCGACTACACCTCCGACGACCTCAGGTCCGCCAGGATCACGCCTTGGCTGCGACCGGAGCCCTGTAATTCTCCTGCTTGATAAGTAGCGCCCAGACGATCCGCGCCATCTTGTTGGCGAGGGCGACTGTTACCAGCATGCGTGGTTTGCGAGCCAGCATCTGTTCGAGCCACGAACCCCTTGGCGCACCGCGTTTGCTTGCCTGTTGCACAACCGCGCTGCTGCCGATGATGAGGAGGCGCCTAAGCGTGCGTTCGCCCATCTTGGATGTCGCACCGAGCTTCTGCTTGCCGCCTGTCGATCTTTGAAGAGGCGTGAGACCGAGCCATGCCGCGAAGTCACGGCCTTTGGAAAAGGTCTCGGCCGGCGGTGCTAGAGCGGCGATCGCGGTGGCGGAGATTGGGCCAATGCCAGGAATGGTCATCAGCCTGCGCGATACCTCGTCTTCGCGAGCGCGCCGAGCGATCTCCTGGTCGAGATATGCGATCTTGCCATTCAACTCGGCGAGCAGGTCTAGCATCACTCGTAACATGGGGCGGGCCGCTTCGGGAAGTGAACTGGCCATAGCTTCTTCTTCGATGTGGTCGGTAAGTTTCGCCACATGTGATGGCCCCTTGGGCGCGATCCAACCATACTCCGTGAGGTGTCCTCGGATCGCGTTGATGAGCTGGGTTCGTTGCCGCACTAACAGGTCACGGGTTCGAAATACCAAGCCCGCAGCCTGTTGCTCCTCGCTCTTTACGGCAACGAACCGCATGCTCGGCCGCTGCGCGGCTTCGCAGATCGCCTCAGCATCAATCGCGTCGTTCTTTTGTCGCTTCACAAATGGCTTTACATACGCGGGAGGGATCAGCCGAACGCTATGGCCAAGCTGCGCGAGCTGCCGAGCCCAGTGATGAGCTCCTCCACATGCCTCTAAGGCTACTGTGCAGATCGGCTGAGCCGCGAAGAAATCCAGCAACTTTCCCCGGCTGATCCGTTTGCTGAATAAAGTCCGTCCTTTCCCATCCGCGCCATGAACGTGGAAAACATGCTTGGCGATATCCAGACCGATTATGCTAACCTCTGCCACGGACGCCTCCCTTAAGTGGTGCTAAACACCTCCACTTTGGCACATCGATGCCGTCGGCGGGGCGTCCACCCCATCATAA
>NZ_AXAB01000095.1:0-2531 GCF_000472645.1 Bradyrhizobium sp. WSM2254 | reverse complement strand
GTCTCCCTCCGGTGTGGGCCGTCTTGTTGGGTTAGGTCGATTGCGCTGTAACAGTCCTTATGGACGGCCATAAGCGCAGTACTCAGATCGAACGGTTAGAGGTTGTCGAGACGGGCCGACGGCGGCGCTGGTCTGATGACGAGAAGCTTCGGATCGTGTTGGAGAGTTTGGAGGCACCGCGAGCGATATCATCGACGGCGAGGCGTCACGGGATATCGCGCTCATTGTTGATGACGTGGCGGCGTTCGTTCCGCCCTGAACCAGCTGGCCCTGACGTAAAACAGACCAGCTTCGTGCGGGCGATGGTTGCTGCTGCCGAGACAGTGGCAGCGGACGCCAGCGCGCCAGCGAGCGGGCACATGGTAATCGAAATCGGGAAGGACCGCCGTGTTATCGTCGATGCCGGCGTTGACGCGGCCGCCCTGGAACGGGTGCTTCGGGTCCTGGAGCGTCGATGATTCCGGTTGCTGCAGGCGTGCGGATCTGGATCGCCACCGGCCATACCGATATGCGCAAGGGCATGCAGGGTCTGGCATTGCTAGTGCAGGAAGGCCTCGGCCGCGATCCGTTTGCGGGCGACGTCTTCGTGTTCCGCGGTCGCGCGGGTTCGTTAATTAAAGCCCTGTGGCATGACGGGATCGGCTTATCGCTGTACGCCAAGCGGCTGGACCGCGGTCGCTTCGTGTGGCCGACGACGGTGGATGGCGTGGTGGCGCTGAGCGCGGCCCAGATGAGCTACTTGCTTGAAGCGATCGACTGGAGAAATCCTCAGCATACCTGGCGGCCGCAGAGCGCCGGATAGGCAAAAAAATGCTCTGAGCAGCAGAAGAAAGCCGCCGCAAATCGCTGATTTTGTGATTCCATCGGCGTCATGGAAGGCCGCCTTGAACCTCTACCAGACGACGTCGAAGCGTTGAAAGCGGCCTTGATTGTCGCTCGCGCGGAGGCTGCCGCCGCCCGGGCTCAACAATCCGATGACCAGGCGCTGATCGCCCATCTGAAGCTGCAGATCGAGAAGCTGAACCGTGATCGCTATGGCCCGCGCTCGGAGCGCACCGCGCGGCTTTTGGATCAGCTCGAGTTGACGCTGGAGGAACTGGAGAGCTCGGCGACCGAGGACGAACTTGCCGCCGAAATGGCGGCGGCCAAAACCACGAAGGTGGCGTCGTTCACGCGCAAGCGGCCGTCCCGCAAGCCGTTCCCGGATCATCTGCCCCGCGAACGCGTGATCATACCAGGACCGACGGCTTGCGCCTGCTGTGGCGGCGCACGGCTCTCCAAGCTCGGCGAGGACATTGCCGAGACGCTGGAGGTGATCCCGAAATCCTGGAAAGTGATCCAGCACGTTCGGGAGAAGTTCACTTGCCGGGACTGCGAGAAGATCAGCCAGGCGCCGGCGCCGTTCCACGTGATCGCCAGGGGCTGGGCCGGGCCCAGCCTGCTGGCGATGGTGCTGTTCGAGAAGTTTGGCCAACATCAGCCGCTCAATCGGCAGGCCGAGCGTTACGCCAAGGAGGGCGTACCGATCAGTTTGTCGACCCTGGCCGACCAGGTCGGCAGCTGCACGGCGGCGCTGATGCCTTTGTTCAAGCGCCTCGAGGCCTACGTCCTGAGCGCCGAGCGATTGCATGGCGACGACACCACGGTGCCGGTTCTGGCCAAGGGCAAGACCGACACCGGCCGGATCTGGGTCTATGTACGCGACGACAAGCCGTTTGGCGGGCCGGCGCCGCCGGGAGCGGTGTTTTATTACTCGCGCGACCGGGCCGGCAAGCATCCCCAGGCTCACTTGGCCAACTACGCCGGGATCTTCCAGGCTGACGCCTATGACGGCTATCGCAAGCTCTACGAGCCGGCCCGCGCGCCTGGCCAAATCCTGGAAGCCGCCTGTTGGGTCCATGCCCGGCGTCCGTTCTTCGTGATGGCGGATCTGGCCGAGAACGCCCGTCGCAAGGCGCAAGGCAAGAAGCCGACAGTGATCTCGCCCTTAGCGCTGGAGGCGGTCCGCCGGATCGATGAGTTGTTCGAGATCGAGAGGGCGATCAACGGCGAGACGCCCGAAAGGCGCAGGGCCGTTCGACAGGAGCTCAGCGCGCCGCTGGTCGCCAATCTGGAGGCCTGGATGCGGGAGCAGCGCGCCAAGCTCTCGCGCGGCAACGACGTCGCCAAAGCCATGGACTACATGCTCAAGCGCTGGGCCGCGTTCACGCGCTTCCTCGGCGATGGCCGCATCTGCCTCTCCAACAATGCCGCCGAGCGCGGCGTGCGCGGTATCGCCCTGGGGAGAAAATCCTGGTTGTTCTGCGGCTCTGATCGTGGCGGCGAGCGGGCCGCGGTGATGTACAGCCTGATCGTCACCGCCAAGATGAACGATATCGATCCGCAAGCCTGGCTCGCCGACCTTCTGGCGCGCATTGCCGAGCACCCGGTTCACCGGCTCGACGAACTGCTTCCGTGGAATTGGCGCGACCGAAACAAGCAAGTCGATCAGGCAGCCTGAGTGACCGCTACGGCCTTCACCGGATGCTTAC
>NZ_AXAB01000094.1:0-2660 GCF_000472645.1 Bradyrhizobium sp. WSM2254 | reverse complement strand
CCTTGCGGCCGAGGCCCGGCAGCACCACGTCGAAATTGCCCGAGGCGAGCTCGCGCATCGCCTTGCACATCGCGATCATCGGGCGCGAGATGCCGTTGCCGAGCATCAGGGCGAGCACGGCGCCGATGGCCAGGCCGCCCAGCGCCAGCATCAGCATCAGCCGTTCGGTCTCCCCGATCGTTGCATTGGCGCTGGCCTCGATGCGCTGCTGATCGGCGGTCAGGTCCGATCGCAGCTCACCCGAAAGCTTGAGGATCGACGCGGCCGTCTTGGTCATCTCGCCATTCGACTTGACGATGACCTTCACGTTCTCCGTCAGCTTGGCAAAGGAGGTGCGGTACTGCTTCAGCAGATTGCTGATCTCGGTGACGCGGTCGGTGATCTTCTGGTCGCTGGCATAGATCGAGACCAGCAGGGTCTCCAGGAACTTGATGCGGGCGATCACGCCGTCGGCGGTCTTCGGCTCGGGCTTGGCGACGAAGGCGCTGACCGAGGTGGAGACCGCGAGATATTGCGAGGTGATGTCCTTGGCCGTGGTCTGGACCGAGGCGAGCCCGGCGAGCGCTGCGGTATCGGCAAGGTCGTCGAACTTGAAGCGGATCTTGTTGCCGACGCTGTTGAGCTCATCGGCCGCGATCTTGTTGTTCTCGCGCGTCAGGGTGATGATCTCGCCGAATACTTTCGTAAAGCGCTGGAACTCCGCCTCGAGCTTGCCGACCTGCTCGCGGCGCCCGGCGCCGGTCGTGGCGGACGTCGACTTGGCGATCGCCGCCTTCAGATTCTCTTCGGCCGCCTTGGCCGCGGTCTCGTCGTCTGCCGCGCCGGTCAGCGTATAGGCCCGCGCCAGTCCCTGGTAGGCGATCAGCTCGCGGTCGACGGTTCGCGCGAGGTCCGCTTCCGCCACGCTGGTCCGGTAGGAGGCCACGGCGGCCTGGATCCGCTCGAAGCCGAAATAGGCGAAAGCCATGCTGACGGCGAGGATGGCTAGCACCGCCACGAAGCCGAGGATGATTTTTGCGCGAAAGCGCAAGGTTGGCAGTTTCGATGTGTTCGGCTTGGACTTGACGGACATTCCCCCACCCCATTCCATTCGCGGAAAACCAGGCGCAGCCCGGAAGCAGCCCGCTCCCCGACTCGTGTGCACGGTAATTGGCAAAGGATAAGCGGCGGTAAATTTGCGGCGTCGCAACTTGCGGTTCGGTGACGCGGGGGAATGCCCACCGTCGTCGTCCCGGCGAAGGCCGGGACCCATAACCACAGGATTGAATTTGGCGATGGCTCGGAGTTACCGACTGCACTCCATAACTTCTCCCTGGGAGTATGGGTCCCGGCCTTCGCCGGGACGACATTGGAGTGGAAGGCGCCAGCGGCAATCTCTTCACGTCGTCCTGGACAAGCGAGCGGAGCGAGCGCCGATCAGGACCCATAACCACAGGGAGTGGTTTGACGAAGACTCGGAGTTGGCACCGTTCGTCCCAACTATCCGCTGGGATTATGGATCCCGGATCGGCGCGCGCCTGAGGGCGCGCTTGTCCGGGACGACAGCGGAGTATGAGGCGATAGCGAGGTCTTCAAGCGCAAAGCGCCCAACGTGCAGCGGCGCTTACGCCGCCCGGATATTCGCCATGAAGCGGTCGAGCTCGGCGCGAAGGCGGGTGCTTTCGGATGACAGCGTCTTGGCGGAGTTCAGCACCTCTTCCGAGGCAGAGCCCGTCTCGGCGGCGCCGCGGTTGACCTCGCCGATGTCGGTGGCTGCGGTCTGGGTGCCCTGGGCGACCGTCTGGACGCTGCGCGCGATCTCCTGGGTCGCGGCGCCCTGCTGCTCGACGGCGCTCGCGATCGACGTCGAGATCGACGAGATCTGGCCGATGGTCGCGCCGATCTCCTTGATCGCGGCAACCGACTCGGCCGTGGCGCCTTGCATGCCCGTGATATGGGAGGAAATCTCGTCGGTCGCCTTCGCCGTCTGGCTGGCCAACGACTTCACTTCGCTGGCAACCACTGCAAAGCCGCGACCGGCTTCACCGGCGCGCGCCGCCTCGATGGTGGCGTTGAGCGCCAGCAGATTGGTCTGCTCGGCAATCGCGGTGATGAGCTTGACCACTTCGCCGATCTGCTGGGCGGCATGCGAGAGCTTGCCGATGCGGCTGTCGGTCTCCTTGGCCTGCACCACGGCGGCCTCGGCGATACGGCTGGAATCGCGCACCTGGCGACCGATCTCCTCGACCGAAGCCGAGAGCTCTTCCGTTGCGGTGGCGACCGACTGCATGTTGCTGGAGGCCTGCTCGGAGACACCGGCGACCTGGCTCGACAGGCTCTGCGTGGTCTCCGCGGTGCGGGTCAGCGTGGACGCCGCGGATTCAAGCTGCACGGCCGAGGCCGAGACGTTGGAGACGATGGCGCCGACCGCGCTCTCGAAGTCGTCGGCAAAACGGATCAGTTCGGAGCGGCGGGCGGTCGCCAGTTCCTTGTTCTGGGCTTCGCTGGCGGCAGCATCGCGCTCGGCCTTGGCGACGGCCTGAACCTTGAACTCTTCGACCGCGCCGGCCATCTCGCCGATCTCGTCCTTGCGGCCGAGGCCCGGCAGCACCACGTCGAAATTGCCCGAGGCGAGCTCGCGCATCGCCTTGCACATCGCGATCATCGGGCGCGAGATGCCG
>NZ_AXAB01000093.1:0-4135 GCF_000472645.1 Bradyrhizobium sp. WSM2254 | reverse complement strand
GAGCCGCTGGCGTTGCGTTCAGGCGATCGAGGCGCAGCCGCTCTTCGGCCAGATCGAGCCATCAAGAGGCCAGGTGGTCCGTGCGCTGAACAGCATCCCCGGAAGAAGTTGTGGCGCCGCTCGGTTGGGCTGCACAAGAGGTCGCTACGGTCAGGCGTGGAGAAAACAACACTAGCGAAGGAAGAAATGGATTCGATTGCTTGGAATAATTCGCCCTGAAATGCCCTGCCTGCCTGTTGCCTGCCTTCGTGTTGGTCCAATACAAGGCCCTTGAAAGGATAGACAGGAGCTCGAGTTCAGATGGGCCGACGGCGACCAGCTTTCTGACGAGGATTTGCGTGCGTGGACAAGCTGTTGGAGGAGCTCGAGAAGAGCAAATCCGATAGGGAGATCCTGATGGAGAAATCAGATCGCATTGCGGAAGACGGCCCTCGCCTTTCTCTTCGATAACGCGCCGACAGGTCGAAAGGCTGCAGTGTCGATGATCCCGCGCGCTCGAATGACCGGAATTTCGGCTCTGAAGCGCGGGAAGATAGTCGCTCCAAGATCTGCGCTCCCAAACTTGTCGTTCAGGACAGTTCCTGGTGCGTGGATGCGGTTGCCAGCGGTGCCAACATGCCCCTGCATCGAAAGTACCTGCCCCGACGACCCTGTCCCCACTCCGGCTCCTCGCAAGCGGGCCTGTGCGGAGCCCTTGCAAATTCGGCAATATGCCGCTATCTATACGGCATATTGCCGCTAGGTTTGGGAGGCCCCTGTGTCCATCGTCGAAATCGTAGCAAGGAAGCTGGGTGGACGCTCGGTCCTCGGAGCGGTCATACGCTCGCAGGCGGACCTCGCCCTGGCGGTACGAAAGCGGCTTCCCCTGACCGCGCTGCATGGGCTGGCGAAGGCGGGACTTAGTGATCAGGAAATCGAATTGTTCGTCATTCCGCAACGAACGCGCCGGCATCGCGCGGAGAAAAAGCAACCGCTCACCGTGGAAGAATCCGACCGGGCAGTGCGATTGCTGCGGGTGCAGACACTTGCCGAGGAGACCTTCGGCGACGCCGACAAGGCCAATATATGGCTCCGGCGTTCGTTAGCAGAACTTCATGGCGAGACGCCGTTGGCGGTAGCACAAACCGAAACTGGCGCCCGCGTCATCGAGACCATACTCGGCAAGATCGCGTGGGGCGCCGCCGCCTGATGCTGCTTTGGCGTTTGTCGGGCATACAGCATGCCAAGACGTTCGATGGTGGCTATGGCCTGCTTTTTGACGGACGCTGGAATACGGTCGGACGGCCTGTGACCTACTGCAGCACGTCGCCTGCGCTGTGCGTGTTGGAAAAACTGGTCCATATCGAGGATCCAGCTCTCATGCCCGCGCTTATGATGGTGCGCTACGATGGGCCGGATGACCTTGGCGTCGAGACGCTGGGCTTAAGCGATCTGCCCGCCGATTGGCGGCGCCAGGAAGTTTGGACCCAGCAACGAGGTGATCAATGGCACGCCTCGCTCGCGACACCCCTCCTCCGCGTTCCCTCTGCCATCGTCCCTGTAGATCAGTCCCCCGACGTCAACATCCTGATCAACCACACTCACAAGGACGCGGCGCGGATCTCTGTGATCTCTGTCGAGCCATTCGTTCTTGACCCACGTCTGTTGTGAGCCAGAAACGATGACGAAGCGCCTTGCGGGATCAAAGCAACTATTACCGAGTGAAGGCCCTGTCCCATTTCCATGAAGCTTTGGGCGTCGTCGCCCAGCTCAGCAGATCTGTTCCCGTCTGCACGAGGCGAATTGTACGATTGCGCAGATCGTGCGCGCTGATTCCGCTCGATGTCGCCCAGCATTCCGGAATGATCCCGCCCACCGTTCCGATTTGATCTCGCCCGCCCGTTCCGAGATGATGGCGCCCACCATTCCGGGATGATGCCGCCAAGATGACGAGGCCTCTTCGGCTCCCATAGGTCCGCCCTTTCGGCTTTGCGAAGGGGGACCTGGATGCCGACGGAGAGGCTTGCGATGCGCCACGTGCGCGATGTGATCAAGATGAAGTGCCGAAGTCCAAGCGTTCGGAAGCTCTGTGTCTTTGACGTAGGAGCCTTCCGGATCGAGCCAGGGTTCGGTTCATTGTCCAAGCTCTGACAGAGGCCACCGGTATCATTGTTCTGTATAAGAATAGACATTTCAGCACCTTATGCCAAGTAATGCATGATTTTTCAATGAAATAACTTGCAGACAGTCAGTTCTGACTTATACTCCAAGCCATGACGAAGCTCGATGCCCTCAAGAAGCGCCTGAAGCCCGGCCAAGCCTATCGGCGAGCGGATTTGGCCCGCTGGTCGACATCCGTCGATCGGCACCTCAAGCAGCTGGTTGAGAGCGGCATGCTCAAGAAGCTTTCGGGCGGACTTTACGCCTATCCGAAGGAAACCGCGTTCGGCCCGGCGCCGGCTTCCGACAAGGAAGTGGTCGGCGCTTTCCTCAAGAACGATCCGTTTCTGCTGGCCTCCCCCAATGCTTACAACAGCCTCGGTGTGGGAACGACGCAGCTCTATGACAAGACGGTCGTCTACAATCACAAGCGCCACGGCGAGTTTCAGCTTGGCAACCGCAAGTTCGCGTTTCGCGTGAAGCCGCGCTTTCCGAAGTCGCTCACGAAGGAGTTTCTGCTTGTCGATCTCGTCAACAACGTCGATCAGCTTGCGGAAGCCAAGGATGACGTCTTGAAGCGGGTGATGCAGCGCGCCGCATCGACCGACCGGCGGCGCTTACGCCGCGCGGTTCGCGATTATGGAAACGAAAGAACGAAGAAGTTCTTCGATCGTGTGCTGAGAGCGGACGAACTGCATGCCGCGTGATTCCCTCCACAACCATCCGCAATTTGCCGACCTGATCCGGATCGTGGCGGAAGAAAAGGGCATTGATCCCGCACTCGTCGAAAAAGACTACTGGATCATGCATTGCCTTTGCGGGCTTCAGCAGCTTGGCTTCACATTTCAGCTGAAGGGCGGCACATCCCTTTCCAAGGGACATCAGATCATCAACCGGTTTTCGGAGGATATCGATATCCTGATTGAGCCTCCGAAGGACCGGGATGTGAAACCGGGGAAGAATCAGAACAGTGCAGCGCAAATCAAGACACGGACCGAATTCTACGACTGGCTGACGCAGACGATCAAGATCGACGGCATTACGGCAGTCGGAAGGGACACCGAGTTCGATGATGTGCCGAACTATCGGAGCGCGGGCATCAAGCTGAACCACACAACGGTCGTCGAGGCCATGGAAGGTCTGCGCGAAGGCGTCCTGCTGGAGGTCGGCTTCGACACCGTGGCCCCAAACACGCCAAAAGACATCAGTTCCTGGCTTTACGACCGGGCCGTTGCTAGCAATGTGGATGTCATCGACAACCGAGCCAAAGCGGTTCCTTGCTACGACCCCGGCTACACTTTTGTCGAAAAACTGCAAACGGTCTCTACGAAATTCCGCAAGCAGCACGTCGACCGTAGCGATCCGGTCGGATTCATGCGCCATTACTACGATATCTATGAGCTGTTGCGACGGCCCGAGGTTCAGAAGTTTATTGGCACTGATGCCTACAAGACCCACAAGCAGGCGCGCTTTCGCAAGGACGACAATCAGAACATTGCTGAAAACGAAGCGTTCATCTTGAGGGACGCGAAAACGCGCGCACTCTACACCGACGCCTATGAGCGCAGCAGAGCACTCTATTACGCCGGTAGGCCGACATTCGAGCAGATACTCGCCGAGATCAAAAAGTCGATCGATATAGTTTAGCTTTCGCCCCTTCAGACCTCGGGCGGGTTGACGAGCGCCTACACTACCAAGGGCCGGATAGTTATTATGACGCAAGAATCGACCGATCTCACAGATTTCAACACCGATCGCGTCGCCATACGCTCGGGTGCCAACAAAAGACGCGCGGCAGACTGAATACCAGTGGGGACCCGAGCGGCTCGACGCGTCCGAACTCGCAGTTACCTCGAATTGAGAAGCCCCGCCCGGCGGACCGGGCGGGGCTTCTTGGCGAACTCAGTCGCCGTTCTTACGGGGCCGCGACCAGATCAGGCTGAAGCCGTCGCCGTCCTCGTCGTTGAACAGGTTGGCGTAGATCGGTGCGTTGAAC
>NZ_AXAB01000092.1:0-4415 GCF_000472645.1 Bradyrhizobium sp. WSM2254 | reverse complement strand
ATACAGAGGACACATCCGCTGTCGGGTCTTATGACCCAGCCGGTCCAAGAACGGCATCAGCCAGCGTTCGAGTTCGTCTTCCCATCCCGACATGGTCAGCCCTCCAAGAGCCGACCACCCATGAATCATTGAAAAATTGATTCGGGAATCCTATAAAACGCGGCAAAATCAATAATCTGCCAAAGTAGTGCTAGGTCGTGTACCCATTAATCGGGACGCCGTTAGACGTCCGCTATGCCCTCGATAGCGGCGCGAAAGCGGACGTCGCAGGACTTCCGCGTTGGGCCACAAGCTGAAATCGGTGCGTCCCCGTGCTCCACGTCCGCTTATCCCCTGGAAGCCGACGTCGACCGCGCCACCGAACGTCTGCTGGGCCAGTTCGGACATGCCCCAGCTCGATTCATTCCTTTTTTCAGCGGCGCATGCCTCCGTCGCCGATGATCGTGTAGGGTGCCCAGAACAGTGGGTGCGCATAGGCGAACTCGGTCTTGCCAGAAGCGCCGGTGTAACCTGGACCTTCCAGCATGGCCATTGTCGCCTGCCGCAACGCCTCGCTGCGGGTGACATTCCTGTCGGCTGCCTGCCGCTTGAAAAGGTCGGTGACGAGTTCGCGGGCCGACTGCGAATGGACCGACCAGTTGGTGACCAGAAGCGCCCGCGTGCCGGCATAGAAGAAAGCGCGGCCGAGGCCCGAGGCCGCCTCCGCTCCCGCTCCCGCCCCGGCTCCGGTATTGCAGGCCGACAGAACGACCCAGTCGGCGTCGAGCTTCAGCGCCAGGACCTCCTCCATGGTCAGCAGGCCATCGCCCTCGACGCCTGACACCGCCGGCGCCGAGAGAGCCAGCGCCGGCTGGGTCAAGCCATTGAGCTCACCCGGCACCAGGCCGTGAGTGGCGAATGCCAGCACCTTGAAGCCGGACAGATCGATGGTCTTGACCCTATGCTCATTGGCGTCCTTGCCGAGGTTGAGAACCTTGCTGGGATCGGCCTGCAGCGCCAGCGCGATCGACTTCAACTCGTCTGCGGTATCAGGCAATCGTGGCAGCAGCGCCAGCTCGGCGCTGTCCACGCCCTCCAGTTTCGGCGCGTTGCGCCGCATCAAGGGAAGGCCACGCGTCGTTGCCGCAAGCTGCGAGCTGGTGGAGGCATCCGCGAGCTTCACCTGCTGCATCGCCTCTTCCTGCTGCTCCGGCGAGAAGTAGGGATCGCCGAAGGCGATCAGCTCGCTCCGCTCCGGCTTACCTGGGGGCAGGCCTCGCAGGGTGCGCAGTGCCGCCGAGGATGGCACCATGGTCACGGCATGCGTGCGCGCCAGCCACGGTACCTTGCGGTAGCTCGCAAACAGCACGTCCTCATTGGCCTCGACCTGCGCGGGCGCCGTCGGCAATAGCGACAGCGGCAGCAAGCCGAGCGCACCATTCGTTACCACGATTAGGCTCTTCGACGGCTTCCAGCCGGCCTCGATCGGCTTGAGCAGCAGCGAATAAAGCTCATATCCGAGTTCGACATCGAATGCCGGAATGTCCGCGATCATCGCCGCGTTCGGCTCCAGCGCCTCGCGCAGCTTCCGCACCTTGCTCTCGACGTCGCCGGAGGTGGCGTTGATCGCCGCAAACGCCACCTGTCCGTCTTTCGGCACCGCCCAGACGAAGCTGCCGGCGCGGCCGAAATAGAAGGACAGCATCGCTTCGCCCGGAACCAACGCTTCCCTGATCTGGTCGACCGTCGGCGGTTTCGGATCGATCAGTTCGGCATAGCTCGGGAAGCGTTTGGCGATGTCCTCGCGCGCCTTCGAGCGGTCGACGCGCAGCTTGTCGATCGAGGCCTTGGTCGCGCTGACGACGCTCTCGTCGCGCGTATTCGAGGCGAGCGCGTTGTTGAGAGCGCCTAGCTGAGCGTTGATCTGCTTGCCGAGATCCTGCTCCTTGCGCACGAGTTCCGCCAACGCTAGATCTTTCGCCACGCTGCGTGCGCTGGAAGCCGAGAGCGCCTTCTGCACCGAATGGCCGCGGATCGCGTCAGCTAGGGCGAATGCCTCGAGCGAGGCCTGACTGTTCGTTCCGTCGCCGGATTTGACCAGCAGGCCGATATAAGCCTCCACGATCGCCTGCAGCCGCTGGCTGCGCGCCGCACTCACGGTCTCGTCGTCATCGTTGGCATTCTCGCGCTGCGCCGCCATCAGGATCGGGATCGCCGCCTTGAACTCGCGCGCCGCATCCGCATCCTTGCCGGCAAGCGCCAATCCCTGCGCCAGGGTGCCGCGCGCCGCGGCGGCGTCGAAGTGCCGTTCGCCAACGCGGCTGACCTCGCGCTTCACCAGCTCCTGTGCGGCCGTTATTCCTGCCTCGATCTGGCCGGAAGCGTAGAGCGCAAAAATCCGTGACCCGCTCAGTTCGAGAACTTCTTTGCGCTTCGGCTCCCATTTGGCGATCGCCTTGTCCAGTTCGGCATAGGCTTGGGCTGCCTCTGGCACCTTGCCCTGGAAAGTCAGCACCGCGCCGAGCTGCGAGAGGATTTGCGCGCTGTACTGGCTGTCGTCGCCGATCCCGACCGTGCGTTGAATGTCGAGCGCCGAGCGGATTAGTTTCTCCGCGTCGCCATATCGCGCCTGTTCGATGAGTGTGCCGGCCAGCCCCATGACAAAACGCGTGGTGGCCGGATTGTACTTGCCCTGCTCCTTCAGCCGCGCCAGCAGCACGGCGCGGGCATCGACTTCGGCCTCGGCCAGCCTGCCCTGTTTCGCTTTCATCCGCGCCGCGTTCAGCAGTTCCGTGTCGGCGTTGAGACGGACTTCCGTGTCGGTCAGCGAAAGGTCGAGATCGTCGATGTGCCCAAGATGCGCCCGCTTGTAGTCGGAGGCCTTCTTGTAGGCGGCTTCGGCGTCGCGATATTGCCCCCGCGCTTCCAGGAGAAGTCCCCGGGTCGACTCGAATTCTCCCTCAAGGTTTCTTCCCCGATCCGAATAGCTCTTGCGTATCATCGGAACGCCGCTGGTGCGGACGTCCGCCAATCGTGCCTGGGAGCGTCGCAGGTAACCATCAGCCTGAGGAATATCACCTGCAAGTATCAATGCCTGAACGATGTCTCGGCAAAAAAGAAAGGTGAAGTTGATGCTTTCGATCCGCCCGTCGATCTCGCGCAACAGCTGCTGGAACATCGCGATGGTGGACCTAAGGTCACCAACTACCTGTTTCTGCCTGGCAACAGAAAGACGCAGGAGATACTTCAGCCGAGGATTGCCGGTGATCGCAGCCCCCTTTTCGGCGTCGGCGATCGCATCATCGGTTCGTCCGAGCACAGAGCGCGCGGCGGCGCGATAGTAGTAGTGCTTGGCGAGATCATCGCCCGAAAGACCGCGCGCCGGTTGTTTGTCGGCGTCGGCCTTCATCCGTGCCAGCGTGGCGGCTTCCGGCTTTTCATTGTCGAGAACGGCGGCAATGTCGGCGATCGAACGTGGCGGCGGTACAAAGCCCGCAGGAAGCGCGTTGCCGAGGTTCACCGCCTCCTTCTTCACCTTGCCGTCATCGATCGAGATTGCAACGTTGGCGCGGCCATGGGCCTTGTTCAGCGCCGCGATCACGCAGGCCTTGACACTGGGCGTGGCTTTCGCGCGACAAGCGGCAAGCTTCGCTTCGTCCTTTGTTCCCCCCATGCACGCCTGCACGATCGGCCGGCCAACCGTAGTGCGGCAGTTTTCTATTGCCCCTTCCATCGTGAGCGCTATTGAGACCGGCGAGTGCAATATTCCCGCGCAGGCAACAAGCACTATCAAAAAAAGGAATTTCTTACGCCTAATACGAGAGCCTATCCAAGCTGCCGCGTTCATCTAATCCGCCTCTAACGAAACGTCGTTGATACCGTCCAGCATTCATACGAAGTATGTTGGAAAGTGGCATAAGGTAAGCTTGCAGACCAGCTAGATCGCTCGTTTGCGGCCAATTTGGTCGATCGGCTGCCTGATTCGAGCCAATATTAAAAATGAGCATCCCATCGCACGTGATGAGGAAGACCAAACAAGTGTGAGAGTATCAGCGGTCCGGGCTGGGTCAGAAGCGGAAATCCCATTCTCCCGTAGTCCACGTCCGCTCTACACCCGATAGCGACAGCCCGGCGGCCAATCTATGATTTCGGCTTTGGGTCACCAGCGGCAATGCGCTGACCGAGCGGAACATCTCCGCTTAGCCTTCAAGACCGGACTTCTGCGCGTTATGAGTACACGCCCTAGCACTACTTTGGCAGATTATTGATTTTGCCGCGTTTTATAGGATTCCCGAATCAATTTTTCAATGATTCATGGGTGGTCGGCTCTTGGAGGGCTGACCATGTCGGGATGGGAAGACGAACTCGAACGCTGGCTGATGCCGTTCTTGGACCGGCTGGGTCATAAGACCCGACAGCGGATGTGTCCTCTGTAT
>NZ_AXAB01000091.1:0-4429 GCF_000472645.1 Bradyrhizobium sp. WSM2254 | reverse complement strand
GTGCGCGGTATCGCCCTGGGGAGAAAATCCTGGTTGTTCTGCGGCTCTGATCGTGGCGGCGAGCGGGCCGCGGTGATGTACAGCCTGATCGTCACCGCCAAGATGAACGATATCGATCCGCAAGCCTGGCTCGCCGACCTTCTGGCGCGCATTGCCGAGCACCCGGTTCACCGGCTCGACGAACTGCTTCCGTGGAATTGGCGCGACCGAAACAAGCAAGTCGATCAGGCAGCCTGAGTGACCGCTACGGCCTTCACCGGATGCTTACCCTGTATCCCCGGCATCTCTCTGCGAATAGCAGCGAGAATGTCCTCGCCCCGCTCACCGGAAGGAAGCACGATGAACACATCTGCCGGTGGGCACCCGCCGTGGTCGTCAGTGACGTGGCGGCAGCAGATGCGATTGATCGCCTGAATGATGGAGGCCGATAGCTGACGGCGGACCATGTGTTCTCGAAGGTTGACGTGGCCTTTCCAAGTAGGATTGTCGAGCCAGTCATCCCCCTGTGCGCCTTGCAGCGCAAAGAACATGTTCGTAGGATACGTCACCGCATCGCGGAACGGCAGGCCGAATATCACCGCCACATCACAATCGGCGTAGGCGTTGCTGCCATCCACAGCACCCCAATGCGCCTTAGCCACCTTTGCGAAAGGCAACTCTCCGGCCTCGGGCAACTCGTGCTCCACCGCCTTGTGTACGCAAAAGAACACGGAACGGTCAGGCGTAAGACGCTCGGTGAGGTCGTCAATAAGGCGGGGGATGCGCGTCTTTGCGCGTTCGACCATGGCCCCCTTGCCGACCCCCGTGATCCGCGCGACGTGCAGCGTAACACTGCTGTAGTCCCGCACACCCGGAGGCGTCGGAATGATGACCGCACGGTCCTCCATCAGCTCGTAAATGAAGTCCTCGCGGGCAGTAGCATCGAGCACCACGGGACCTGGCGCATCCAGCGGCACCAGCAAGGCGGAGGAGTTGAGGGTTGGCAGCTTGCCTTTCAGCGTGAAGTACGCCCAGCGATCCAGCACGGCCTCAGCAGCAGCCATCGTCTTGTCTATCCTGGTCGCAATGCTTCGGCGGTCATTCTCGTCAGCTTTCCCTATCACCCGATCATAGGGGAGCTTGAACATAGCTGCGCGCAAGGCGCTCAGGTCCACCGATCCAATCGGGCATTCTCCTCGGTCCCACGCCATGCGAGCGCCACCACCGGAATCCTCGCTGATACCTTGGTGGTGACGTAACACTTGATGCAGGCTTTCCAAGGCGGCGACCTCGGCAGTGTAAGTGGTACGCAAATCATGCGGAATGAACCCGATAGCTTGGCTAAGATTGTCGGCAGTGACTTGGCTCTCTTCGATAGCGTTACACAACGCTTCGTCGATGATGGTCAGAAGACGCATTCCGCCCCTCCAGTTGGTTACACGCTGCCACTTGCCATCGCGGGTCGCCTTGAGAGTTTGGGTGGCATTGACATAGGCTTGGTGAGTGATGACGAGGATGTCGCGTTCACTGAGCTGCTCCTGGGTGGCACGGTGGTCCGTGTGGTCAGCCACAGCGACCTCACGTCCAGCAAGGGCATTGATTGCAGCTACCACCTCATCCGCTTGAGAGATCAGCCGTGTAACGATAAGAATGCCCACTGGCTTCTTGAGGCCCTTGGTTGTAGCGTTCTGCTTCGCTTGGAGCGCCGCGTACACCTTGGCGCCCAAGGTCTTCCCTGAGCCGGTGGGGGGCCACAGGATGCGCCAGCGTGGCGGAGCACCAGCAGCCGTATCAATGATTGCTTCCTGGTAGGTATGGGCCATCGTGGCCCACAGCTTCCTGAGTGGTTCGCTTGGGGTGTTGTGATAAGTTGTCGTCCATTGATCTGTAAGACAGTCGAGAAAAGGCTGCACCGGCACGAGAGCGTACTGCTCGTGCAAGCCGAAAGAGTTGGTCATGTATGGATCGATTCCAGAGTAGGAGAATGGAGGGTGAGCCTCTAAAGAGAAAATCCTATAGAGGTCTGCCCCCCATTGTTTGGGGACAGGCACTGAAGGTTGATGAGGTGACAGCGCCGATTACATTTCGCCTCTACAGATGCCCGTAGAGCCGCGCGAGAGCCGCTGAAGCCGTATCGCTGGTCAGAGCGCTTATCTCTTGGTGAGGGGCGCGCTGGACAGGGCCCACTGAGGGCCTCAAGCTTGCAGTGGTTGATCGTGAGATTTGACGGAAGAAGAATTTGTTGGGTGGCAGAAGATTGCGGAAGTGGCTTGCAACCGACTGTTGTTAGCTAGCTACAATTGACTGCAACCCAACTCTTGAAAGCCGTCAGAGATTCCGAGGAGGCCAAGTGAGGGCATCATGGCCGTTCCTCTTTAGAGTAGGCCCGTTTGTCAGCTAAGTCGTTGGTTCTAATAGAAGCCGAGGCTCAAATACGCTCCACGGAAGGCCCTAATCAAAGATCACCATTGGAGGTCACAGGAATAGGTTTCATCGAGGCGGTTATGAAGCTGCGCATTGACGACTGTCTAGCTAGCTATGGCTGAGTGCTGATGTTGGTCATCTGTGATCCCGTTGCGTTGGATGCTTGTTTGGGGACCATCACGCCCCCCTCTCTCTATACGTGAGTACGTTTGTCGGCTAAGTCGTTGGACTTGATGGAGATAGGGGGTCCAAAACGGTACTTTCAGCGGAGCACGCCGCCCTGTTCAACTGAGCAAGGGCCTTGGCCTTTAGCCCGCCCTTTTTGAAACAGGGGCCCCGCTTTGGTCAGCCTAGGGGCCCCATGCACCGCCGGAGTCCCTTAGCTGCGCATCTGCCATATCTGTGCACACGGGCGGCGGCTTAGCTTCCTTTAGCTACAGGCCAACTCTCAAGCCCGTTCGAGAATGTTTGCGATTGACTGGGCGTACCACATGCCACCTCGTGCCGTTGGGACACCACGCGCATTCAGCGCCTCCGCAATCTGCCTGAGCGTGCTCGCACCGGCCTTCTGAGCCTCACGGATAATGGGGAGGACGTTGGCCGCGTAGCGATCAGCTTCGGCCTTCACGGCCTCCACGGCGCTCTTGCGAGCTATAGAGAGCTTAGGGTTGCCGAGCGTCACCCCACGAGCCTTAGCCGCCGAGAGGGCCTGCCGGGTGCGGGTGGAGATCAGCGCGCGTTCCTTCTCGGCCAGTGCGGCGAATAGATGCAGGACGAACGGGTCAACGTCGGGGCCAAGCTCAGCGACCACGAAGGGCACCTTGTGGGCCATGAGGCCGGAAATAAAGTGAACGTCGCGGCTGAGCCGGTCGAGCTTAGCTACAGCGACGTGGCACCTGAGCTTCTTTGCGGCAGCGAGGGCCGCCTTTAGCTGCGGGCGGCGGTCCAGAGCATCCGCACCCTTGCCAGTTTCCACCTCCACAAACTCGCGCGTCACTGTGAACCCCTCAGCCTGAGCGAAGTGAGTGAGTGTCTGCCGCGCGAGCGAACATGGGATGGGCAGCCTTATCGCTAAGCGGCAATTCATCGTTCGCGTGGTGAGCGGTCACCTGCATCGGGATCGCCTAAGACTGGGAGTCACCCAGCAAGAGCTGACAGGTAGTGGAGGAAATGGCCGCTCGTATCTGAGCCACCCGGTTCGACCTCCACGATTTCCCCGCTGGCCGGGTGCCTGAAGGTCCGCAACTCGGTCTTGGACTTCTCCCAGCCAGCAACCTGAAGAGTTCTCGTGAGGCGGTTGAGATGCGGGCGCTCAGCGTCGTCATCGTGAACGAACGTGAGACGGCCATGCTCGTCCCATGCGTCCTCGACCAGCTTGTAGCCTTCAGCCTCGAACAGCTGCTGCATCGCTATTCTGCGGCTTGAGAGTGGTTCGCGTAGGTGTCCCATGTTGGACGGTACTCGTTGTGGGCCTCGTTGCCCCACACTGCCCACTTTTTGCGCACTCCCCGAGAGAATAGCTCAAGGTACGGCCCCGGCGAACAGGATTCGATGACCTCGTACTGCTCATCAGGCTTCCGCGAGTGCTCCCTCTTGCGGGACGAAATGTAGTTCACTTGGGTCCGGCCCGGCTGGAGCGTCCTAGCATTCTTCCCTCGGACCCCGAACAGGATCAGCTCCGTGACGTTCCTGAAGTAGAAACCCACCCCACGGCCATCGGAACCGCCGTCCTTCCGTATTTTGTGCCACACGATGTTGGACTTGTACTGAAAGCCCCACGCCTTCATGACCTGGATGCCTTCCGGGAGCAGCGCATTCGGACACCACAGGTACAGGTGGGCCGTTGGCGCGGCGATTTCCGCGACGGGCAGATTTTGTTGCAAAAGTCGGTTGAGGCAGGCCGCGAACCGTGATTCCGTTGTGTTGACGCGAATCTCGGCGAGGTCGATCCATGATGGGCCGTGTGAAGAGTGACCAAGGTCAACTGTTCTACGAGTTTCATCTGGGCGATGCGGTACCCGAAGAT
>NZ_AXAB01000090.1:0-4493 GCF_000472645.1 Bradyrhizobium sp. WSM2254 | reverse complement strand
AATCTGCAACCATTAGTCGTTTACCATAAAGAGTTGCTACCAAAGTGACAAGGTAAGCAGACATCCCAACTGTCACCCGTTAGGGTGATGCAACTCAATGTCGTCGTTCTAATATTCTTCGCGATTGCCGGTCCATCAAAGTCCCGATGGAGCGCAAACTCTCGAGCTTTCCTGCAAGGACGTTAACGCATGTGCCGCCCAAGGCCTGGCAGTTTGCCAAAACGCGAGACGAGGAAGTGATCTTTGAGATTACCGGGATCGGACCAACAACTATCGAATCCCGAGGATTGGGCCGCCGAATAACCTGTGAGCGAAGCCTTCTAACCGCCGTCTATCAGTACCAGATCAGGGATGGCTGGACGCTGCAGCCCAATTTTCAGTACATCATTCACCCCGGAGGAGGAGCAACGAACCCTTCAGGACCTCTAGCCGGAACGCCACTCAAGAATGCTTCCGTGTTCGGGTTGCGGACGACTCTTAAATTTTAGGAGGAACTCCCGAAAAGTAGTTCGCGCCGTAGACGCCACATGAGGACGGCGACTGCGAACCAGACGAGCGAAGCCGCCGCAAGGCAGAGCGCGGGCTGCGAGGCGCGTCCCTGCCACCAGATGAATAGCGCGAAACAGGCAAGGCCCAGACTTCCCCATCCGGCCCCGGCGGCATCAAGTGCGGCGGCAGCCTTTCCGCGTCGCTGCCCGCGCAGGCCGTTTTTCTCCTTGCGCTCACGCTCATGCTTCTCGATCAAGGTCGCACTGGCACAGAAGATCGCTGGAAAAGCCAGCATCAGCCCGCCGGCCTCCGGCCCTGCCCCGTCCGCGACAAGGCCAGCCACCACGGTCGCCAACCCGCCCAATGCAAAACGCACGACATATTCGTAAAGTCGTCCCTGCTTGAGTGCGGAGAACTTGAAGTGGACCACCATAGTGGTCAGCCTATCAAAAATTGCTTGAGGCCTATCGCGGCCACAAGCCAGATCGCGAAAGCGGCGAGGGTGGCCTTGAGCGTCGACCATTCGGCCCGTATCAGCAACTGACAAACAGCAACGCTGTAAGCCGCGAGCGCGATCGAACCGAGCATCATCGAGCGGCCTTCGATCGCAACATAGTCGCCGCCATGTTTTGAGAAGGCGAGGCCGAGCGTTGCTAGAGCTACGGAGGGGGCGGCGCCAAACAATCCCGCGAAGCTCTTGGGCCGCAGCAGGTCGCCTATGACCGCAAACAGGGAGACGACCAAACCGCCAATCAGAAAGCGCAGCGCGTAGTCCACCATTCCTCCTTGATCGCCGTTTCTAGGACGATCCTGGTATCAGCATGCTGACCGCCATGCCGACGATGCAAAGAGCCATCGCCGCCGTCGACGCCCAGCCGAGCCAATACAGCCAGCCTTCGACCACGAGCTTGCCCATCACGTCACGCCGTCTGACAAGCAGCATTAAAACGGTCATTACCGGTGCTGCCAGCACCCCGTTAATGACCGCACTCCAGTAAAGCGTCTTGATCGGATCAATTGGCGTGAAATTGAGCGCCATACCGAGGCCGACCGAGAGGGCAAGCACCGAATAAAACGCCATGGCCTGCCGCGGTTTGCGGGCGAGGCCAACGGGCCATCTGCGGCCTTCGCCAATGGCATAGGCTGTCGAGCCGGCCAGCATCGCATGAATATTACATCAGGGCTGCTCAGGGCACTGCGACAGTCCTTTGGCCGACAGGCTCGCCTGACCTGTGCCGCTGGTTTAATGGTGCCAGAAGATCGCGAGCAGCAGAATGATCGGCAACGGTATGCCCAGCAACCACAACAATGCGCCTCGTCCAAAGCCCATGGCTCTCTCCTCCATTGATCTGTCCCTCGCATCCAACGCGTCCGTCCGGCGCACAGTTCCTAGCCGGGAACGGTTTTCGAGGCGGTTGATTGAAAGACCAGGACGACTTGCTCTGCTTTCCAATCGCTCTTTTACGGAGATTGCTGCAGGGCATAAGGACATCTGCGAGAGAAGGCAGTCGATGACGATACGAGTACATCCTTTGTCCGCCGATATCGAACTTGCGCGTGCGATTGCGCGACACACCCGTCCGCTGCCGGAGCGGATTTCGGGCGCGCTGACCTGGGGAGCGGATGAGCATATTCTGACCGCGGTTGCCGTCGGATGGTGGCTCTGGTGTCGCGCCAAACCACTGCCGCAGCGGCACGCAAGCGATCATGTGCTGCTGACGACGCTCGCCTCTGTCCTGTTGCCACACCTTCTAAAAACGCATTTTGACCAGGTGCGGCCGGACCGGCGCACCGTGCGCGGCCATCTGCATGGCATCCCACTCTCCGGCCGCGCGCTGGATGCGTTCCCCTCGGGGCATGCCGTGCATGTCGGTGCCCTCGCATCCGCCGCCGCGGTCCTGTCGCCCGCCAAGCGCAATCTCGCGTGGGGCCTCGGCGCCGTTCTGGTGTCGACACGCGTGTTCCTGCTGGCTCACTGGGCAAGTGATGTACTTGCGGGTCTGGCGATCGGAGTCGCGCTGGAGCGCGTCATAAGGCGGCTGACGGACTTTGGTCGTCAGGGAAGATAGGGCTAGTCATGGGGCAACTGCTCGCACCCCCCGGTCCTCACGCCGTCCATCTCTGCATCGACATGCAAAGGTTGTTCGCACCGTATGCCCCGTGGGCAACGCCCTGGTTGGAGCGTGCGCTACCCGAGGCGGTCAGGCTGATTGCGCACGCGCCGCCACGTACCGTCTTCACGCGCTTCATTCCGGTCCGTAACAAGGCCGAGGCGCGCGGCGTCTGGAAAGCCTATTATGAGAAATGGGAATGCGTGACACGCGACAAGGTCGATCCGGGGTTGCTTGAGCTGATGCCGGCCCTGACACGCTTTGTGCCGCCTGCCACGGTCATCGACCGCCAGACTTACTGCGCATTCACCAATAGGCGGCTGCAAGCCTTTCTGGATGAGCATCAGGTGGACACGCTGATCGTGTCTGGCGGTGAGACCGATGTCTGTGTGCTCGCAACGGTGCTGGCTGCGGTCGATATCGGCTACCGTGTTATCCTCGCTGAGGACGCGCTCTGCAGCTCGTCTGATGAAAGTCACGATGCGCTCATCAATCTCTACACCAAGAGGTTCAGCTTGCAGATCGAGGTGGCGCCGGTTGCCAGCATCCTTGCGCGCTGGAGCGTCGTCAGGTGATCAGCCAACCTCGTAAAAAGCTCTCGTTTCTTCGGGTCGGTCGCCAGGTCACGGATGAGGGCGCACTCGGCAGCATCCGTGCGGAGCTTTTCCAATTGAGCCTGCATGTCTTTCATTGCGATCAGTTCCGTTCCCGAGCGGAACCATACCGCTTGTGTACGAAAGCGCACAGACCTGATTGCCAGTTTTTCCTAAGCTAGGGATGCTTAGCGACCCACTACCGCCAAGCACCTCCAACGGTCCCAGCATAGGGGTATGCTGGGACCGTTTTTATTGGACCTCAGCCTATTAGCCGCACGCCCGTCGCCTTGCAGCCGTTTCTGGAGAGGAACGGCGCGTTGATCTTCTCGATGTGAATGCGCGCATTGACGGGCTCGACGCCGGCGGCGAGCTCGAGGAGCTTGCGTGCGGCAACTTGCGGATCTGCGAAGTGGCGGGTCTCGACGTGCTTCATGCGCTGGCGCCGGCGAGCTTGTCGCGCTCGATGCGAGCCAGTTCCTTGGCCTTGGCCTCGTTGCGCGTCAGCAGATCCGGTCGAAGCCGCCGGCCGGGCAGGTCGCCCCAGTAGAAATAGACGCTCGGACGGCCGTCCGCGAAGCGGACCTTACAGCTGCCGGTGTCGGGGACGCGTTCGTGCTTCTTGATCGTGATCGGCGTGGTCATGGGGGCTTTAATATAAGCGCTCGGCACGGGCGCTGTCACGTATCAATCTTTGCGGTGTACCGCCAATAGCATAGGTCTAGGAGTTCGGTCCCATAGAGCACGTCGCCAACGGGGTCGCGGGGCACCAGGAAAACTTGGCAGCCGCCTTGCCACATAGACAAGGGCCGCCGACTCGCCATCAGCGGCCCCGTCCGGGTTTCAATAATTCCGAGATCAAATGGTCTAGCCAGCCCCGGATTGCCGATTTTTCCCGATCCTCAAGATTCTCACAAGCACATTTGTGAATCGTCTAATTGATTTTTTCGCTGCCATAGACGCAGCCGATTAGGCGGGTGTCTCCTGTCTGCCCCTGCGAGTGTCTTAACTAGTCTAGCACTACTTTGGCAGAATTGGTTTGCGCCACTGTTTTTCAAGGATTTGCTTTCGGCAATATGGGCACTGCTGAGACGGCGGCCGAAGGATGAGATCGACGATGGCGTGACGTACGGCGGGCATGGTTGGCTGGGGCGGAGGCCCGTTNATTCTTTTTTTTCCGCCCCGCATATGCGAGGCGACGATTTTGCAGGAAGGCGTAGGCAATCATTGTCATAAGGGCGTGGCGATGAAGACCTTGCCATGATCGCCCTTCGAAGTGGTCAAGTCCAAGCTCCTCCTT
>NZ_AXAB01000089.1:0-4614 GCF_000472645.1 Bradyrhizobium sp. WSM2254 | reverse complement strand
TCAGAACCTTCCGGACCGTGTTCCGTGACACCTTCAGGTCACGTGCGATCTCCTTGATCGTCTTGCCCTTGATGAAGTGCTCGCGCCGAATCCGCGCAATCGTCTCCACGACCAGCATCCTCCACCACCTGCTTTGTTACGAAGCAGGCAGCGCAACAGACCAACCTATAGGGGGTCAATTTTGGACGCCGATCCCCCGGCTTAGGGGGTCAATATTGCAGGCCGAATAACATGCAATTTCGGCTAGTTTGGAGTGCACACGTTCGTGTTTCATCCTATTGAGATGATAAGGTAAATCATTGAAATCGCAAGACTACCTCCTTTCTGTGGCACCCATGATGGACTGGAGCGAGAGCACCACGGCTAACGTGAGCAGACTTGTGGTGCATGTGTAGGATCTGCATTTCGAAGGTAGGGGACCGGCTAGTGCTAACGAGTAGTCGCAATAGCTCGAAGTGAAATGATCGAAAATCGTGGGTTTGACTCCGGGCCTCGCGGAGGCAGTATCAAAGTGCGATCGAATTGCCGACTGGAAGGCAATGTATGACGAACTGAAGGTCGCTCACGAGGAAAAGGTCTGGCAGGAGATCGTTGGGGCAAAGGATGCCCAGGCGACACTACAAACCCGGATACGCGAACTGGAACCACGGCAGGCAAGCCAGCCAGCGGGAAAAACCGCTCGGAGCCAAAGAGCGCGACAGCTCGTGATCGGGTTGACGCTCGATAGCTACAAACATGATCCAAAACTGAGCCGCAGCACCTTGCCGCAGGAAATTGCCGACGACCTCGCCGAGCACGGCATTGTCTTGGACGTGAACACCGTGCGGAAGTGGTTGAAGCAAGCAGCGGACTTACTGCCGGGCGAATAGTTGGCATTATGCTCCAAGATATACGCGATGAGGATGTGCTCCTTCGAAGATCGCGATTGACCCGCTTTTAGGCCAGATGGAAATCGTGGTAGCTAACCAACGTTCCCGTCGTCTTATCTGCCTCAACCTGGAAGCCGGTGGGATCAAAGCTACCCAACAAAGCAATGTTGGCGGTATGGGATCCGTCGGCGATGCTCAGAGTCCCGCCGCTGTTGTCGGCGTTGGGGGTGTAATTCAACGTCGGCGCGCTGGTGAAGTTGAAGTCGAGAAGATCAATATGATCGTCTGCGCTCATCCCGGAGACGGTCCCTGAGAAATTGAACGAATCGCCAAGGATGAGGGTTCCGGTTGCGCCTGTCGCAAACGTGGTATTTTCCGCCGAAGCATGAGCAAACTCCAACGTCGCGGTCCCACTGATCAGCGCTGAACCGTTGCCACTGACGTTGCCGTCGATCGTGACGTTGCCGTCGTTGGCCCACAACAGGCCGGTATTGACGACGTCGCTGTGGACCACCAGTCCACCGGTTCCCGTTGCCTCGATCGTGCCGGTGTTGGTTACGGCGTTAGCTCCGGTATTGATGTCGAGTGCATTGGTGCCGGTGGCGATGATCGTGCCTTCGTTGACCAGCACCATCACGCCATCCCCGAGGTGGCCAGCGCCGGAGATCGTGTTGTCCACGTTCGTCAGCGTGACGTCCGAGACCGTTCCTGTGATCAGGTTCTGACTGCTATCGGACAGGACGACCTGCCCATGACCCTGGAGCGTGATGCCGTGCTCGATGAGCTCGAGGTCGGTCCCGCTTCTGGTCGAGTTCAACTCAATCGTGCCGGTGTTGTCGATGATGCCGGAGAGCGGCAGGATCGCGCCGTCGCTGATCACCATGTGGCCGGCATTCTCCGTGACCGGCGTTTGATCGAACACGAAGTCATCAGCCGTGAGCGAGTCGGCATCGACCCCATTCAACGTGATCGACTGGCCATCGGCGAGCGTAATCACCGCATTGCCGGCAGCATCGTTGGCCACGTGCGCCTGGATGTCGCCAAAACCGGTGAAGTTGGCGTAGCCGATCAGATCGATCTGATCGGAGGCAGCGTCGAAGCTGTAGATCACGTCATGCCCGATCGGCTGGGAGAGCACGAACAAGTCGTGGCCGGTGGAGCCGGTCAGGTTATCGTCGCCTGAGAGCGCGAAGATTGGGGAGCCTTGTCCAAAGGCTTCGACGTTGTCGTCGATCATGGCCAACCCGGTGCCGCCTGTAGAATCAGTCCAAGTTTGCGATATATGCAGCGACACCGCACCTGCGTAGTCATCTAGCGTGGTGATAGAGAGCGCGGTGACGTCGTTTGTCTGCACCGACCAGGTCCCATCGCCGTTGTCGGTACCCTCGCTCAGCGTCCAACCCGCCGGAATGCCACTGATGCTGATGCTGATCATGCCAACGTGATCTGCCGGGTTTGTCAGTCCAAGGTTGATGGCTTCGCCGGCAATGCCTGCGGGCGCGAGATGAGCCTGATTGATGTTGGTCAGGGTGACCCCTACGAGATCGACCAGGATGTCGTTAGCGGCGTTCGGAGTTGTGCCGACCTGCTCAAAAACATAGCTATGAGCAGTTCCGGCGATGTTCGCGACAAAAGCAACCGCTGCGCCGGTGCCGGTGGCTATATCGTTGTTGTGAAGGTACTGCACGACGGCTGCGACGTTAGCGGTGGACGTCAGGGTTAGTGCTGACGCAAAGGCATTGGCATCATCGAATGTGATGACGCCGTTCGTGATGGCATGCGATTTCACCGTCTGACCGGAAATGGTCAACGTGGAGTCAGTGCCGTTAGTGCCGGCAGTATTGGCCGTCACGTTGGTGACCGGCAGATCAAGGATGTCGTTGGTGCCGGTCGTGGCGAAGTCGTTGATCACGTCATAGCCGGAAATCGTGCCGGCATCCCCGGAGCTCCCAACGGTACCGAGAGATTGTCCGCTGTTAATGACAAACGTGTCGCCACCAGCTCCGCCGGTCATTGTATCAGCGCCGCTGCCTCCGGTAATGCTGTCGGCGCCTGAGCCGCCGACGAGCGTGTCATTTCCGGAGCCGCCGATCAGCGTGTCATTCTGTGCTGAACCTGTGATGGCCGCCGCTGCGCCGGTATTGGTGACCGTAAAGCCGTTGGCGCCGGTTGCCGCGCTCAGGTCAACGGCAAAGCCGTTGCTGCTCAAGTTTGCCGCACCAGCGTTGCTGGTCGATGACGTGGCCGTAAAGGCTGCCGTGACGGTAGCGTTGGCCGTGGCCCCTGCGCTTACGACAAGGACATCATTCCCTGAAAGATCGGTGATGCTGTCAATGCCCGAATTGACGTTGAACGTGTCGTTGCCGGCACCACCGGTAAGGGTATCGTTACCCAAGCCGCCGGTGAGGGTGTCGTCGCCCGAGCCAGTCTTGAGAGTGTCGTCACTGTCTCCGCCGACAACAATGAAAGCTCCGGACGTGACTGCGCTTGCATCCAAATTGAGCTTTCCATTGCCACCGATACCAGTCGCGTCGACGGTCAGTGTTCCATTATTTTGGAAAGTCGAGAGGAACGTTACGTTGTCGGTATGATTTCCGCTGTTGGTGTCGACCAGTTTGAGAACTTCAAAATTTGTGAGAAAGAGATTTCCCACGCCATTCCCAAATGTGAATGGTCCAGGGGAGCCGCCAGTGACGATGAGCGTGTCTGTGCCGGTTCCGCCGGTGATGCTATCTGTACCGTTCAAGGTCAGATTGGTTGCATTTACCGTATTCGTGCCGCTGGCGTAGAAGATGACGTCGGTCGGACTCGTCGTCATGGTCCCTGGGTTAGGGCTTTCCTCATTGATGGTAACGGTGTCGCTATCGCTCAATCCACCCTGATCCGTCGTCGTGATCGTCAAAGTATCGGCGCCGACGAAAGTGTCGGTTGGATTGTAGAGAAGACCATTCAAGGCGTTGTTGATGTTCGCGCCCGTGCCGGAGAAGGTCATGGTCGCGTCGGTCGTACCGTCGCCGGTGGTGAACGAGAGGCCGGTTGTACCCGATAGCGTCAGCGTGCCGTGCGCGACCGACAGCGTCACTGTCTCGGTCCCAGCGCCTACGTCAACGTCCGAGATTGAGATGAGCTTGGCGCCGTTGAATGTCACATTGGTATTTTGCACCACCTCTTGCGTACCGGGCACCGTATTCACCGGCGCATCGTTGGCGCCGTTGATGGTGACCGTCACCACCGCGGTGTCAGTCAGGCTGCCGTCGCTGACGGTGTAATTGAAGCTATCGGTGGTCGTGCCGCCGGTATTGAGCGCCTGCACCGCAGCGTCGGTTTCGTTGATGACGTAGGTGTAGCTGCCATTGGCGGCAATCGTCAGCGTGCCATGCGCGCCAACCAGGCCAACACCCAGCGAGCCCGTGGTGCCGGCACCTTCGGTGCTGCCGGTGCGGATCGCAGTCACCGTAAGGCTGCCGCTGTCGACATCCGTGTCATTGGTGACGACGTTGCCGGTCGCGTTGAGGCCGCCCGAGCCGTTGGCCGTGCCGCCCTTCTCGGTCGCCGCGGTGGCGCCCGCGCTGGCGCTGGTGTCGTTCACAGCCACCGGCGCGTCGTTGGTGCCGGTGACGGTCACCGTCACCGACTGGGTATCCGACGCNGCGTTGTTGTCGGTGCTCTGGACCGTATAGGTCAGCGTCAGCGACTGGCCGGCGGCCAGATAGTCAAACGCCTGCGTTCCGGAATTGAACGTCCA